>CAKSAJ010000001.1 GCA_934435195.1 uncultured Schaedlerella sp.
AAGCAGTAAGAAGTATTCGTGAGGACTTCAATTTCTCGATGTGTTTGAGTATATTTAAACATATTTTGAGTGGCAGATCAGAAGGATGGAGAATGAATTAGAAGTTGTGAATATCCGTCTGGTAAAAGAGCCTTCTCTTTATAGTGAGCAGACATTGGACAGTCCACAGGCTGTTGTAGAATTGATGGCAAAGGAGTTATCGCAATACGACAGAGAAGTATTTTGCATCCTGAATATGAAAAATAATGGACAGGTAATCAATATGAATTTGGTTAGTGTGGGAACAATCAATGCATCTTTGGTAATTCCCAGAGAAGTTTTTAAGAGCAGTATTCTGGCAAATGCTTCTGCAATCATTGGACTTCATAATCATCCCAGTGGCAATGTGAAACCGTCAAAAGAGGATATGATCGTTACGAGGAAGCTGCAGAAGTGCGGACAGCTACTGGGGATAGAATTGCTGGATCATATCATTGTCGGTGGAACTAATGGAAAGATGCTCAGCTTCCGAGAAGAAAAGATGTTGAATGTGACAGGAAGGATGGATTGGGAGAGATAGAAGAAAAAAGAATTAGAAGTTTTTATTTATTGTAATATTTCATGTAGCGGCATTAGTAAAATAGTGTCGCTACAAAAAGCTGACTTATACATTGATATTATATGCATAACTCAAAATAAAATTGTTAAAAATAGAAAAAGAAACAATATATAACGAAAAAATCTCTAAATAAGAAAAATCACATTGACTGAGAGAAGAGTAAAACATATAATAAAGGTGGAGGTGTATAAGAATGTTAGTAAAAGTAAGTGTTGAAAATTTTAAATCTTTTGATAAAGCAGCAGAGCTGACAATGATTTCCTCAAATAAAATACGAACAAATGCAAATCACAGGTTAAAGATAAAAAGTACCCAGTTATTAAAATATGCAGTAGTTTATGGAGCAAATGCATCTGGAAAGACCAATCTGGCATTGTTCTTTAAATTTTTTAAAGATAGTGTCTGCAATGGTATTCCGATAGAAGCTACACAGATGTTTTGTAAGAATCGGCAGGAGAATAAGGAACGAGAAAGTAGTTTTGAAATTCAGATTACTGTAGGTGACAAATTTTATGCCTATGGTTTTTCTGCAGTTTTAAGCAGACGAAAAGTAACCGGAGAATGGTTATATGAATTATATCAGAATGGTTCAGCAAAATGTCTCTTTGAACGAGAAGGAAGCAAACGTCCGGTGTTAAATGATGGCATTACGCTGACAAACACAGAAAAAAATAAATTTGAAACCTATGCAGATGATTTTGAAGGAAATGAAACATCTTTGTTCCTGACAGAAATGAATCGCGGGAAAAAATATAGCACACGATCTAAATTATTGTTCTTCCGGGATGTATATGATTGGATTCAGAATCATATTTCGATTATCACACCGGATACGCCATTGATTGATTTGGAATATTATTATGATGATAATTCGCTGAAGCTGATTAACAAATTGATCAAAACATTTGATACGGGTATCAGCCAGGTGAAAATTGAAGAAATTACATTGGATGAGTTATCAAATGCATTGCCGAAATCAGTATTTGATAAGATGATGCAGCATGTAAAAAATAGAATGGAAGAGCAGGAAGAACCATCATTCAGAATGACGATGAGGTCGAAGGAAACTTTCTTTAATATCGAAGTTGAAGGACATTCTGAACCGAAGGTCACAACAATCCGGTTGCATCATAATAAGTCATTTTATGAGTTCGGTTTTGATGAAGAGTCTGATGGAACAAGAAGATTATTCGATTTGATGGATATGCTGTTGAATAAACGAGAAGATGTTCTTTATGTTGTGGATGAATTGGAGAGAAGCTTACATCCGAAGCTGACAGAACGATTTTTGCAATTGTTTATGCAGCTACATGATGAGCAGCGTATGCAGCTATTGTTCACTACACATGAATCATCCATTATGGATCAGGCTATTTTTAGAAGGGATGAAATCTGGTTTGTAGAACGTAACGCAGAAAATGCAAGCTCTATTTATTCCTTAGATCGTTTCAAGGAGAGGTATGATAAAGTGTTGAGCAAGGCATATCTGGAAGGAAGATATGGTGCGATACCGGTATTTTCAACATTCGATTTTGCGCGAGCAACGAGTCAGACGGATGTGCTTGCACAGACACCTGACGACTGCAGCGACAGTGCAGAAAGTATTTCTGCACCTAGAGAGGAGGAGTAGCCTTGGCTCCAGTAAGAAGTTATACGAATTGGAATAGCAGAACTACAGATGAAGAAGAACAGATTGAGCCTTATCGTAAATATTTCTTCATATGTGAGGGTGCTAATACCGAAACATGGTATTTCAAAAAGTTAATTGATATCCGAAAAGAGTTAAATATTCATCCATTAATCGATATCCGGTTACTTGAAAAAACAGAGGGAGACAGGGACATTTCATTCCCAAGACGTTTGATTGAGTTCGCAGAAAATCAGAAAGAAAATCCGGAAATAGCATTTGATAAAGAACGAGATAAGATGATTGTTGTATTTGATGGGGATATTTTTGAAGAAAAAGTACTTGATTATGATGAATTGGTAGCAGAAGGTGAGAAAAATAATATATTAGCAGTTAGCAATCCGGCATTTGAACTGTTCCTGTTGTTGCATTATAAAAATTCATACGAAGATGATATTGAACCAAATGCTGAACAGATTATCCAGAATGAAAAAGATGGACATCAGACATTTATCTATAAGCTGTTACTTGCCAGAACAGGAATCAATCCCAAAAAGAATTCTGCAATTGGAGAACTGGCGAAGAATATAGAGATTGCTATTGAGCAGGAAAAGAAAATCAATGAAGATATTCATCAGTGTAAAGGACAGATTACGTGTAATATAGGTCGGATTATTGATGAGATTCGGAAAGATGATGGGAACTAATAAAAACAATTAATTTGAGAGCGGTTGCTTTAACATATTAAGATATAAAGAGCAAAACTATGTCGCAACATGCTGTAACATGTAAATGGAGATTATATGGAAGGATGAACGCGCATGGAGAATAAAGTTATAATATTAGGTGCTGGTATAGGTGCAATGACGATGGGATTTGAAAATGCTGGTTGTAGCGTTGTTGCAGCTTATGAAAAGGATAGAAGGGCAATTGAACTTTATAAGAAAAATATAAGTGATGAAATAAATGAACTGGATCAATTATGGGCAAGCAATTTGGAAGATATGCCAGATATAGATATATTAGCATGTGATTTTTATAGAGTATTTTATAGAGATTTAAGTATAGCTGGTCGAAAACAAAAAAATGCCAGAGATGTTAATAATGTCATTAAATTGATTTTAGATTATAGAATGCCGAAAATTATATGCTTTTTTATACCGCAGGCTTGTTTGAAATTGAAACAGTTTGTACAGTTGTTAGACGATATAAATAGTAGAGGATATAATTACAAATATAAGCAAATAGCTACAGAACAGGCAACTGGATTACCAATAGTAGAGAAAAGAGTCTATTTAGTGGCAATTCATAGGTTATTAGATGATGCATTTGAATTTCCTTATTTTGATGAAAAGAAAATGCTTTCGCCAGAAGAAATATTGGAAAATAAGCCTGTAGAAGAATTTTATCGAAACGTTAATCACAATTATGTTAGTGAGATAAGTACAAAAGATACATTTTTTTGTTGGAAACAAAATAAATACATAGAATCAGATTTAGCAGATACAAATTTAATAAAGATTCCATTGGTCAGGGATAAAAAAGTAATCAGAAAGATAACTCATAGAGAATTGGCAAGGTTGAAGAATCTGCCAGATGATTATCGACTTGATACAAGAAATAAAGCGTGGATGTATAGACAGTTGATGTATGCTCCTAATATAAAAATCATGGAACAAATAGCAAGTGAAATAGGAAATACATTGAAAAGAAATATTTTACAAAAGTCGAATATGATGAGAGGACAAACATTTGCAGAATTGTTTAGAAGATATCTTATCTCAAAGTGTAAAAATATAGCAGAAGAAAAATTGTGTGATTTTAAATGTAATGTTGATGGAAAAGATATTTGTTTTGAATTAAAAATTTACAATAGCGATTATGCAATTGAAAAAAATATAAAGCGAGCATGTGAAAGATTATTGCGATTAAAAGGTGATAATTTAATTTTAGTTATCGGAAATATTGTTTCAAAAGAAATAAAAGCAAATTGTTTTGAAACATACGGGATATATATTTGGGATGTG
Organism: uncultured Schaedlerella sp.; assembly: GCA_934435195.1. GTDB lineage: Bacteria > Bacillota > Clostridia > Lachnospirales > Lachnospiraceae > Schaedlerella. The sequence goes on from CAKSAJ010000001.1 coordinate 4,253, forward strand.
AAAAATTTACTTTGGTTATTTGAAGAATACTCAGATATAAAAAATGAATTTATATCGTTATTAACATATAGTGTAGATGATTTACAATTAGAAATTCCAGAGCCGCAATTATTTGAAGAAAAACAAATCAAAAAAAGGGAGAAAACATGGGAAGAACAGTTAAAAGATATACAACCGGGAAAAGAATTTTTTAAGGAATATGAAAAGATTTGTACAGAAATTTTGAAAAATGTACTTGGAGAGTATTTGAGTTTATGGGCTGTGCAAGAGCATTCCAATGATGGGTTATACTGTTTTGATTTGTGTTGTAAAATCAAAAATGGGGTGAATCAGGATTTCTTTAACACAATACAAAATTATTTTAATACAAAATATATAGTATTTGAATTCAAAAATTATAAAGAAAAAATAACTCAAAGAGAAATTTATACGACAGAAAAATATTTGTATAAAAAGGCATTAAGAAGTGTGGCAATTATTGTGTCAAGAGAAGGAGCAAGTAGAAATGCACTTTCAGCAACAAAAGGTTGCTTGAGGGAAAATGGAAAGTTGATTTTATGTTTATCTGATAAAGATTTAAACGAACTGATTCGTATAAAGGAAAAAGACGAACAACCAACAGCAGAGTTTTTTGAAGCTATGTTAGATGATATACTGATACATTTGGAAAAATAAGAATTAAAAGTACAGAACAAACATTCGATTCGCTCTGTACTTTTTTCCTTTTGAATGATATACTGGACAAGTAACAATACTAAGAAAACAACTACTATTTCTAAAATTATCACCGCCAGATTTGAGCGGATTAGGAGAAATCATATGGATCATTTTGAATTAGTATCAGAATATAAACCAACAGGAGATCAGCCACAGGCAATCAAAGAACTAGTCGAAGGTTTTAAAGAAGGCAATCAGTGCCAGACATTGCTTGGCGTCACCGGATCTGGTAAGACATTTACGATGGCGAATGTCATCCAACAATTGAATAAACCAACGCTGATCATAGCACACAATAAAACACTGGCAGCACAGTTGTATGGGGAATTTAAAGAGTTCTTTCCAAATAACGCAGTGGAATACTTTGTCTCCTATTATGACTACTATCAACCAGAAGCCTATGTTCCGTCTTCAGATACTTATATTGCTAAGGATTCAGCAATTAACGATGAGATAGATAAATTGCGGTTATCCGCAACAATGGCACTGACAGAACGCAGAGATGTTATTATAGTAGCCAGTGTTTCTTGTATTTATGGCCTTGGTAGTCCATTAGATTATCAGAATATGGTTATTTCATTGCGTCCGGGCATGGAGAAGGACAGGGATGAATTGATTTCAAAATTAATAGAAATTCAGTACAATCGTAATGATATGGATTTTCATAGAGGTACATTTCGTGTCAGAGGAGATGTTGTGGAAGTGATACCGGCCAATGCTGAAAGCACTGCTATCAGAGTAGAATTTTTTGGAGATGAGATTGATAGAATTGTTGAAGTTGATGTGTTAACCGGTGAAATTAAGGGCGAATTAAAACATGCGGCAATTTTCCCGGCTTCACATTATGTTGTTGATAAGGAAAATATAAAACGTGCTGTAGGTGCGATTGAAGATGAATTGGAAGAACGTGTAAAGGAATTCAAGCGCCAAGATAAATTATTGGAGGCACAGCGTATAGCAGAGCGTACAAATTTTGATGTTGAAATGTTAAAAGAAACAGGTTTTTGTTCCGGTATTGAAAATTATTCCAGACATTTATCAGGATTGCAACCGGGGCAGCCGCCATACACATTGATTGATTATTTTCCGGATGATTTTATCATGATGATTGATGAATCACATAAGACGGTTCCGCAAATAGCGGGAATGTACCATGGAGATCAGTCAAGAAAAACAACGCTTGTTGATTATGGATTCCGTTTGCCTTCTGCTAAAGATAACAGACCACTTAATTTTGAGGAGTTTGAAAGCAAGCTGAATCAAGTGCTGTTTGTCTCAGCTACACCCGGCGTGTATGAGGAAGAACATGAATTACTACGTGCTCAGCAGGTGATTCGTCCAACAGGCCTTCTGGATCCTGAGGTAGAAGTACGGCCGGTTGAGGGACAGATAGATGATCTGCTAGGTGAGATTAATAAAGAAGTTGCGAAAAAGAATAAAGTATTAATCACAACATTGACGAAAAGAATGGCAGAAGATTTAACAGACTATTTAAGAGAAGTCGGTGTACGTGTAAAATATTTACATTCCGATATTGATACATTGGAACGAACAGAGATTATACGTGATATGCGTATGGATGTTTTTGATGTATTGGTCGGGATTAATTTGCTGCGAGAAGGCTTAGATATTCCGGAGATTACACTTGTTGCAATTTTAGATGCAGATAAGGAAGGATTTTTGAGATCGGAGACTTCATTGATACAGACGATAGGACGTGCGGCGAGAAATGCAGAAGGTCATGTTATTATGTATGCTGATACGGTGACCGATTCTATGAGAATGGCAATAGAAGAAACAAAAAGACGTCGAGAAATTCAGATGAAATATAATGAGGAAAATGGAATCACACCTCAGACAATTAAAAAAGCAGTTCGAGATTTGATCAGCATTTCTAAGAAAGTGGATACTTCGGAATTACAGCTTGAGAAAGATCCGGAATCTATGAGCAAAGAGGAACTGGAGAAATTAATCGGAAGTATTACAAAGAAGATGAAAAAAGCAGCAGCAGAATTGAATTTTGAACTTGCAGCAGAGTTGCGAGATAAACTTATAGAGTTAAAAAAAGCATTCAATGAGATAGAGGATTAATGACAGTAGGAGACAGAATATGGGTAAAAAGATGGACGCCAGACAGTATATTAAAATTCGAGGCGCAAATGAGAATAATTTAAAAAATATTGATGTAGATATTCCGAGAAATGAGCTTGTTGTATTGACTGGTTTGAGCGGATCGGGTAAATCTTCACTTGCATTTGATACGATTTATGCAGAGGGACAACGTAGATATATGGAGTCTTTGTCATCTTACGCACGCCAGTTCTTAGGTCAGATGGAAAAACCGGATGTAGAAAGTATAGAAGGCTTATCTCCTGCTATTTCAATTGATCAGAAATCTACAAATCATAATCCACGTTCTACAGTTGGAACAGTGACAGAAATTTATGATTATTTTCGACTTTTGTATGCAAGAATCGGGATTCCACATTGTCCAAAATGTGGAAAAGAGATAAAAAAGCAGTCAGTAGATGAGATGGCAGATCAGATCATGGCGTTGCCGGAGAAAACGAAAATTCAGTTATTGGCACCGGTTGTAAGAGGACGTAAAGGAACACATACAAAATTATTTGAACGTGCAAAAAAAAGCGGATATGTCCGTGTCCGTGTTGATGGGAATATGTATGAATTATCAGAAGATATTGTGTTAGATAAAAATATAAAACACAATATTGAAATTATAGTAGACCGTCTTGTTGTAAAACCGGGTATTGAAAAGCGCCTGACGGATTCGATTGAAAATGTGTTAAACTTAGCGGAAGGTCTATTAGTCGTAGATATCATAGATGGAGAAACAATGAATTTTAGTCAGAGTTTTTCGTGCCCGGATTGTGGGATAAGCATAGAAGAAATTGAGCCAAGAAGTTTTTCTTTTAATAATCCATTTGGGGCATGTCCGGCTTGTTTTGGACTTGGATATAAGATGGAGTTTTCGGAAGAGTTGATGATTCCGGACCCTTCACTTAGTATTAATGAAGGGGCGATTACAGTAATGGGATGGCAATCGTGTGCAGATAAGAATAGTTTTACGAATGCAATTCTTGTCGCATTGTGTAAAGAATATGATTTTGATTTAGATACACCATTCGACAAATATCCAAAGAAGATTCATGATATCCTAATTTATGGCACCAATGGAAAAACTATAAAAGTATACTATAAAGGTCAGCGAGGAGAGGGAATCTATGATGTCGTATTTGAAGGTTTAATCAAGAGTGTAGAGAGAAGATACCGTGAAACACATTCTGAAAGCAGTAAAGCAGAATACGAAACATTTATGAATATTACTCCGTGTTCGGAATGCAAAGGGCAACGTTTGAAAAAAAGTGCATTGGCAGTAACTGTAGGCGATAAAAATATTGCAGAAGTAACAGCATTATCTATTGATTGTCTGCAAGAGTTTTTGAATAATTTAGTCTTAAGCAAGACACAACATATAATTGGGGATCAAATATTAAAAGAAATCAAAGCACGCATACAATTTTTAATGGATGTCGGATTAGAGTATTTAACATTATCAAGAGCAACAGGAACACTTTCAGGAGGGGAGGCACAGAGAATCCGTCTTGCAACTCAAATTGGCTCGGGTCTTGTAGGAGTTGCATATATTTTGGATGAACCAAGTATCGGTCTGCATCAAAGAGATAATGATAAATTGCTGGCAACGTTAAAAAGATTACGTGATCTGGGAAATTCTCTTATTGTTGTAGAACACGATGAGGATACAATGCTTGCAGCAGACTGCATTGTGGATATCGGACCGGGAGCAGGGGAACATGGCGGTCAGGTCGTTGCAATAGGAACAGCGAAAGAATTAATGAAATGTAAAAATTCTATTACGGGAGATTATCTGAGTGGGAGAAAGAGAATCCCTGTTCCAACAGAAAGAAGAAAGCCAACAGGATATTTAAAGGTTATTGGTGCACAGGAAAATAATTTAAAAAATATTGATGTTAAATTTCCATTAGGAGTTATGACATGTGTAACCGGAGTATCTGGATCTGGTAAAAGTTCCCTTGTAAATGAAATTTTGTATAAAAAACTTGCAAAAGAACTCAATCGTGCGAGAACAATTCCGGGAAAACATAAAAGAATTGAAGGATTGGAGCAAGTTGATAAAGTAATTAACATTGATCAGTCTCCAATTGGAAGAACGCCGCGTTCGAATCCAGCAACTTATACAGGAGTGTTTGATCTGATCCGGGATTTGTTTGCGGCAACCCCGGATGCAAAAGCGAGGGGATATAAAAAAGGGCGATTTAGTTTCAATGTAAAAGGAGGCCGATGTGAAGCTTGTTCCGGAGATGGAATCTTAAAGATTGAAATGCATTTTCTGCCAGATGTATATGTTCCATGTGAAGTATGTGGAGGAAAGCGTTACAATAGAGAAACGTTGGATGTGAAATATAAAGGGAAAAATATTTATGATGTGTTGAATATGACAGTAGAAGAAGCGGTAACATTTTTTGAAAATATTCCTAGTATCCGTAGGAAGATGGAAACTTTGAATGATGTTGGTCTGTCTTATATCAGATTAGGACAGCCTTCTACGGAATTATCCGGAGGAGAAGCACAGCGAATTAAGCTCGCAACTGAACTAAGTAAGAGAAGTACCGGAAAGACAGTATACATTTTGGATGAACCGACGACAGGACTTCATTTTGCGGATGTTCATAAATTAACAGAAATATTACAAAGATTGACTGCTGAAGGGAATACAGTTATTGTTATAGAACATAATTTAGATGTGATTAAAACAGCTGATTATATCATAGATATCGGACCGGAAGGTGGAGATAAAGGTGGAACAGTAGTTGTCTGTGGAACTCCGGAAGAAATAGCACAGAATGAGAAATCATACACAGGAAAATATATAGATGCCATACTTAAGAAAAAATAAATAAGAAAGAGCTGTTCTTCTACAGCGAATTACGTTATTATAGAAAGATACGAAAGAATATAAATATTAAATGTTCGAAAGGGAGTTATTGCATGGCTGTAGATATTGGAATTGATTTAGGGACAGCAAGTGTTTTGGTTTATGTAAAAGGAAAAGGGGTTGTATTAAAAGAGCCTTCTGTTGTAGCCTATGACAGGGAGACAAATGAAGTAAAAGCAATTGGAGAAGAAGCGAGATTGATGCTTGGCCGTACACCGGGGAATATTATAGCGGTTCGTCCGCTTCGGCATGGTGTGATTTCTGATTATACAATAACAGAAAAGATGATTAAATATTTTATATTAAAAGCACTGGGACGAAGAACTTTTAAAAAGCCACGAATTTGTATATGTGTTCCAAGTGGAGTTACTGAAGTAGAGAAGAAAGCAGTGGAAGAAGCTACATTTGCAGCCGGAGCAAGAGAAGTTCATTTGATAGAAGAGCCGGTTGCAGCAGCAATTGGAGCAGGGATTGATATTTCCAAGGCATGTGGAAATATGATTGTTGATGTCGGAGGCGGAACATCTGATATTGCTGTTATTTCTTTAGGCGGAACTGTGGTTAATACTTCTATAAAAATCGCAGGAGATGATTTTGATGAAGCGATTGTGCGTTATATGAGAAAAAAACATAACTTACTGATTGGGGATCGTACAGCAGAAGAGATAAAAATCAAAATTGGTACAACCTATCCTCTGGCAGAAATTGAAAAATTGGAAGTAAAAGGAAGAAACCTGGTGACAGGATTGCCAAAGACAGTTTTAGTAACATCTTCCGAAACAGAAGAAGCCTTAAAAGAGATAAGTGGTCAGATTGTGGAAGCAGTTATTTCTGTATTGGAACAGACACCACCGGAATTATCCGCAGATGTTCTGGACAGAGGGATACTTCTTACCGGAGGTGGCTCTATGTTAAGAGGATTGGAAGAGTTGATTGAAGAAAAAACAGGGATTCATACAATAACAGCGGAAGATCCGTTAAAGGTAGTTGCGGTAGGAACGGGTCAGTATGCTGAATATATTGGTGGAAGCAGAGAATTATAAGAAGAGAGAAACGAAAGAAATGGAAATAGTAACCGGGTATGTAGAGCATATTGTATTTCGCAATAATGAAAATGGATATACGGTATTTAATTTAGAGGGAACAGATGGCGAAGTGACATGCGTTGGTACTTTTAACCTTATTAACGAAGGGGAACTGCTGGAAATTGAAGGTGATTTTGTGACGCATAATGTGTATGGTACACAATTGAAGGTCAGCAGTTATAAAGTAAAAGAACCAGAGGACTTGATGTCAATCGAAAGATATCTTGGTTCAGGAGCAATAAAAGGTCTTGGGGTTGCACTGGCAGGCAGGATTGTTCGGAAATTTAAAGAGGATACATTTCGGATTATAGAGGAAGAGCCGGAACGATTGGCCGAAATCAAAGGAATCAGCGAGCGTAAAGCACGAGAAATTGCAATACAAGTAGAAGAAAAGAAAGATATGCGAAAAGCAATGATATATTTGCAAAAATATGGGATTTCTACGACTCTTGCTGTGAAGATATTCAAGTTTTACGGGACAAAACTCTACCAGGTTTTAGAAGAAAACCCATATCAATTAGCAGACAATATTGAAGGGGTAGGATTCAAAACTGCAGACGAGATTGCAACAAGAATAGGTATTTCTGCAAATTCGGATTTTCGTATAAGAAGTGGCCTTTATTATGTTCTGCAGCAAGCAACAGCTGAAGGGCATATTTACCTGCCGAAAGAAGTGTTGACAAGAAAAGCAATGCAAATTCTTGGAATTGAAATCGACAGTGTTGAAAAATATATTATGGATTTATGTATAGAACATAAGACTGTCATGAAAGAAAAAAATGGCGAGATCCGAGTTTATCCGGCACATTATTACTATTTAGAATTAAATGTTGCAAGGATGCTGAATGAGTTAGCAATTGATTGTCCTATGCCAGAAAGTATGATAGAAAAAAGACTTAAGAAGGTGGAAGAGCGTGAGAATCTTGTGTTAGATACAATGCAGCATCAGGCAGTGATCGAATCAATCAAGCATGGTCTGATCGTTTTAACGGGTGGTCCTGGAACTGGAAAGACAACTACAATCAATACCATGATACAGTTTTTTGAAAGTGAAGGTATGCAGATCTTGCTTGCTGCTCCAACAGGTCGTGCGGCAAAACGTATGACGGAAGCAACCGGGTATGAAGCACAAACGATCCATCGATTATTAGAGGTGAGCGGAAATCCGGAAGAAGAAGGTAATGTTAATGGCTTTATGAGAAATCGTGAGAATCCTTTAGAGGCGGATGTGATTATCATTGATGAGATGTCGATGGTAGATTTACCATTGATGAATGCGTTGCTATCAGCAATTGTTGTGGGAACGCGTTTGGTATTAGTGGGAGATGTGAATCAGTTGCCATCGGTTGGAGCAGGAAGTGTGTTAAAAGATATTATTTTATCTGAACGCTTTCATGTAGTTACATTGACTAAAATTTTCCGCCAGGCCGGAGAAAGTGATATTGTAGTTAATGCACATAAAATAAACGCAGGACAGCCAGTTGTTCTTGATAATAAAAGTCGTGATTTCTTCTTTTTGAAACGTCAGGACGCAGATACGATAATTCGTGTAATTCTGACATTGATTCAGAAAAAATTACCCAAGTATGTGAATGCATCACAAAATGATATACAGGTAATGACACCAACCCGAAAGGGGCTTCTTGGAGTTGAAAGATTGAATATTATTTTGCAGAAATATTTAAATCCATCTGAGCCGGGGAAAGCAGAAGAAGAAATTAACGGACGTATTTTCCGTGTGGGAGACAAGGTAATGCAGATAAAGAATAACTATCAACTAGAATGGGAAGTGCGGACGAAATATGGAATTGCAGTTGATAAAGGGCAAGGCGTATTTAATGGAGATATGGGAATCGTAACAGAAATCAACACCTTTAACAGAACAGTGGAAGTTGAATATGATGAACATCGAAGGATAAATTATCCATTTGAGTTAACGGAAGAATTAGAACTCGCATATGCGATCACAGTTCATAAATCGCAAGGAAGCGAATATCCGGCAGTAATTATCCCGTTATTGCAAGGACCGAAATTACTATATAATCGAAATTTACTATACACTGCAGTAACCAGAGCAAAAAAATGTTTGACAATTGTTGGGAGTGAAGACGTATTTCAATATATGATACAAAACAAAAGCGAGCAAAATCGCTATACAAGTCTGGCGGAGCATATCCAGGAATTTTAAAATTTCTGGATATCGTCTACCCGCCTAGATGTCCTTTCTGTGGTAATATTACCAATCAAAAAATCTGCGATCTTTGTAAAATGAAAATCCACTATATAAAAGAACCAAGATGCATGAAATGTGGCAAGCCAGTTGAAACAATGGAGCAGGAATATTGTCGGGATTGTGCAAAACAAAAGCATATATTTGATCAGGGAAGAGGATTGTGGATTCAGAAACAGCCTGTTTCAAGAGGGATTTATCAATTTAAATTTCATAATAAGAGATATTATGCAAGTATCTTTGCAGAAGAGATGATGAAAAGATACGGGGAGTGGATATATAGAAATGAAATTGAAGAAATTATTCCAATTCCACTGCATAAAGCAAAACAAAGAAAAAGAGGATTTAACCAGGCACTGCTGATTGCAAAAGAACTCAGCATTTTATCAGGAATCCCGGTAAATGAAAATGCTGTATTTCGCATTCGTAATACAAAACCTCAAAAAATATTAAATCCAATGGAGCGAAATAGAAACCTCAAAGGTGCATTTGGCGTAAAAAAAACATGGGAAGTAAAAAATAAAGTATTATTAATTGATGATATATATACAACTGGCAGCACAATGGATAGGGTTGCAAAGGTATTGAAAAAGGCCGGGACTCAAAAAGTTTACTTTTTAACGATAAGCATTGGACAAGGACTCTGAGTATATGCTATACTTAAAATGATGTTTTGGAATAGTTAATATCGGAGGGTGTAAAATGCTGGATAAGAAAAGAATACGATTAATGGTTCGTATGGCTTCGTATGAAAAGACCAATGCGAAACAAGATCAAAAAATCAGCAGTTATTATAAAAAAGACTATATCAGTTTAAATACATTGATAACAATTTTGTGGATAACATTAGGATATGCAATAATTGTTGGTTTAGCTGTTATATGTGGAATGGACATACTTTTTGAAAATCTTACTATTATTAGGATGCTTATTTTAGCGGGTCTTGTTGTTGTTGGATATATTATAGTTCTTGTGATTTACGGCGTGTGTGCAAGTAGTTATTATAAATCGAAACATAATCGTGCAAAACAACGAGTGAAAAGATATTACAGAGATATGTCCAAATTAGAAAACTATGGAAAAAAGGAGCGTAGGTCATGAGTACAGTTTTGGTATGGAGAGAACAATTTCAAAAATTATATGCAAAATATTCTTTTTATATTATCAGAATATTACAATTCGCTTTGGGAATAGCAGTATTTGGGATGATTAATTCAAATATAGGGTTCTTGAAAATAGCTTCTACTTCAATTTGTACAATTGGGTTGGCGCTTATATGTGCATTTTTGCCATTAGGAGTGATGACTCTGATAGCTACAATACTTATTTTAGCACATATGTATACTTTGTCATTGGGACTCATGTTAATAACAGGTGTGTTTTTCCTTTTGATGTACATATTTTATCTGCGGTTTGTACCAGACCAGGCTTGGTTAATTCTGTTAACTGCGGTTGGATTTGCATGTAAAATCCCATTTGCCATAGTAATTGGGATTGGATTGTTAGGGACACCATTGTATTTAATTTCAGCAGTATGCGGAGCTTTTTCATTTTATATGGTTCATATTGTTAAGATTAGTTCAACTTCTTTTAAAGGAGAAGCGGCACATAATCTGTTAGTTATGGTGATGAAATTTGTTAAACAGTTTTTCTCTAATAAAGAAATGATATTAATGATGGTAATAGTTATAGTCTGTGGACTCCTTGTATACGGGCTGAGAACTCGTTCAATTGATCATGCATGGAAAATTGCAACTGTAGCAGGAGTACTTACAGCAGTAGCGCTCAGTGTAATTGGAAATGTCGTGTTTAATATCCATATCGCATACCCATCTATGCTGATTGATGGGATACTTGCAATAATAGTAGGGTTGTTGTTTGAAGTTTTATTTTTGTCTGTGGATTATAGCAGAACAGAATACTTGGAATTTGAAGATGATGAGTATCACTATTATGTAAAAGCAGTTCCAAAAGTTGCAGTTACCGCACCGGAAAAAAATGTAAAACAAATCACAGGACAGACAAATGATGCGAAAAATGATGGGATGAAGTCCATAGAGCAGAATGATAAACAGGAAACAACAAATAATTATGGTAGAAATGAACGAGCAGAGGATTTGCTTTTAACAAGAAGTTTAAATAAAGAATTGGGAATTGATGATACTGCTAAAAAGTAGTAGCCGGTAAAGATAATTCTGGGAGGTGATGATGTGCAGCATTGGATAACCCTTTTTTTGGAAAAATATATACATGAATCATACTTCCCTTCTGTTGGCATCACAGATATTGTGGAGATTTTAATTATAGCGGTTGTTGTTTACGAGATTATGCTGTGGATAAAAAATACAAAAGCATGGATGCTGTTACGCGGAATGCTTATGCTTGGATTTTTTATTCTGTTCGCAGCAATTTTTCAGATGCATACGATTCTATTCTTGGCAAAAGAGTCGATCAATGTACTTGCTATTGCAGCTGTAGTAGTTTTTCAGCCAGAGTTGAGAAGAGCATTGGAAAAGCTTGGTGAAAAAAATCTTCTAAGTAATATCAATTTGTTTGATAAGAATAAAGAAAATCAACGTTTCTCTGATGAAACCGTGAATGGCATTGTAAAAGCCTGTTTTGATATGGGACGTGTTAAAACAGGTGCATTAATCGTAGTAGAGCAGGCTATTCATTTGACAGAATATGAAAAAACAGGAATAGAATTAGATTGCAAGGTTTCACCGCAAGTTTTAATTAATATTTTTGAACATAATACACCACTTCATGATGGAGCAGTGATTATCAGAGGAAATCGTATTACATCAGCAACATGTTATTTGCCACTTTCTGATAATATGCAAATAAGTAAAGATTTTGGAACAAGACATCGAGCTGCACTTGGTATGAGTGAAGTGTGTGATGCTCTTGTGATTGTAGTTTCAGAAGAAACAGGACAGGTATCAGTTGCAATGGGAGGACAATTAGTGCGCGGAGTCACTCCGGATTACTTAGGCACTCGATTGTGTCAGATTCAGTACAGAAATGGTGATTCGAAAAAGTTCTCTTTGCGGAAAGGACGGCGTAAAGATGAAGATGCATAATATGACCAAAAATATAGGCTTGAAAATTATGGCGTTTTTATTTGCAGTCTTGTTGTGGGTTATTGTTGTTAATGTAGATGATCCAGTTGTAAGTGCTGTATACAGAGATATTCCCATCACTGTAATAAATGATGATGTTGTTACGAATAAAGGAAAAGTATATCAAATTGTAGATGATGTTCAAAAAGTAAATGTAACAGTATATGCAAAACGTTCTTTGATTTCAAAAATTAGCGGAGAGTCGATTTCAGCAACTGCTGATTTGAGTCAGATGGATGTAAATACTTATATGGTTCCGATAACTGCAACAGTAAAAGGGTATGAAGCAAATATACAATCTGTAGATACGAATCCGAGAAATATAGAAGTTAACATTCAAGATGTCACCGGAAAAAAATTTCCTATATCTGTCAGTACGAGCGGAACGCCTAGGGACGGATATGTGGTTGGAGAAATGACAACAAATCCGAAAGAGGTAACATTGCGAGGCTCGGAAACGCTGATTGATAGTATTGAAAAAGTTGTGGCTAAGATAGATATATCAGGAATGTCAGAGAGTGATGTTGTAGATGCAGAATTGATATGTTATGATTCAAATGGAAATGCCGTAGATCAGACAAAATTAAGTAATAATCTTGGAGATAAAGGAATCAGCGTAAATGTCCAGATGCTGAATACCAAAAATGTAGGCTTAAACTTTGCAGTATCAGGGGAACCGAAAGCAGGTTATATTTATACTGGAATGACCGTAGAACCAGAAAGTGTACAGATTTGTGGTACAGAAGATGTTTTAGCTGAGATAGATAGCATTAATATTCCGGCAGACCAGATAGATATAACAGATGAACATGGTAAAAAAGAATATACGATTGACATTACTCCGTTTCTTCCAAAAGAAGTATCTTTGATTGATGAAACAGCTAACAATGTAGTTGTAACAATTCTAATTGAACAAGAAGGAACAAAAACCATAGAATTACCAGTAGAATCAATACAAGTTAAAAATTTATCTGATAAATTTAAGGTTTCTTTTGAAGCGGAGAAGGATCTGGTACTTACATTTACTGGTTTAGAGCAGGAACTTGCAACATTAGATATAAAAAATGCAGCATCAATTGATTTGAAAAATTATACAGCTGAAGGAGAGTATGATGTTCCAGTGACAATAGAAACCGCTACGGGAGTAACTCTGACAGAGCAGCCGAGTGTAAGGATTATGTTAAAAGAAAAGACGGATGTATCTGACCAAAGTGGAGCTGAAAAATCAAGCAGCATAGATAATAAGACGACAGATAGTTCAAACAAAGATTGATAATAAGACAAAAGAGGAAAATAGGGAGGCAAAAAATGGTAAGCGGAAAAGTGATAATTAAAAATCCAACAGGATTGCATTTACGCCCCGCTGGTTTATTTTGCAAAACAGCCATGCAATTTGGCGCAAAGATTACAATTGAAAAAGCGACTAGGACTGGTGAACTGACAGCAAATGCAAAAAGTGTATTGAGCATATTGGGAGCCTGTATTAAAAGCGGAGATGAAATTACAATTGTTTGTGATGGAGAAGATGAAGAAAAAGCATTAGAGGAAATGATAGCAATTGTGCAGGCTGGCTTGGGAGAATGATAGGCTTGTTAAATTAAAAATCATAAAGAAAGTAGGAGGAAGAAGACAAATGAGTAAAGCAACATTGGTAATTATGGCTGCAGGAATCGGGAGCAGATTTGGAGGAGGAATTAAACAGTTAGAGCCAGTAGGACCAAACGGTGAAATTATTATGGACTATTCTATCTATGATGCAATGGAAGCTGGGTTTGATAAGGTCGTATTTGTAATTAGAAAAAATCTTGAAAAAGATTTTAAAGAAGTAATTGGAAATCGTATTGAAAAAGTTATTGATGTTGATTATGCATATCAAGAATTAGATGATATTCCGGAGAAATATCAAGAAACATTTGCTGAAAGAACAAAACCATGGGGAACAGGACAGGCAATTTTGTGTTGTAAAGATGTTGTGGATTCACCGTTTTTGGTAATCAATGCAGATGATTATTATGGAAAACAGGCATTTAAAGAAGCATACGATTATTTAACAAAAGAGAGCGTGAAAGATGAAATCTGTATGGTGGGCTTCGTACTGAAAAATACCTTGAGTGACAATGGAACTGTAACAAGAGGAGTGTGCAAAGTTAATGAATCTAATATGTTGGTAGAAATTAATGAAACACACGATATCGAGAAAACAGAAGATGGGGCTGTTGTTAAAAGCGAAAGTGGAGATCAGAAAATTGATGTGAATTCTCCGGTTTCTATGAACATGTGGGGATTACGCCCAGATTTCTTTACTATTTTAGAAAATGGGTTTGTAGAGTTTTTAGAAAATGTGGATGCAACAGATTTGAAAGCTGAATACTTACTTCCAACAATTATAGGGGGGCTTTTGGAAGAAAAGAAGTTATCAGTTCGTGTATTGCAGTCTAAAGATAAGTGGTTTGGAGTGACATACAAAGAAGATAAAGTGGATGTAGTCAATGCAATTAATAATTTAATTGAAACAGGAATATATCCTAATAAATTATTTTAATTGAAGTTAAGGGGCGATAAATAGTGAAAAAAGGGAAACTTATAATTATAGGTCTTGTTGTGATGGCATTAATTTCAGGATGTGGCAAAACAGCAGATTCAAAAGAAAATAAAGCCAATTCAACAGAACAGACAAAAGATGTCGAAACAACTAATGAAACAGAGCAAAATAAAGATGTATCGACGGAAGAAAATGCTGATAAACAAGAGGGAGAGCAACAGCAAATTCCAGATGAACAAAATGTTTCTGTTCAAACAGGTAACAACATAAAAGTATATTATAGTAATGCTGATGCTTCTGGATTTGAAAGTGAAGAGGTGGCAGTAGAATCATTATCGTCAAATGAAGTGTTAAAAGCATTGGTCGATAAGGGAGTGCTTCCTGTAGATGTTTCGCTTTTAAGTTTTAAAGAATTTGAAAAAGATAATGAAAAATTATTAGAGTTGGATTTTTCTGATAAATTTAATACTTATATTAAAACGTTAGGTACTTCAGCAGAATACTATGTTGTAGGAAGTATTTGTAATACATTTTTGGATGCGTATGGAAGTGATAAAATCCATATTACAGTAAATGGAGATGTCTTTACAACCGGACATGCGGAATATCCGGGATTTATGGGAAAATTTAATTAATAAATAAAAATCAGTACACGGAGATATTTGATTCGTGTACTGATTTTTATTTTGCAGGGAATATATAAAACCAAATTTGCCTTAGTTAGTTTTTTAATAGTTTCCTTTGAATCCAGTCAGAAATATAAGAAAAAGTATTTTTTATAAGCTCCAGTTCGATTCTTATATAATTGCCAAGATGTCTAATGCGGAAAGGAACTTTATTGCAAGATTTACGTTTTTCCCAACCTTCTTTTAATCCTGCCTTATAATCATCGCCAAAATTGATTTTACAGAAAAATAAATATTTTACAAAATAACCGATGACAAGTGGTATGAAATTTAATAAAAGCTGAAAGAATGGCATATTTTTATAATTTAGCCAAATACTATTTCTTGCAGATAACTTTACTTTGAAAGTATTGTATTTAGAACCGCTTGTTCCGCTTCCAACATGATACACAAGAGCTGTAGGGCAATAAGTGTTTTGATAGCCATATATTTTTGCACGATAACCTACATCAATATCTTCTAAATAAGCGAAATGTGACTCATCAAAATAACCAATCTTTTCAAAAACTTTTTTGCGATAAATGGCAGCTCCTGCACAAGCTGAAAAAATCTTGTCGGTATTCTGGTAATTCTGAACAGACCGACCTGCACCTCTACATACACCCCAACCAAGAACGGTATACAAATCTCCGGCACTGTCAATGAGATCAGGATGATACATTTGAATCATCTTACTACTGACAGAAAAAATAGAAGGAGATTCTTCTATGGCCTGAATCATAGCTTCTACATAATTGGCGTCAACAGTAGTATCGTTATTTAAAAGAATTACGTAAGGTGTTTGTGCATGACGTATACCTGTATTGACAGCAGTACTGAATCCATAGTTCTCTTTTAAAGCAATCACTTCAATATCGGGATAATATTGTTCCATATATTCAAGACTTCCATCTGTTGAATGATTATCAACAACAAGAATTTGAAAATCTTTACATGTTTGTGCCTCTAAAGATTTTAAACAGGGCTCCATAAAATGTTTTCCATTATAATTTGGAATAATTATTGTGACTTTCATAATATCCTCACTTTTAAGCATAATCTTATTGCATTATAACAAATCTCTTTTTTAGAATCTATAAAAAAGCAAAATTATTTATAAAAACTATATTTTTTACATAAATGTTACGAAACAATGAAGGAATGTGTGTAAAATTAGTGTTTTTACTTGTTCAATAGAGTAAAATGTTGTATTATATAGCAGATAGCGTAATTAGAAAATTAGGTGAATGCTTTATTAGATTATATATTACGTAAAAAATAAGAGGTTAAAATAAAATGATTAAAGAAAATCAAAAATTGCTGAATCAAATTCAGGTTGTACTAGATGGAATTGTAATCATATTAGCTTATGCGTTGTCATGGTATATTCGTTTTCGGAGTGGTATATTTGAGTTAGATGAATGGTATCTGTCTTTGCAGGAATATATGAAATGGTTATGGGGGATTGTTCCTGGATTTTTGATGCTATATTATATTTTTAAACTGTATGTTCCTAAGCGGGTTCTTGGTAGAAGACTGGAAGCGTGGAGAATTCTACAAGCAAATATAATCGGTGTTATGGCATTGATTGTTGTATTATACGTTATAAAACAGCCTAATATATCTCGAACAATGCTTTTTGTGTTCGGTGTAGTTGATGTATTTGGAGAAGTTCTGGAAAGAAATTTAGTACGTATAATATTACGTAAAATACGAAAAAATGGGTATAATCTAAAGCATATTATTTTAGTAGGATATAGTAATGCGGCAGAAGAATATATAGATCGAATCAAAGCAAACCCTGAATGGGGATATCAAATAAGGGGAATTTTGGATGACAGTATTGAAATAGGTTCAGAATATAAAGGGATTAATGTAATTGGCTGTACAGACGATTTACAAATTATCCTTCCTGAAAATAAACTTGATGAGATCGTAATTACATTGGGGTTAGACGAATATAACAAATTAAGAAAAATTGTCAATATGTGTGAAAAATCGGGAGTTCATACAAAGTTTATTCCCGATTATAATAATATTATTCCTACAAAACCTTATACAGAAGATATTCAAGGACTTCCGGTTATTAATATAAGACATGTGCCTTTAAATAACTGGATCAATCGTTTTATGAAACGGTCGATGGATATATTCGGAGCATTAGTTGCAATTGTTTTATTCTCTCCGGTTATGTTAGTTGTATCAATTATAATTAAAGTAACCGATCCGGGGCCACTGATCTTTAAACAGGAACGTATAGGACTAAAGAATAAGCCGTTTTATATGTACAAATTCCGTTCTATGGTTGTACAGAAAGAAAAAGATGAAAAAAAAGGATGGACTGTTAAAAATGATCCACGTGTGACACCTATAGGAAAATTTATTCGAAAAACAAGTATTGATGAACTACCACAATTGTTCAATATATTAAAAGGTGATATGAGTCTTGTCGGACCTCGTCCGGAGAGACCACTATTTGTAGAAAAATTCAAAGAAGAGATTCCGCGATATATGATAAAACATCAAGTCAGACCAGGATTGACAGGATGGGCACAGGTGAACGGATATCGTGGAGATACATCTATTCGTAAACGTATAGAATATGATTTATATTATATTGAAAATTGGACATTGGGATTTGATATTAAGATAATCCTGTTAACGTTTCTTAAAGGATTTATTAATAAGAATGCATATTAAGATAAAATAGGAGTAAGGGACAAGTGAGTCAACAAAAAAAATATTTTGATTACCAAATTTATTTTATAGGATATGTAATAAGTTGTTTACTTTCACAAGTGCATTTGTATTATTTATCAGGTGGAATTCTGATTGCAACTGGAATTATTCTATATATAGTAAATGTAAAAAAAACAAAGCAAATTGCTGATTTGAGAGGATTGTTTTCTTTGTCATGGATTGCAGGAGAGGGGATTGCGTGTCTTCAATTAAGCAAACTTCAAACAGATTGGCAAATAATGACATGGGTGTGTTTCTTTTTAGCTTATGTATGCTTCCTTTTTGCGTATGATTACTTGGGAAATCATAAAAAACAGAAAAATATACCAGAAGAAAGCAGCTTTCAAAAAAAAGTTATACAAGCCAAGCGTATATTTAATTGTATTATGGTATTAACTATATTTTCCGTTGTTTGTTTTATAGTTGAAATTGTAGTCGTAGGTTTTATTCCACTGTTTTCACCAGAACCGCATGCATATTCATATTTTCATGTATCGGGGATACATTATTTTACAATTAGTTGTATACTTATTCCAGCACTGACAGTATTATATACAAAACTTATAGATAAAATAAAGTTGGCTAAACTCATTTTGATAGTAACGTGTAATATAGTTGCTATTGCAATACCAATTTTGTGTGTTTCTCGTTTTCAATTGTTGTTTGCAGTTGGATTTGCAGCAGTAACCTATGTTATGGTGTATCATCACCTCACATGGAAAACTGTGATTATGGCAATAATTCTTATTATTCCTGTTTATATTCTACTTTCAATTGCAAGACGACATAATGTTTCTTATTTGAATAGTATCTTTGAAATGAAGAATAAAAGCATTCCAATTTTTGTATCGCAGCCATATATTTATGTAGCCAATAATTATGAAAACTTTAATTGTTTAGTAAAAGATTTAACAAGACATACTTGGGGAATAAAAGCATTGTTTCCATTTTTTGCATTAACAGGATTGAAGTTTGTGTTCCCACAAGTTGTATCTTCCCCTATTTATATTACAAAAAAAGAATTGACAACACTAACAATGTTCTATGATTCTTACTATGATTTTGGTATAATAGGAGTAATAATACTGGCGTTGATTCTCGGCGTTGTTGCAAGAAAAATGACAACATGGGTAAAGATATCAGATAATCCAATATCTTATCTATTTTATGGAGAAATGGCGATTTATTTAGGTTTATCTTTTTTTACAACATGGTTCAGTAATCCAACAACATGGTTTTGGATTATTATAACTGGTGTGATGTATATTTATATTGATAAAGATAAAATTATAAATATTTTGAAAAGGAATAAGAAAAATGTGTGAAAATAGAAAAGTTGTTGATGTTATTATTCCAACTTATAAACCTGATGAGACATTAGTACTTTTAATTAATCGCTTGTTAAAGCAAAGTTATCCGGTTCATAGAATTCATATTATCGATACGAAAACGGGGGTATTTCCAAAAGAAATAGAAAATATTTCTTCTTCTGTTAAAATCACACAAATAGAACAGAAAGAATTTGACCATGGAGGAACGAGACATAAAGGGGCGATAGAATCACATGCAGATATTATTGTTTATATGACGCAAGATGCTATTCCATCTAATGAATATTTGATAGAGGAATTGGTGAAACCCTTTACGGATAAAGCTATTGCAGTAACCTATGCGAGACAATTGCCGAATCAAGAATGTAATACGATTGAGCGATATACAAGATCATTTAATTATCCCAAAGAAAGTCAGGTGAAATCTATTGCAGATTTAAAAGCAATTGGGATAAAAACCTACTTTTGTTCAGATGTATGTGCGGCATATCGTAAATCAGTTTATGAATCTTTAGGCGGCTTTGAAGAAAAAATAATATTTAATGAAGATATGATTATGGCTGCAAAAATTATTCAAGCTGGAAATAAAATTAAATATGTAGCAGATGCAAAAGTAATTCATTCACATAATTATAATTGCATACAACAATTTCATCGGAATTTTGACCTTGCGGTGTCACAGGTTGAGTATCCAGAAATATTTGAAAACGTGAAATCTGAATCGGAGGGAATTAGATTAGTAAAAAATACGATAGAATATCTGATTAAGATAAGAAAACCATGGTTAATTATTAAATTGATTTTTCAAAGTGGATTTAAATATATGGGATATCGTATGGGGAAAAATTATAAAAAACTTCCAATGTGGATGATTAAGTTATGTACAATGAATCATAGGTACTGGGAAAAAACAGATTGATGTTTTAGCAAAAATAATGTATGATATCAAACAGTAAGAGTAAGCTTGAATGTCAGAAAGGAAGTAGTATGGCTAAAAGAAAAAATCATTCTATCTCAAATCAAAGAAAGAATGGAAAACAGAAAAGTAAGAAATCTTCTCAAAATATCAGAAAAACTAAAAAACTAAAAAAACAGGGAATGACAACAGGAAAAAAAGTATTGGTTGGAGTATGTGTTATTCTTTTGATTTTTGTTATTGCAGCCATCGTAGGTGTTGCATATGTTGGAAATAAAATGGGGAAAATTAAAGTAGGAAAATTGGATTTAGATTCGCTTAACATTTCTGATGAATTATCCTACGATGAATCAGGTTATTTAAATGTTGCTTTGTTTGGCTTGGATAAAAGAGCTAATGATGAAGAGATGGGAGAACGTAGTGACACTATTATGGTTGCTAGTTTAAATAGAGAAACAAAAGAAGTTAAAATCTCATCAATTTATCGCGATACGCTTCTTCAGCAAAAAGATGGTACTTATAACAAGGCAAATGCGGCATACTCTTTTGGTGGGGCCGAGGATGCAGTTGCAATGTTGAATAAAAATTTGGATTTAGATATCCAGCATTATGTTACAGTAGATTTTGCAGCACTGGTTGATGTAATTGATGCTTTAGGAGGAGTTGATATAGATGTGACAGAAGAGGAAATACCCTATCTTAATTCGTATTCTGTTGAAATTATTGAAAATACTGGTGTAGATACATGGGCAGTAGAAAAACCAGGTCTTCAAACTCTGACAGGTGTACAAGCAACGGCATATGCACGTATTCGTTATACTGCGGGAGATGATTATAAACGTGCAGAACGACAGAGATTAGTCTTAACAAAGGTTGCAGAAAAGGCACAACAAGCTGATTTGGCAACATTGAATAAAATTATTGATAAGGTATTTTCAAAAGTAGAGACAAATTTTACCTTGACAGAAATTCTTGCCTATGCGAAAGATATTCAGAAATACAAATTAGCTGAAACAACAGGTTTTCCTGAAACAAAGGATACAATGGATTATGAAGATGCAGGAAATGTTGTTGTTCCGTTGTCTTTACAGAGTAATGTAAAAATTCTACATCAATATTTATTTGGAGAAGATGAGTATACGCCATCCTCTACTTTATCTGCAATTAGCAGTGAGATTGAAAGTATAAGTTCGGCTGGAGGCTCTGGAAGCAGTACTGATTCTTATGAAAATGGAAGTTATGATTATAATCAGGGATACGATTATGATCAGACATATGATGATAGTGGTGTGAATTATGATGACAGCTCAACTTATGACCCGAATCAGGGATATGATAGTTCTCAAGACTATAGTGGTAACTATGGATATGATTTGGGTCAAAGTGATAATTACGATAATGGTGGATACTAGTAGATGTGGTAAAAATACAAATGAGAGGATGCAAGTTGATGAAAAGAAGGATTAAGAGAATACAATTGTTATTAATAACAGTAATGACAATGTTTTTGGCATATGGAATTGTCAGTTATGCTGCCGAGGGAACATTGCAGATATCAGACGTTTCTGGTAATGTGGGCGGAGAGATTACAGTTCCAGTTTCTATCAATGCAGGTGGTGAGCCAATTGGAGATGGGGATATAACAGTTAATTATGATAGTTCGATTCTTGAATTTATAGGAGGAACAAATGCAACAGCAGAAGATGGTGTTGTTCATTTGTCTGCATCTGGAACAGGTGCAGAAACAGAGTTGAACTATACAATGATATTTAAGGCACTTGCAGAAGGAACCACAACACTTCAGGTTGTTGATTCCACAGCGTATCTTTTCTCGGATGAGACTTTGTATTTAACACCGAATTCTGTTAATGTAACAGTTGGAGCAGCAGATACACAGACTTCTGTTTCGGCGACAGGCGGAGATGCAGTAATCGAAATGTCAGGAGTACAGTATTTTATTTATAATGACTTTACAGATGCATTAATTCCGGTTGGATTTTCCAGAAATACAATTAGTTATAATTCTGCTGAATATAATGCAATTGTACAGGATGTATCTGGTATTAAATTTGTCTATTTAAAATCTGAAGAAAGTGACCCGATACTTGCAATGTATGATGAGGCAGATAATCATTTTGTACAGGCGGATCAGGTACAGTTAACAAGTAGCGAATATATTTATGTACTCGGAGAAGCTGATGCAAGTAATCTACCAGCGACTTTTGGTGAAACAACTTTGAACTTAAATGGACGAATTTTCCCAGTATGGCAGGATAGCGAAAATAAAGATTTTTATCTGGTAAATGCATTAGGACCTTCTGGACAGATTGCTTTTTATCAATACGATACAACTGATAAAACATATCAAAGATATGTAGAGCGTACTTCTGAGAAAGCAGAGGAGACAAAAGAGAAGGGACAGCTACTAGATCAGATTAAGAATGAAGTGTCAGATAATCTATTAAAAATTGCAATTATAATTGTGGCAATTATCATAATTATGTTGATCATAATTATTGTTATAGCATCTAAATTAAGAAATGTAACGGACGAACTTAATCAATTATATGATGATTATGATGAAAAAAATGATTTGCCAAAAAAGAAAACACGCGAACAATTTATACGCAAAGACGATGACTATGAAATAGAATATGATGATTACATGGAAGAAGACCATGATGCTTTTATGGATGATGAGTATGATGAGTATGATGATTATGATGAATTTGATGATTACGATGATGAATCATATGAAACAAAACCATTACCACAAACGAAAAATAAAAAAGCAGCTAATAAAAAATCTTCTAAGAAAAAATATGATATAGAGTTTATTGATTTGTAGAAAAAAATAAGAAAGTATATAAAAACTCCTTTTCTAATAACGAGAGTACAATATAGGGTTGTTATCTTGCTATTGGAAAAGGAGTCATTTAGTTAAACAAAGTTTTTTTATACATTGAACACAAAATCATCACAAAGAATGATTATTATATCATTATAAAATACAAGAGAAAGAGGGAACTGATATGGAAAATCAATATAATTATTATAATCCGGATGATAACCAGTTTCAAAATAATTATTCACAGGGAGAACCTAATCACCCAAAAAAACCGAAAAAAATAACAAAAGTGATAGCCGTGATTGGATTAGCAATTATTTTTGGAATTGTTTCTTCAGGTGTATTCTTATCAACAAGTTATATTGGAACTAATATATTAGGATTAAATAAAAGTTCAAATAGTGATGTAAAAACAACGACGACAGCTGTTACAAAATCATCCAGTGTTGTAACTTCAGATGTTTCTTCAATTGTCAATGATGTAATGCCGTCAGTTGTTGCAATTACGAATATGAGCGTTCAGGAAGTGCAGAATTTTTGGGGACAAACATCTCAATATCAGAGCGAAAGTTGCGGAACCGGAATCATTATTGCGAAAACAGATAATGAGCTTCTTATTGTGACAAACAATCATGTAATTGCCGATAACGAATCCCTAACGGTTACATTTGATGATGATACAAGTGTGGATGCGGATGTAAAAGGAACGGATTCAGAGCATGATCTTGCTGTGATTGCTGTCCCATTGGATCAGATTTCTTCGGAAACAATGGAAAAAATCGCGGTTGCAACTTTAGGAGATTCAACAGCTCTTCAGGTTGGTGAGCCAGCTATTGCAATTGGAAATGCTATGGGATATGGACAGTCAGTTACGACAGGTGTTATCAGTGCAGTAAATAGAGAAAGTACTACAACTAATGAGCAAACAGGTGAGACTGAAGAAACCGGTGTAAAATTAATTCAGACAGATGCTGCAATCAATCCTGGAAATAGTGGCGGTCCTCTTGTAAATGCAAATGGCGAAGTGATTGGTATTAATTCTTCTAAATTGGCAAGTACAACAGTTGAAGGAATGGGATATGCAATACCGATTAGTGATGTTTCTGACATTATTGATAATCTGATGAATCAAGAAACAAAACATAAGGTTTCTGAAGAGAAAAAAGGATACCTTGGTGTAAAAGGATATGATGTAACAGAAGAAAGTGCTGAAAAATATAATATGCCTACAGGTGTTTATGTTGCTGAAATTGTAAAAGGCGGCGGGGCAGAAGAAGCTGGCATTACAAAAGGTAATGTTATTACAGCACTGAACGGAACAACAGTTAATAGTATGGAGGAACTACAGAAAGAGTTAGGATACTATGAAAGTGGAAAAACGGTATCCGTAACAATTCAAGTTCCTGAAAACAATGGAGAATGGACCGAAAAAACAGTAGATGTGAAACTTGGAAAATCTTCTAAATAATAGATAGGGTTACGAAAGTAGTTTGCTTTCGGAACCCTTTTTCTTTTTTTTCATATCTTAATATTGGAAAATGTTGAAGGGAGAATTAAATTGATAAATACTTCCAATAATATGCGGTATCAACGTCAAGGATATTTTAATTCAAATTACACTTCTTGTGTAAATCAGGCGTGTCCTTGTCAAAGAGAACAAGATGTTTTATTCGATTTACCAATTGCGATGGCATATGTTCCTTGGCAAAAATGGGAAAAGGTATATGATATTCAAAAAGGATTTCAACGAGGAACAATATTTGAAAAATTAGACAAACCTTTTCGAGGGAAAGGAGGATGCAATCGATGACAGCATGTCCATGTAGAAGAGATTTGTTAAATAAAATTTATGAAATCAGTTTTGCAGTTGATGATGTAAAGTTATATTTAGATACACATCCATGGGATGGAGAAGCTTTGGCTTATTTTAGAGAATATAGTTATATGCGGAATGAAGCTTTAAAAGAGTATGCAAAATATTATGGTCCACTAACAATTGATACTGCTGTACAATCTGATTGTGAAAAATGGAACTGGATAAATGAACCTTGGCCATGGCAGGAAGGAGGATGCTAAATGTGGAGTTATGAAAAAAGATTACAGTATCCTGTTAAAATTACTCAAACTAACCCAAAGATTGCGCAAGTCATAATATCGCAATTTGGTGGTCCAGATGTCAGTAACATATAACATTTGCAAAAATTGATTTGCATAGTCTTTCTGATCACTTCCAGTTGTGCAATAATGCGTAAAACATGGATGAAAGACAACTATCTCACAAGCCCACCAAAAGGATGTAACCTATAACACAGCAGAAAACCGCACAAACACGCGGTTTTCGCTTATGTCATATAAAAAACAAACTCAAGTTTTTGGCTATCCTTATCATATGTAATGGATTCTATGATATCCCGAATCATGCTTCCTTTTGTCTCATAATCGATATCCGGATCCGTTATCACATCGTATACATTCTGTACCTTGGAGAGAGCTTCCTCCTTTTTAAGAACAGGATCTTGAGGAACATTTTGTAATTCTTCAAGCTGCTTCTTTAGCGCAGATCTACTCTCCTTCAAACGCTTTTTATTTTCTGCATATTCCTCTAATGTATCAATCTCGTTTTCGAACGCCATTTTAATTCGCTCTTCACGGGTGCTTAACTTCTCCAATTCGGCAAGGATAGATTTTTTCTTATCCTCAGATTCCGGATTAGCAGGAGCACAATAAGTATAAGAAAAATCCGATCCGTTCAAAATATCTTCAAAATACTCATACACAGCAGATATAAGTTTTTTCTCGGAAATACCGCAGGACTCTCTATGATATCCTTTTGAGTACTTCCAGCACTGGAAAAACGGAGAGTGTCCGGTTTTTGAATAACTCATACTAGCACCACAATAGCCGCATTTCACGATTCCGGATAACCAGTGCTTACAAGTTGAAACGTTTCGCATCTTCATTGGTCGGCGGCGCTGCTGAATCTTTTTCATACGCTGATCATAACGTTCTTTTTCAAGTCTGACCTCGTGAGAGCCTAAAAAAGAAGTATCATTCCATACAACCAATCCATAATAAAACGGATTTTGAAGGATTCTGTCAACTGTCCGCTTCTCAAAAAACGTTCCACGCTTACTACGATATCCAAGCTCATTCAATTTTCTAGCAATAGAGGTAGAATCCTTATCGTGCAGATCAAATTGTTCGAAAATGTAATCAACAATCTCGTATTCCTTCTCGTTGATCACAAACGGATCGCCATTTCCAACAGCCGAATACCCAAGAGGCGGAGAAATCTGATATCCATTCCGAAGAGCTTTTTCTCCCATTCCTCGCAAAACCTCACCAGACAAGCGGATAGAGTAGTATTCATCCATCCATTCAATGATTCTCTCAATAAGAGAACCGAAAGGACCATCAATAAGAGGCTCGGAGATGCTGACAACATCCACATTGTCTTTTTTGAGCATACTCTTATACACAATGGATTCTTCCTGATTACGAGCAAATCTGGAAAATTTCCAGACAACGATTACATCAATCGGATGCTCCGGAGATTTCGCAATCCCTATCATCTTTTGAAATTCGCGCCTGTTTTTTGCTTTGCGGCCAGAAACGCTCTCAACGAAAATGAATTCTTTTGGAATTACAATATTATTAGATTTCGCGTATTCAAGACCAAGCCTGCTCTGAGCGTCAGGAGACAGCTCATCTTGATCGTGCGTAGAAACACGGATATACAGTGCTCCAATACGAAAATCTTGCGATTGATTGACTGCTAATTCAGCCATATTATCATCCCCTTTTTAAAATCTATGAAAAATAAATATAAAAATAACAGCCAGCAAAGAACAAGTGTTCCGCTTGCGAGACTGCTTTGAAGATGATACAATATTCATTGGATCAAGAATAAGGTATCTCTTCAGAGAACCTGGAGAGCACATTGGCGTGTGTTCTCGTTCACCAGGCCGTTCCTGTTGGCGCAGGGGCGGTTTTTAATTTTACGGGTTACAATGACCGCAAGGAGAGTAACCTTGATTAATCAAATCATCTCGCGTCCCATCATATGCCCAGTAATTTTCTGGAGCAATTTTACTTACATCTCTACAAGATGGCTTATGAAACTTATCCGTGCTTGTATTTACGACATAAGACGATGTTTGCGGTTGTTGAATTGCTTGCTGCTGAGATTGAAATGTTGATGATTGCTGAGATTCGGATTCTTGTCGAGCTTGAGCTTGCGCAGCAGCAATTTGAGCATCTATAACAGCTTTGTCTTGCGCCTCTTTTTGCGCAGCATCTTCGCGTTCCGTTTTAGCAATTTTATCTTCAACCTCGATCGTGATTTCATTACTTTTAATATTTCCGGACGAAACACATAATATATACATCCCGTCTGAATCCGCACTAAAAGATAATTCTTGCCCGTCTTTAGTAAATATGCCACCAGAACTTTCGCAAACAAGATTATCAATGTTCGCAGTCGCTGGAGCAACGGAAAGTTTAACCGGTATAGAAGTGTCTACATCATATATAGTAGCTGTTTCTACATATATTGTCAGGTTTTCAAGTGCGTTTTCATCCGGCTTTTCCTTAACAAACATAGCATGAATATTTTTTGCACCATTAATTAATGGATCAATATTGCGTGCACACCAAATTAGAAGAAATAGCAAAACAATTATCATAAAGCAAATGCCGAGATGCAATTTCTTTGGCGGGGCATCATTAGGCTGAGGTGTTGGAGTGCTTCTATTCTTAGCAGGCGGAAGTTCTTCATAGTCCGTATTCGCATAGATTTTATTCTCGAGATCGTCAAAACTATCATCGCTTATAGAATCAACAACGATATTATCGGAACCATCGGAACTTGTGTCATTAGTTTCTACGGAAATATCCGAGGAGAGTTCGTTATCTTTCGAGTTTTCCAAATCCATAAGTGTTTCTCATTCCTTTCTTATCTTCGCTTCAATTCAAAAAACACTGTACCATGTATAAACGCCGAAGTGGTTATACCATAAAATTCCAGATATAATTCCTACATAATCAAGCAAAATAGTAGTATGAAAATACTATTATCTAAAATCATGTACGAAAGAGAATTATCTGTGCGCCAGGTGTCGATAATGACAGGACTGGCCAAATCAACGATTCATAAAACGATGCCAGAGGGTTCAAATCCAACACTCCATACGCTGGAGAAACTGGCAGCAGGTCTAAAATGTAAAATATCAGACCTATATGAATCAGATTACAAATAAGTGTCCACTATAGTGGACGATTGTAAAAAATCCCATAAGTTTCCAGCAGTAAGATTGTCATATAAGTGTAAGACAAACAAAATAGAACAAATGTTCGGAAATGTATTGATTTCAAATAATACGTGTTGTATTATCTAATTAGGAATTTCGAACGTGTTCTTGCTGCTGGGAGGGATACATATGAATAAAGATGATTACACGAAACAACGAGATATCAACTTTATTGTTGAATTACTTCAAAGGCAATCGCCGGAGAAAGTACGAGAAGTACTTATATTTATCCAGAACTACCTAGAGAAGTAATTATGAAGAGTCAGTTTTTTACTGGCTCTTTTTTAAATTCTCAATGTATTGCAGAGCAATCTTTTCTAATGTTGCCTTGCTTGTATCATCCAACTGTTCATAAGTTACGATTAATGTCTGGATAGCGTTTGCAACAGCGGAATCCTTATCTTTCAATAACAGAGCGGTATATTTCAAAATCTTCTGTTGCTCTGTCATCTGTTCGAACATTTCTCCTTCTCCTGTCCGAAGCCAATTTTCGTTTACATTGAATTCTCGACATATAGCTTTAATATTCGAATCTGTAAGGGCGTTGATATCGTTCTCAATCTGGCTCAGCGAACTCTTTCTTAAACCTATACGCTCACCAAATTTTTCTAATGTTAAGTTAATATTTGAATTTTTTCTAATAAAACGAACTCTTTCGCCTTGTGTCAAGGTAATCACCTCACTTTCTATAAATCGACTATAGCACAGCAAAATATAAAAATCAAGACAGAAAGTTCATTTAACGAACAAAAAAGAATTGACAATGTTAGAAAAATGAACTATTATGTTCTTGCAAGGAACTTTTAGAACAAAGCGAGGTGAGAAAATGAAAGGAAATAAAATTTGGGCATCGTTCCCAGAACGACACCCATGGATCCCTACGATTATTTCAATAATTGCATTAATTGTTGCATACACCAAAGGATAATATCATCAATTCCGTGTCCATAAGACTTCAGAAGAGCAAAAACGGAGAGGGTAGTGGTAATGCCATAAGGAACCCATTTTTTAAGAGATTCGTTTTTAATATGGTGGAGGTAACCTTTTCCACTTTCGGTGATGGTATAAGTGTATTCGCAAGACATTGTATCAATATCGATTACACGTGGAGAAAAATCAATAAATCCGAAATCGTGTAGCTGATAAAGACAATCTTCGGAGAGATTATTGGACTCTGGTGGTGAGATTGAAGTGACTTTTGAAAAATGCTTCAGTAACTTCAAAGAGTCTTTGCTTAGAAAATTTGAATTTGCCATAAAAGACTCCTTTCTTATGTACTCGGCATGGCAATGCCTGTACATAGAGTATAGGGAAATCAGACAACAAATACAAGAAGAAAGAAGGTGTAAGTATGAAGAACAACGCAGTATCTACAGAAAATATTCAAAAGAAAAAAGATGATTCAAAAGAATTCGCTGAATTATTAAAGTGAGTACCACCGGAGAGAAAAGGCGAGGTTCTTGGATTGGTGACAGGTTTTGTAATCTGCGTAGAGAATGAGAAGAAAGTGGGGTGAGAAAGATGAAGGCTTTATTAGTGGTAATAGCACTCATAGCAACTGTCAAATGGATAAAATGGAAGGTTTCAACACTTGCATTAATCTATTATAACGAACAAAACCAATACAAACATCCAACAAATGAAGAAATGAAAGAATGTATTGGCTTTGTTGTAAAAAATTCGATTAAAGATGTAACTGGCCGTTAATCAATTGTGAAATAACGTTGACCGCTATCTGTGAAATTATGTCGATAGAAAGCGTTCCAACATTAGCCCCAACACTTTTGACTTTGTCCCATACAGTTTCGGGGCGAATATGTTCAATAAATTCATAACCAGAATAAGTAATACGATAAACACTGATATCTTCAATACTGTTATCGGTACTATAGCGGGAAAGTCGGATGAAATCAGCATCCTCAAGGACGAGCAAAGTATTGGCTATTTCCCCGATGGGACAGTCGAGAGATTCTTTCAGATCATAGATGTCAATTGTTGAAACTTCCAGTTCCGAATTTATTGACAGATGGTCTTCGAGAAAAAAGAGAATACTACGTACATGTTCGGGATTTAGCTTCATAAACAAACACTCCTTTCATATATACTCGGCATGGCGGCGCCTGTAAGGAAAGTATAGGAGAAACAAACAATTATTACAAGAGAAAGAGGTGAAACACATGATGAACTTAGAAGAAAAGAAAAAACAGGAAATCAAGAGGATGGTGGGCATAGCAGAGCAGATTGATTTGACGGGTATTTACCTATTGATAAGAGATGCCACCACACTACTGGCGCATCAGCGAGAGGTAGAAGCAAGGGGAGAGAATCTGGAGAAGAAAGTAGGGTGAGGAAGATGAACTCAGCGAGAATGAAAGCAGAAGTTGTACAGGTTATTAGAACAGAAACTGTTGAAGGGAAAGGAACAAAAGAAAGTCCAATATGCAGAATCACAAGATATTGGACTTTAGATGGAGAACTTCTGTCGGAAGAAACTTATATGGGAGAAGGTGTAAGACCTGCAAAAAACTCTATTTAGAAACGAGTTGCTTAGCAGATTCATAAGCGAGGTCGGCATCAACAAATGTGACAAATGCATTAATGAAAATTCTCAAATTATTAAGATCATAGTCGGGATGCCTTTTCTCATAATGCGTTTCGTCATTGCCAAGCCAAGCGGACGCACAAGCAAGAGTAACAAGACGCTCATCATGAATGTAATTTTTGATACAAGGCATAAGCTGAAGTTTCGCAACAGAATCCTTTAAGGAAGGATCTTTGTAAAGTATGTAGTCCTTAATTAAAAATTCAATAGCTTTGCGATAACCCATTCCACAAATGGTGTCTAATCCCAAGACTTCTGCCTTATAAGACTGTTTGTAAATTTTTACAAAGTTACTAGAAAGCTCAGAGATAGCAGAAGAGAAAGAGCAGTCTACAGCTTTTGCAGGAGAACTACTTCCAAAAGAGTAGCTGTAATCATTGTATGGGTCAAAGGGATGACTAGAAATAAAACATTCATTGCAGTTTTCGCAATAATTGAGAAGATAAATGATATTATCATCCTCATCTTCATAATCAATACAAACAGCGTAAAGAGGAGTAGGGAGCAAAGTAATGCCGCAGCAAGGACAAGAACTAGCAAACATTATGTCTTCCGGAGAAGAATGTCCATCATTCAAGTGGTGAACTAAAAAATTACGTTTCATAAGAATCTCCTTTGTAAGTAAAATATTTGGCTCCGCAAGGAGCTTATAAAAAGAGTATAGGAGAATTGGATAACAAATACAAGAGAAAGAAGGTGCAATCATGAAGAACACAGTGCATGTAGAAAGCGTTCAAAAGAAAAAAAGATGATTCAAAAGAATTCGCTGAACTATTAAAGCGAGTACCACCAGAGAGAAAAGGCGAGGTTCTTGGACTGGTGACAGGTTTTGTAATCTGCGTAGAGAATGAGAAGAAAGTGGGGTGAGAAAGATGCGAGTGACAATAACGGGAAAAGATCAAGTTATTCAAGATATGGAAGAGGTAGAAAGATTAATAGAGGAAGCTAAAAAAATTCTTTACCGCATTCCAACAGAAATAAAAATTGAAGTGGAGAAATGCGGTAAAGAGGCTATAGGATTAGAGACTATTGATTCTCAAGATATTCAATAATGCTGGACAAAACATATGCAGTTTGCTGAGAAATTGAATCAAGTAAAAATTTTGTATCGGCATCAATGTCAGATTGGCCTATCTGATTCTGGATGGAAGCCATACAGTCAGAATAGACAGTCTTAACTTGAGAAATATCAGTTATAGGTTTCATTACAATTCTCCTTTCGTTTGTACTTGGCTCTGGCGGGAGCCTGTACAAAAAGTATAGGAGAAACAAACAATTATTACAAGAGAAAGAGGTGGAACATACGATGAACTTAGAAGAAAAGAAATGGAGATTAAGAACATGGTGAGCATGGCAAAACAGATTGACTTACCAGGAATTCTAGCATTGACAAACGCTGCAAACATTTTACTAATGTGTCAACAGGAGGCAGAACAGAGAGAAGGATGTGTGGAGAAGAAAGTAGGCTGAAACAAAAAACGCTTCACACAATTGAATCTTCCATATTAGATATGAGCACGAAAAAAGTACAATCCGTGCATCATATATTGAAAAAAGGAGGAGATTGAAATGAAAAGCTGTGGATTGCAGATTGTCAAGAAAATCAGAATCAATGGAGAATTGTATCTACAAGATGACCTGGAGCAGCAAAAAGTAAGAGAAATGATAGATGCAAGATTAGATGAAGTGATGAACAATCATGGATTCAAAAGAAAGGAGAAGTAACAGTGGATAAGTTTGTGAAAAAGGCGAAAAACTTCGGCTTAATAACAATAACATGTCTAGCAGCATGGATACTGTTAAAAGTATTAGGAACAATAGGACTTCCGGGAACGAATGGAATGCTGTTGCTGGAAGCAGGGACACTAGCAACAGCATGGATTACATTGTTTACGCTAGCTAATATCAAGGAGGATTGAGATGAACAGAAAAACTATAACTAAAACTACGCTCATCGATCGGAGAAAAGTAGAAATTTTCCTACAAATCGAAGGAGTAAAAGAACTTGAAAGATTATACGACCAGACCATAGTACCATACTTTGGCGATTGTTGCTGCACTACCGCAACCAACAACACACTCTACGATATGGCAGAGACGATCCTCGATAATTTTGACGAGTTCAAATACAGCAGATTGTTTAAAGGCAAAAGCAATGATAAAGAAGAAAGAATCCTAAAGTTGATGGGATACATAGATGATATGTGCTGCGTAGCATTTTATAGTTTTTCGGAGGAATAACGGAATGAGAACGATAAAAGTAAATAAGGCCCAGCTTTACGAGCTGATAAAGAAATACTGCCCGTACACATTACCACGGATCGAGAACACGGTATACGAAAAAGCAAACAGAGCAGATGCTTATTGGTTACGATTTTCCAATCAGGAGGGACAATGGGTAATTGCATATCTGGAGATGTTCTGCAACCGACCGACAATGAGGATTAGCTGCAGGTTAGATCATTATGATAAGACAATCACAGTAGATGAAACGGATATTAAAGGAATGATCCGGGAGATATCCAGAAGTGAAAAAAGAGAACACGTATGGACAATTCGTTGGACGGATAATAGTGGAATCGACAGTTGTAGAGGAACAGAAGAGGATGCAGAAAGATATGCAGCAGAAAAATGTAGGGAACACGGGAAATCGGGATACATACTCGTGGAATAAAAAACGACAATAAAAAAGCTGGTATCTGCAAATACCAGCAGGTCCGCCATAGGCGTTAAAGACTATAGATATAATATCATGGCGGGCCTAATATGTCAAGAAATTGGAGGGCGAAAGAAGCCCTTGTAACACTTGATAAAGATATTAAAGATAGGACACAGAGGCTATGGTAAAGAGAAAGAGGTACAGATTCAGACAGGGAGATATCATCGATATAGAAGAGTTCCATGATGGCAGGTATGGAGGTCCAGGAACAGGGAGAGCGAAAAGAGCCAAACCAACAGAGGAACAGATGAGGACAGTCAATGCTCAGAACAAAGCTAAGAGATGCAGACAGAGAATGCTAGAGTATTTCAGCGAAGGAGACATCCTTGCAACCTGGACATATGAAGTGAGAAACAGGCCACCGGATATGCAGGTAGCGTTGAAAGATTTTCAGAAAGCCATGAGATATGTGAGACACGAGTTCAAGAAGAGAGGATATGAGGTTTTCTGGATCAGGAACATAGAAAAAGGCACAAAGGGAGCTTGGCACATCCATCTGGTTATCAATGAGATTGGAGACACAGCGAGCATCATTCAGAGAGCATGGAAACATGGCGGTACATGGTCCATAAAAATCAAAAATAGCCAATACTATGACGAGGATTTCACAAAGCTGTCCAACTACATGACCAAGGATGAACATACCACCGAGGAAAAGAAAAACGGGAAACTGGGAAAACCGAGACTTAGCAAGGCAAATTATAACACGAGTCGTAATATGCCATTACCGCAGCCTAAGGTTGACAAGCTCCAGAGATGGAAAGAAGAACCAAAACCTAAAAAGGGATATTACATTGCCAAGATCCATGAGGGTATCAACCCGGTGACGGGATACAGATACCGGCAATATACAATGATACGACTGAACAGGAGGATTTGATTCATGAAAAAAGTAACAATATACACCAAAGCCTCAACGAAGAATCTAAAGGTAGAGATTGGGTATTATGCGGCAATCGTAGAGTATGTCGCAAGAGACGGCCCTGTTTCGAGACCGGTAGTAGGGTATGAAAAAAATACAACTTATAACAGATTAGTTCTACAGGCGATTATATGCGGTTTATGCGCTCTCAATCAACCTTGCGAAGTGACGATACATACAGACTGCGTATTTGTTCGCAACATGCTCAATAGTGACAATCCAGAACGTTGGCAGAGAAGCGAGTGGATTAAGAGAGGTGGCGGAGAGGTCAAGCACAAAGATCTGTGGCAGCAGTACCTTGAAGTAAAAGGGGAGCACAAAATAACTGCAAAGCCTAATGACTACGAGAGTTTG
The DNA here is from genome assembly GCA_934435195.1 of uncultured Schaedlerella sp. GTDB lineage: Bacteria > Bacillota > Clostridia > Lachnospirales > Lachnospiraceae > Schaedlerella. Next base: position 39,350 of record CAKSAJ010000001.1, read on the forward strand.
CCGGACTATCTGCAAAAAATGGACAAATTAATGGAAAAATTAAAGAAATAAGCAAGAAACCCTAGAGAACACTAGGATTGGGAGGAAAAAAGAATGTTTGAAAAATTCGGAGAAATGGATTCTTACAAAGAAATTAATGAATTAGCGGACAATCTGTTCAATGAACAGGATATCGACAGCTTCAAAGAGATGGCAGCAGAAAACGGAATCGAGGAATGCGTTGTTGCATTATATTTGTCCGGAGATCTTCCGGAACTCTGCGATGCTGAAAGCGCTGCACTGGGGAAAATCGAAGTAGAATGTAAGGAACTCAAGCCAAAAGAGATTATGCAGGATTGGGTTGAATACATCAAAGCACAGTGTATGGCACAGCCGAAAATCGCACTGGCAGTTCGAAAGAAAGGGAAAAGCCTGAAAGGGTGCATTGCAGCACTACTCGGCTGGTCGTTCAAAAACCAGATCCCGATAGACAAAGATATCTTAAAGGCAGCAGGCGTGACAGCAGGAAGAGTTACGCTTGGCATTCCTGGGATGGGACAAGCCAAAAAAATCATAAAGGAGTACTACCTGAAATGAAAAAGAAAGCAATTGAAAAAATCCCATTTCTGAAGCTGGACAAGGTAAGCAAGAAAAAAGACGTGAAATACATTGGAGTGACAGCAATTAAAATTGTAGACCATGAAAAGCATCTATTCTTAGAGGTATACCGAAACCAGAAAACAAAAAAAGAAGTCCCGGTAGTAAGGATTGTATTAACGAAAACAGATTTTGGAACATATTTTCCGGAAAAGAAACAATGGTCGAGAGGAAAGATTAAGACGGACCAATATTACAATGGTCCGTTGATCTGGAACGATCCAGAGGATAGAGGAAGTGCACTGGAACTAAAAAAGCAAAACGTCCTTAGAAGTGAGGAAGACTTGGAGAGGATGAAGAAATTCTGCAAACCGGTATGGAATGAAGACAGATGGTGGGAGCACATCGAAAACTATCAAGACCATATCACAAGTGCAGAGAGAATAAAAAGAGAAAGCAGAAGATATGAGCGCCGCAAAAAGGCTTTGGAAGACCGCATCACACATACAAGGGTACTTCCGGAAAAGAAAATTTTGAAACGGGCAAATGATATCTATCTGCATAACAAACATTATCTCTACTACAAAAAACATGGGAGCAGGGCAGAAATTGCTTGCAGTAGCTGCGGCGGTGTTACAGATGCAAGATGGAAGAATGGAATTTCCTACGAGAGTCAGTTCCAGAGATACGTCCAAGAGCCGACTGAAGGCCGCATCGGTATTTGTCCAATGTGCGGGGCGCATGGAGAATACAAGTGCCAAGGAAAAGTAAAAGGAAGTCACAGTCAGACAATACACTTATTTTTAGGGCAAAAGTACAAAGATAACGGTCTGGTGATGAGATACATAGAAGTCAGTAAAACATGGAATTTGCAGTGTATCGCAAGCGAAACGAAAACAGTAATGTATAGCGCAAGCGAAGAACTTTCTGGAGTAGAGATTGCACGAGCATATTACGAAGAGGGAAAGAAAAAACAGATTGATTACCACAAGCATAATCCGTATACCGGAACAGATTTTTGGGATGACTGCAATTTAACCGGAATGAATAATATAACAATCAAAGAAGCTCCGATCATGTTTGAAACCTACCAAGAGACGCAGGGAACAATATTTGAGTACAGCGCATTGGAGGAATACGCAAAAGAAGAGAGTATTAATCCGATCAACTATCTGGAACGATACATGCAAATACCGCAAATGGAAATGCTTGTTAAATTAAAGCTGTTTGGAATTGTAAAACAATTAATCAGTTGTGAATGTGGAATTATTGCATGTATAAACGCAAATCGCCCGGATGAATTTTTGGGAATCAGGAAAGAAAGAGTAAAGCAACTGTGCGAAAACAGAGGAAACATAGGACTCTTACGGATTATGCAGATAGAAAAAAGAATGAATCAAAATTGGACAGAGGAACAGATTGAAAATCTGCATGAAACGGGATTAAGTCAAGGAGACATTGAAACGGCGACTAGATATATGTCAATTCAACAACTATTAAATCGAATCAAAAGATATGCCGGTTGTGAGTATGGAACTGGGTGCACAGGAGCAATCGCAACAATCAAGGAGACAGCGGATACATATAAGGATTACCTGAGTATGAGAATCCAAAGAGGGTACGACCTAAACAACACCATATACCAATACCCAAGAGACCTAAGAGCAGCTCACGAACAGATGGTTATGGAATCACACAAAGAGGAAATGGATAAGCGCTTTAGGGAAGTAGCAGAAAGGTTTCCGAACATCAAACACATATACCGAGAGCTTAGAAAGAAATATTACTACGAAGACGATGATTATATTATCCGGCCGGCAAGGGCAGCAGAAGAGATAGTGATGGAAGGAAGGTTATTACATCACTGCGTGGGTGGCGATGGATATTTGCGGAAACATAATAACAGAGAAACTTACATCCTGATGCTGCGATTTAGGCAAAAACCAAAAGAACCATACATAACAGTTGAAATAGATTCCGGGAGACCGTATATAAAACAATGGTACGGCAAGAGAGATACAAAACCAGACAAGAAAAACATAGATGCATGGCTGGATAATTATCTGGAATTTCTGAAATCTGAAACAATACCAAAAACAGCATAAAGAGGAGGTAACACATGGATTACGTGCAAATGACACTGGATGATTGGATGAGCATGAAAGAAAGCCTGAAAAAGGACTTGATAGGAGTACAAGAGAGCTTTGTCCGGATTGGCTACAAGCTCCGGAAAATAGCAGATGAAAAACTATACGAAAAAGACGGATACAAGAGTATTGCAGATTTTGCTAAGGCAGAGTATGGCTTGACAGCATCAACAGTATCCAGATTCATCAAAATAAATGAAAGATATTCCGTAGAGGGATATTCTGACAGACTCCGGCCAGAATTTGCAAATTTTGGCAGCAGTAAACTATCAGAGATGTTGACACTTCCGGACAATGACATAGAGCTGATCACACAGAACACGACAAGAGAAACAATCAGGGAATTGAAGCAATTCGAACATCAGAAGCCTGAACCGGTCAATGTAGAGCTGGTTGAACCGGAATCAAAATATCACTCACTCATCGAGAAGTTCTGGAAACAAAACAAAGAACTCTTGAATGAATTATATGCAAGTGATGAAAAGAAAGAGGGATATCTGGAAGGAATGGCGGAAATCGTCAATCCTTCCGGAAATCGAAGCTTCAGAGATGGTATTTATTTCATGATGTTCTACGAGGACAAATTGAAAATTAAACAATTTGGAACATCCGGACCAAAAACAATGAGCTGGGAAGAGTTCTTCGGGATAACAGAAGAGATTTTTACGGATGCCGGAAACAGAACATGGGAAGAACATTTCGGAGAACCCGAGAAAATATTAGGGTTTGAGCAGACCGAGACAGTGAATGAAACAACTGAAAATGTAGTTGAAACAGCCGAAAAAGTGAACGAATCACCGGAAAACGTAGTCAAAACAGTAGAAAACGTGCCAGAAACAGAGAGAAACGTACCGGAAACGCTGGAAAACGAGACTGTTCAGAAAGGACCAGAGGAGAAAGAAGAACAGGAAGAGCCAAAACCGGAAGAACCTGAGATTTGCGCCGGCGCAAAAACCCAAGAGGATATTAGGGTTGAAGAGGAATCAAACAATGAAAATTTGCCAGGTCAAATGGATATCGAAAAAGATTTTCCGGAATATTGCCCGGATCCGGCAGAGGAGAAAGAGGAACAGGAAGAAATCAAGGTTTACTATGGCAGCAGGAAACAGTACTTAGACAGCTTAAACACAATAAAAGCAGCACTGTACATAGCAGCTTCACTGAGCGAAATGCGTTCGGCAACCTACTCAACGCTTGTTTCTCCAAGGCATTGGGAGCAATGGCTTATGGCAGAGGTGGATGAAAATGGGGAGGAAATACAAGTTGTCGAAGGATGATGGATTGATGTTTCCAAAGAAACCATGGAAAAACAAAAAAAGGACACAAAAAAAGAAAAGAATCCTCCCAACAACCAAAGGTGTGTGCTATATATGCGCACACCGGTATAACGACTGGAGTTATAAGCCAACACAAGAACACCATGCGGTATTTGGAGGTGGCCAAAGAAAAGATTCTGAAAGAGAAGGAATCAAAGTATATCTATGCCTGAAGCATCACGGAACCGGGAAAGAGGGCGTACATGGAAGCAGAGAGATGCGTGAGTGGCTGTGCAGAGAAGCTCAGAGAGAATATGAGAAAACTCATACAAGAGAAGAGTGGATGCAGGAATTCAAGAAAAATTATTTGGAGGAAGAAAATGAGTAGCAGAAAGAAGATTTCGTCAAAAGTCAGGCAGATGGTATACGAAAAATGCAATCACCGATGTGCTTACTGCGGATGCGAGTTGGATTATAAGGATATGCAGGTGGATCATATCGAATCTGTGTATAAGCATGATTTTGAAAAGTATCGATTTGGTAACGGAAAATTAACCGAAGAGGAACTTAATAGCATCGAGAATTACATGCCAGCTTGTCGGGCGTGCAACTTTTACAAGAGTACATTTAGTTTGGAAAAATTTCGAGAAAATTTGACAACTAAGCTCTATGAGAATTTGCGAAAGAATTTCAATTATAAACTGATGTGCAAATACGGGATAATAAAAGAAGACATAAAGCCGATTGAGTTTTACTTTGAAAGGTTAATGAATAAAAAGATAAAAGTAACAGAGCTGGATATTATCGTCACGATGGTGAGCGGTGAACCATATTACGAAATAAAATACAAACCGATTGGACAGAATCACTGCTACATTGGCTATAGTTCATATTACCTTAGCGTGGTTGCTAGATATAAAAATGAATATTTTACCGTAGTCGAAGAAGAACAGAAAAGCCCTTGGACGCTGTGTAGCGAGGGATTGCCAGAAAAAGGACACTGATGTACTTGCAAGCCTTCCACACGGTCAGGTGACAGTAATGAGATATTCAGGTGATGGTGTATTTGGAGGAATATTTAAGCGGACAACAGAAGTGATAGATGCATGGATGCCATTACCAGAACCATATAAAGAAGAATGATAAAAGAAAGGATGAAGAACTATGGGATACATGAGAAAAGACGAGGCAATGAAAACATTGCAAGAGGACAGAGAGACAACATTGGCATGCTACAACGACAGAGCAACAAGAGAAATTGTTAAATTCTGCTACGATTCTATCGAACGAGAATTGGAACGGCTACATCAGTACGTACCAGAAAGTGTAGTAGAACAACCAAAAATCTACGATGTAGATAAGGTCATTGACCAGTTAGAAGAGGAGAAGGAATATGCTAATGCAGATTTCGAGGAGTACGCCAAAGAAGTAGAACCTTGCCTGGATGCAGAATATGATGATACATTCAGCCAAGGCATGGAGAGAGCAATCAAGATACTGAAGCAGGAGAAAGAAACTGCGGAAAAACATAATAGAAATACAAGGAGAAATGTAATATGACAGCTTTTACGGGATTCTGTATTGGAGTTATAGTCTGCATAACTACAAGCATTTTAGGAGAACGAGAATATGGGAGAATAATGTACAGAAGAGGTTACATTCAAGCATTGAAGGACATTCGAAGGGAGCAAGAGAGAAAGAAGGAATTGGATGATAGATGAGATTGTAAAGAAAATAACTTCGATATCTGGAACATACTCAGGATATGAAATTTTCTCTGACTGGATAAAAGCTCTTGCATTATCTATAAGCAACTCAACGGATATTTTACAAGGGAAAATATGGCAAGATAGAGAAAGGCAGTATTTAGAGATTGTCAAAAAGCACGGAGACAAGATGATAAAACATTTTATTGAGCTTAACGGAATGTTGGCTGCTTCACTGGAAGAGGAAATACAGGATGTACTTGGTGCGGTTTTCATGAAAGGGGCGTGGGGTGCGAAACAAACGGGACAGTTCTTCACGCCGTTCCACATATCATTGTTAACAGCACAAATCACAATTCCGGAAGATGTAAGCGAAGAAAACCCGTATATTATCAACGAGCCATCAACAGGCGGTGGCGGTATGATAATCGCAGCTGCAAGAGTGCTGAAAGACAGAGGAATTAATCCACAGAGGTGCATGAGAGTTACAGCACAAGATCTTGACTGGAAAGGTGTGTACATGACATACGTACAATTAAGCCTACTTGGAATCAAGGCGATTGTAGTTCAAGGAGATACATTAAGCACTCCGTATGGAAAATACTATCCTCCGGAAAGAGTGTTGTATACCCCAGCGGAAAAAGGATTGATTATGTATTAGGTGATGCAAAATGGGAGAGACAAGAGATTGTAGAGAAGATGTGCTAAACAGTCTGATTTCGTGGGCTATATCACATGGAATCGATTCAACGGAAGCAAAATATGATTTCTACATGCTACTGAACAATGTAGAAATTACAAGTAGATGTACCGAAATTGCACAAATCGAAGAAAATAGAAATGAATATCTTTTGAAAAAATTTTTGATTGCGAAAAAAGTAAAAGGATGCACAGATAGAACGCTTAATTATTACGGACAAAGCATACAAACAATACTAAACAAAATAGGCAAGACGGTAGACGATATTACAGCAGACGATATTAGATTCTACATGGCCATAAGGATTCGACAGGACAAAGTATCAAAAACAACAGTCGGAAATGAGATACGGAACTTCGGAAGTTTCTTCTCGTGGTTATACCTGGAAGAGGAAATCAGGCGAAATCCGATGACAAAAATTGACCGAATCAAAATAGAAAAAAATAAAAAAGAAGCACTTACAGAGCTTGAAATTGAAAAACTAAGAGCGGCAGCAGAAGGTGAAAGAGAAAAAATGATCATTGAAGTGCTGTTATCAACTGGATGCAGAGTGAGCGAATTAGTGCAGATTATGACAAGCGAAATTGATGGAGACAGAATCATAGTGAATGGAAAAGGAGAGAAAGAAAGATATGTATATCTGAACGCAAGAGCAAAGTTTGCAATGGAAAGATATCTGGAGCAAAGAAAAGATACAAATCCTTACTTACTGCCTCATAGTGTCAACGTTAAAGATATCAAAGTACGAAAACGATCAGATCTGAAAGAGTGGTGGAAAAATCCACAGAATGTATCGGAAGGTTACAGCGACAAGGGAACGATTGAATGCATGATGAGAAAAATAGCGAAAAAAGCAGGAGTAGAAAGAGCGAATCCACATAAATTTAGACGGACATGTGCAACAATGGCCCTTAGAAGAGGGATGCCAATTGAACAGGTATCTAAAATGCTAGGTCATGAAAGTTTGGAAACAACACAAATCTATCTGGATTTAGCAGAAAATGAATTAGAACAGGCACACAAGAAATATGTCGTCTAAAAAGGAGGAAAGAGATGAACGATTGGAACAAAGTATACGATAACAGAAAGAAACAAAATACAAAGGAAGAAAAGGATAAACCGCCGGAAAAAGCGATCCAAACATTCCGAAGACAACCATTTGACGTATTGGGATACATTCAAGATAAATATGGAATAGAAGGAGAGAAGCAGTGAATAAGGTGATATTAGTCGGACGACTCACAAGAGATCCAGATGTGCGATATCCGCAAGATGACTCGGCAGCAGTCGCCAAATATACATTAGCAGTAGACCGAAAATTCAAAAGAGACAATGAACCAACCGCGGATTTTATTCCGTGCGTTGGTTTTGGCCGTTTAGCGGAATTTGCAGAAAAATATTTCCGTCAGGGAATGAGAATTTCTGTTTCCGGTCGTATCCAGACTGGAAGCTACACAAATAAAGATAACCGGAAGGTATATTACACAGAGGTTGTAATAGAAGAACAAGAATTTGCTGAAAGCAGAGCAGAGAGTGAAGCGAACAGATCAAGGCAGCAGCCAAAACCAGAAGAGAAAGTAGACGAAAACGGATTCATGAATATCCCGGAAGGACTGGAAGAAGAGTTGCCGTTCGATTAGTTTTGAGGCGGCAGCAGGGCATAACAAGATTGGAGGAGATGCCGGTGGAACAGAGACTGGAAGAAAATAATGTAAAGAATGAAAATAACCTGAAGAAGGAATATTTAAGGGGATATAGGAGCAATAGAAGGAGAATTAATCGTATCGATGATGAAGTTACTGAGTTGAGAGAACTTGCAGCATCTGTGAAGGCTACTGATTATTCTGGTATGCCACATGGAAGCGGAAATCAGAAAGATTTATCTGATGAGCTTGCAAGAATTGACACGTTGGAAAAGAGACTTGAACAAGAAAGAGAAAAATGCGTAGAATCCTATATCTCAATTGAGAATCTAATTAAATCTGTAAAGAATGAAGATGAGAACGATGTACTATTCTACAGATATGTGAAAGGACTTCGATGGTGGGAAATTGCTGAAAAGATGGAGTGTACTGAAAGATGGATACATAAGTTGCATGGAAAAGCACTGGAACATCTGAAAATACCAAAATGATTTAACACAGTTCCTTGAAGTTCAGTATAGATGTGTGAGAGAATTACAATGAGCCAAGGCGGAAAACCGACGGCTCGTTAAAACCCCATAAACCAAAACCTAGAAATAGACAATCTGAAGACAGGTTGTCTATTTTGTTACATAAACCCAAATTAGGATCATTAGCTCAGTAGGTTAGAGCGACCGGCTCATAACCGGTATGTCGCAGGTTCGAGTCCTGTATGATCCATAACATCTGAAAGTATATTTTGTATTTAGTAATAGAAAAGAGGTGATATAATGCCAATCTATAAACGATGTCCAAGGTGTCACAAACGAATAGAATCAGGGAATGTCTGTTCGTGCATTAAGAATAGGCATAGAGAATATGACAGATACAGCAGAGACCAGAAGAGCAAGAAGTATTACAACAGTAGTGAATGGCGAGGAAGCCGAGATGCTGCACTGGAAAAGGATGGAGAGATAGATGTCTATCTATTCATGACAGAAGGAAGAATTGTTGTAGCAGATACAGCACATCATATCATTCCACTCCGAGATGATTGGTCGAAGAGAAATGATATAGATAACCTGATTAGTCTGCATCATGATACACATAGTTTGATAGAGCAGATGTATCGAAAGGATAAGGAAAAGGCTCAGCGAACGTTACAGAAAATGTTAAGAGAGTACAGAACGAAAGGGTAGGGGCGGTTATAAAAGTTTTGGGCAAAATGATTCAACCGCATGTCCTCCCTTTCTCATGCAAAACTCCGAATAAGATAAAAAAGTTGGCAAAATGCCAGAAAGGAGGAATTTTAATGTCAAAGACAAGGAAAGTTGTAGATATGCAAAGTGCCCATTTGACCAAGGCTGAGAAGCAAAACAGAAGACAGGAAGAGAGCATTGTCATAACAGGTCAAGAACAATTAAAAACGCCTCCAAAATGGTTGGTAAATGATGTTGCAAAGAAAGAATGGCGCAGAATTGTTAAAGAATTAAAGAAAATTGAGATTATTGGAAATTTGGATTATGCCAATCTGGGCGGTTACTGCAATGCTTATGCAAATTATATTGATGTATCGGAAAAGTTGAAAGAACAGGATTATTGCATCGAGCGTGAAACGAGAACCGGAACGATTATTGTAAAAAATCCGCTTGTTACAATCCAGAAAGAATATGCAAACGAGATGAGAAAATTCGCAGCACTGTGTGGTCTTACAATTGATTCGAGATTAAAAGCTGCGGTTACAAAGAGAAATAAGACCGAGGAAAACGTTACAGAAATGTTTGGAGCAATTTGATGGAAGTATACGAAAGAATAAAAAGCTATTCGCAGAAATGCATCAATGGGGAAATTATTAGTTGTAAAAAGCATAAATGGGCATGCCAGAGATTTTTATCAGATGCGGAGAAGTTTGAAAATGATCCGGAGTATCCTTATTACTGGAGTGAAGAGGCTGCGCAGAATATTATAGATTGGTTTGCACTTTTAAGGCATTCCAAAGGAGTACTTGCTGGAAAACCTATTCATTTAACGAACTGGCAGCAGTTCAGAATCTGTCAGATTTATGGATGGAAACGAAAAAAGAATGGGATGCGACGATTTCGGAAGACGTTCACAGAAGTTGCAAGAAAAAACGCAAAATCACAGGAAGAAGCAGGCGTTGCATTATATGAAATTTCTGTTATGTCAACAAAAGATAATGAGATTTACGAAATGTATACTGCAGGTGTAAAGCGAGATCAGTCGAAGATCGTGTTTAATGAAGCAGGGCTGATGCTACGTGGATCACCATTGCGTAAGAAATTCAATGTGACCAGAGACTCTATTACACATATTAAAACCGGAAGTTTTATAAAACCATTAAGTAAAGAAGATGGAAAATCAGGAGATGGAACAAACCCGGCCGGATTGATTCTGGATGAATATCATCAGCATAAAACAACAGAATTTTACGATCTCGGACTCGGAGCAAACACAAAAGAACCACTGCTTATGATTATTACAACGGCAGGCGTAGATTTAACCTATCCGTGTTATGTAACAGAATACACATACTGTTCGAAAGTACTGGATCCGGATGTGGATGTAGAAAACGATGAGTATATGATAGATATTTGCGAACTAGATAGAGAAGACTATGAAAATATAGAAAATCTGGAAAATGAAGCCATATGGGAAAAGGCAAATCCGATTCGAATGACATACGAGGAAGGCAGAGACAAAATAAGAGGAGAATACAAGATTGCAAAAGAAATACCAGAGCATATGACCTCGTTTTTGACAAAATGCTTAAATGTTTGGGTACAGGCGCAGGAAAATAGTTACATGGATATGTCCAAATGGAGAGCGTGTGAGGTAAAGGAAATCCCGATAGATATTCGAAAAAGAAGCGTGTATGTGGGATTTGATATGTCAGCGAAAACGGATTTGACTTCAGTAGCATTTATGATTCCGTATTTATCCGGGGAATATGATTCTACAGGCGAAGAAATTGTGAAGTATATTGTGTATTCACATTCATTTATCCCAAATAGAGAAAAACTGGCAGAACGTAAAGCGAAGGATAAGGTGGATTACGATGCATGGGAAAGGCAAGGTTTCTTGACGGTAACCAATACACCGATTGTTGATCAAAATGCCGTTATGAGATATGTAATAGAAACTTGTAAAACAAATGAATGGGAGATTGAGTGTTTGTGCTTCGACCCAGCCAATGCAGCAAAATTAATGATGGATTTATCAACAGAGGGATTTATAGTTGAGGAAGTATTTCAAAGTCATAAATCATTAAACGAATCCACACAGGGATTCAGAGAACAAGTATATTGTAAAAACATTGTTTATACTTACAATCCTTTATTAAATTATTCCATGAGTAATGCTGTAATACGACAAAATCAAGGATTGATAAAAATAGACAAAGATGCAACGACGAAGAGAATTGATCCAGTGGATGCAATCCTTTGTGCGTTTAAGTTAGCGTTATATCATGAATTTACGGATTCTTTTATGGATGTAATAGATGAATTTTTAGAAAGTGAATGGTGAGAATGGAAATTTGGAACAGAATAAAAGGGGCGTGGAATGCACTAATATCACCATCGGTTGATATGGAAGATGAAAAATTATTAGAGTGGCTTGGAATTTCGGGTACAAAACGGAATCTGGTAGGCGAAGTTACCTATTATACGTGCTTAAAAATGTTAAGCGAAACAATGGGAAAACTTCCGTTGAAGTATTATCAAGAAACAGAAGAGGGAAAAATAAGAGCGGATCCGGATGAAGCAACGAGACTTTTGACAGTGCGCCCTAACCCATTGATGACACCTACATCTCTTTGGAGTACGGTAGAGATGAATTGTCAGCATTATGGAAATGCATATGTATGGATACAAAGCCGATTCACATCAGAAGGTTTTGGCGGAGAATATAAAAGAATTGGCTTGTGGTTGATGCAAAGCAGTGATGTATCGGTACTTATGGATGATGTCGGAATATTTGGAGGAAAAGGAGAAATCTATTATCAATATAATGATCCATACGATGGAGAAATCCATATATTTCGAAGTTACGAAGTTATGCATTTTAAGACGTGGTATACATTAGACGGGATTATGGGACAACCGGTTCGGAAAATTTTAAATGATACAATAGGCGGAGCTTTAGAAAGTCAGAAGTTTATGAATAAGTTATACGAGCAAGGATTGACTGCGAGTATGGCAATGCAGTACACAGGCGATTTAGACGAAGATAGAAGAAAAAAACTGCAAAAGAGATTTGCAGGCGAACTAAGTGGTTCAAAAAATGCCGGAAAGGTAATCCCAGTTCCAATCGGATTACAATTAACACCGCTCAAAATGAACCTGACAGATGCGCAATTTTTTGAATTAAAAAAATACTCGGCCTTACAGATTGCCGGTGCATTCGGTATCAAGCCAAATCAAATAAATAATTACGAAAAGTCCAGTTATGCGAACAGTGAAACGCAGCAACTGGCTTTTTTAGTTGATACAATGGCTTATCGATTAAAAGCATATGAAGAGGAAATTAATTATAAATTATTACTTCCGAAGCAGAAGGAGGATGGGTATTTCTATAAATTCAATGAGAAAGCAATTCTCCGAACAGACAGTGAAACTCAAATGAATAATTTGACTAAAGCCGTAAATAACGGCGTATACACACCAAATGAGGCAAGAGGATATTTAGATCTTCCGGAAAAAGAAGGCGGCGATGTGCTTATGGTTAACGGAAATTATATTCCAATAACAATGGTTGGAACGCAATATATGAAAGGGGGTGAAGGCGATGAAGCGAGCGGAAATTAGAGGAGATATTATCTCAAATGACATCAAATGGATTTATGACTGGTTGGAATGGGAAAGTACATGTCCAAATGATATTAAATCGGCCATAGAGTCATTGGAAGAAGGAGAAGAGCTTCGAGTCACGGTAAACAGTGGAGGAGGCGATGTGTTTGCAGGACAAGAAATTTATACACTGCTTCGAAAAAATAAAAACTCGGTTGTTGAAATAGATAGTTTGGCAGGAAGTGCAGCAGGTGTTGCGGCAATGGGTGCAGCCAGTGTTCTAATTAGTCCAGTAGCGATGATTATGATTCATAATGTATCCATGAGTGGAAGAATGAGTGGTGATTATCATTTGTATGAAAAGAACGCACGAGCATTAAAAGATATGAATGCTGCAATGGCACAATCTTACGCGGAAAAATCAGGAAAGACAACGGAAGAGATTTTGCGGATCATGGATAAAGAAACATGGCTTACTGCAAATCAGGCTATCGAGATGGGGTTTGCAGATGGGATTTTAGGAGAAGGAGTACAATTAACAAATTCATTTGCGGGCCTGAGATTAACAGAGGACATCAAACAAAGAGTTTTAAAAGAAAAGGCTGAAGCTGATGAAGCGGAAAAAATCAAACAGGAACTTCTTGATGATTTAGATATGTATGGAGTATGAAAGGAAAAAAGAAATATGAACGAAGAATTATTGAAATTATTAAACTCAATTAACGAGAAAAAGGCAAAAGTAAAAAACTTGGCGGATTCGGGAAACCTTGAAGACGCAAAAAAAGAAAAGGCAGAATTACAGGAACTACAAGATAAATTTAATTTATTAAAAGACTTGGATTTAGAGGTAAAGGGTGGAGTAAAGAATGCGGTAAATTCACAAGGTTCAGCAGTAACAAAGAAGGTTGCACCAGTGCAAACGAAAGATTCAATCAAGGAATTCGCAAATGCAGCAAGGGCAGGATTTAGAGTATCCAACGATATGTCAGAAGGTTCAAAAGAAGATGGTGGATATACAGTGCCGGAAGATATTCAGACAAAGATTAATGAACGCAGAGAGTCGAAAAAAGCGCTGATTGATTTAGTTACAGTAGAGCCTGTTACAACAGAAAAGGGGTCAAGGACTTTCAAGAAACGTTCACAACAGACTGGCTTTACAAAAGTGGGAGAGGGCGGAAAGATTCCTAAAAAAGACACACCAAAGTTTGAACGCTTAGATTATGCAGTTTCTAAATACGCAGGATATTTTCCGGTAACCAATGAGCTGCTCGAAGATTCGGATGCAGTCGTTGCAAATACTTTAATTGAGTGGATTGGAGATGAATCCCGTGTGACAAGAAACAATATTATTCGTCAGATGATCGATACAAAGGGAAAAACTACATTAAAAGGATTGGATGACATCAAAAAGGCATTGAATGTTAAATTAGGAGCGGCGTTTAAATCTACATCGAAGGTTGTAACTAATGACGATGGCTTGCAGTATCTGGACACATTAAAAGATGTAGATGGAAAATATATTCTTCAGCCAAATCCAGCAAATCCAATGGAGCTTCGTATTTGCGCCGGCGCAACAATTGTTCCGATTGAAGTTATTGGAAATGAGGATTATCCATCGAATACAGCAACGAAAGGAAAACGAAAGATTCCGTTTATAATTGGAGATTTAAAGGAAGGAATTAGATTTTTTGACAGGAAGAAACTTTCTATCATTTCTTCAAATATCGCACAAGCAGGAGAACTGAACGCTTTCGAGGAAGATCTTACATTGTATCGCGCAATAGAGAGAGAGGACTGCAAAGTATGGGATGAAGAGGCGTTTGTGAATGGCGAATTGGTGATTGATGATGCGGAGGTAACCGGAGCGGAGTAGTAGGAGATAAAAATGATTGATAAAATAAAATCCAGATTAGGAATTGCACAAGCGATAGAAATTTACGATAACGATATTCAGATGTACATTGAAGATTGCAAACAAGATATGATAGCATCTGGAGTTGATGAAGCTCTTGCAAATTCAGAAAGAGAAGATGTATTAACGGCAGTCACCTTATATGTAAATGCATATTGGGGAAGTGACCGCACAGACACGGAGAAATATCTGGATTTATATCAAAGAAAAGTATTCCGGTTGACCCTGGAGGAGTAACATGTGGAATAAAAGTATATCGCTTCTGAGAAAGCAAAAAAGCAATCAGGATGAAGCGGGATTTATTGAAGATGAGATATTCCGTAAAGAACATATCCCGGCTAATTTTCAGGACGTAACAAGAAATGATGAAATTCTTGCAGCACAGAAAGGGTACAGCGTTGATCAGAACGTGGAAATTATGGCATGCAATTATAATGGGGAACGATATTTGGTTGATGAGTCAACGGAAGAAATATTTGATATAAGAAGAACATTCAGAAAAGACAAGTCTATGAAAATTACATTATCTTGCGAAAGGAGAACGGATGGCGAAATTTGATATTCAAGGAATAGATGACTTGATGGATGAATTGAGTTATCTAGATGTTGAGAGAATCGCACCAATGATGTTGGAAGAGGCAGAACCAATTCTAAAAAAAGAGGTAGTAAAGCAAGTAGAAAAGCATAGAGATACTGGAGACATGGCCAAATCTATTAAGTCAACAGGAGCAGAGCGAACAAAAAGTGGATATTATCTTGCAGTACGACCGACTGGGAAAGATAGAAAAGGTGTACGTAACATGGAAAAACTAGCGTATTTGGAATATGGAACAGGGCGTGAAGCTGCAAGACCTGTCCTGTCGAAAGCTGTACACACAGCGGAAGAAGAGGTCCTAAAGAAGATGCAGGAAGTATATGACAGGGAGACACAAAGGTGAGTGCTTTTGAAAAAATAGTAAGTGCAATAAAAGAATTTGGATATCCATATGAACCGGATATTTATCGAGGAGAAAAGAAAAAGTATTTTACATTTAATTATGCAGACGAAAGAGCAACACTTTTTGCAGATGACAGTATAGAGGTTGTGGTTGCAAGCGTACAAGTACATTTCTTTTTACCATATCGAGAAAATTTTATATCAGAAAAAAATAGGATAAGCAAAGCTCTTTTTAAAGAGGGGTTTACTTATCCTGAAGTAACAATATTAAAAGAAAACGATACACGTCACATTATATTTGAGTGTGATATAGAAGAGGAGGAATAAAATATGGCATACATTGGATTAGCAAAACCAACGATTGCAAAATTAGATGAAAGCGAAGGTTCTGTAAAGTATACAAACGCTTTTACTTGTGGAAAAGCAATTGAAGTAAGCATTTCACCGCAGTACGCAGAAGGATCACTGTATGGTGATGACAGCAAAGCGGAGTATGATAAGGAATTTACTTATGCAGATGTTACGATGAACACAACAACACTGCCAATTGAAGCACACAGTGTTATGTTTGGACATGAAGTTACAGAGGATAAAAAAACAATAAAGGACAAGGATTCTGATGAAGCAAATTATGTGGGATTTGGAGTATATGTCCCAGAAAAAGTAGATGGCAAAAAGAAATATATTGGAATGTGGATCTACAAAGTGAAGTTTACGGAAGGTGAAGAGTCATATAAAACCAAAGGGGACACGATTGAATACCAGACACCAAGTGTATCGGGTCAGGCAGTTGCATTGGACAGCGGTGAATGGCGTGAAAGGAGGATCTTTGATACAGAGACGGAAGTAAAGAAATGGTTGACGGACATGTCAGCAAAAACAAATGCTGAACTTACAGGAGGAGAATAAAGATGTTTGAAGATTTAAATAAAATTAAATTAGGAGAGAAGCAATATCCTATAAAATGCGATATCGCTATACTAGAGAAAATACAAGAGAAATATGGTTCGATTGAAGCATTCGAAGACGATATTTTAACTTGGGAGAAAGCACTCGATAAAAATGGAAAGGAAATTATTGAGGAAAAGACAGATGAGAATGGAGAAGTTTTGAAAAAACCTAAAATAAAAGGGAAAATGCCGAGAATTAAATATGTAAACGACTTCTTATTTTGGGTGATTCAGGAGGGCGAGATGATTTCTGCGGACAATGAAAAACGAGAAGCGAAAAAATACACAAGAGATCAAGTGGTAAGACTGGCAACGAATAGAAAAATAATGGATTTGGCCAGAGAACTTCATGATGAATTTTACAGATGCCTTACACCAAAAAACGAAGAGACCACGCAGACTCAGACGGAATTATAGAAGAAAATACACAGATTGATTTTGCGTGGATCGTGTTTATAGGACTTCAAATTGGGTATACAGAAAAAGAAATATCGAAGATGTATTTAGGAAAATGGCAGGAGTTGTTCGAACATTTCAAATGGCTACATAATATGCAGATGACAAGAACAATATTTCAGGAGAAAAAAAGGACATCTTTACTAGACTTATAGCTGTAAATAAAGTAATATATATATAAGGATGGTGAGGAAGAAATGAGTGCAAAAACAAAATTGATATTGTTAATTGTCGCAGTGATAATTGTTATTGCGTTGGTAATTTGGGAACCAATGATAAGCGTATTGGTCGTTATGATTGGAATTTCAAAGATGATTTGGGATAAAGTAAAACATATTCCTGTCGGAACAATTAAAAAGAAAAAATAATGGAGAGCTTGAAAACAGGCTCTCTTTTCTTATGCAGAAAAGTGGTGAGAATAAAATGGCAGTAAAGAAAATCGGAGCACTTATTGCTCTGGATGGGGAAAAAGAATTTAGACAGAATGTAACAAACTGTAATAAATCGTTAGCGACGCTGAAATCAGAAATGAGCTTAGTAAAAGCGGAGTGCACCGGACAGGCAAACTCGCTTGAATCACTTAGGAAGAAACACGATGTATTAACACGTGTGTTAGATGAACAAAAAGCAAAAGAGGAAGCTGTACAGAAAGCCTTAGAGCATTCAAAAAGAGAATACGATAAAGTTGCAGATGGTCTTGAAAAGTTAAATTCGGAGCAGGAAAAACAAGCAAAAAAAGTAACAGATTTAAAGTATGCATATGGAGAGGCAACAGATAAATTAGACATCATGACTAGGTCTGGCAAGGCTTCCGCTTCAGAAATTAAACAACAGAAAGAGTCGGTAAAAGCGCTTGAGCAACAACTGAAAAATGAACAATCAGCATTAGATGAAGTAAATGCAGCGATAAAAAAAGGAGAGGACAACTATCAAACTGCCGGCAACCGTATAAAAGACTGGGAGACAAAACTCAACACGGCAAAAACACAGGTAATAAAAGCAACAGCAGCAGTAAGAGAGAACGAGCAGTATATAAAAGAAGCTGAAGAAGCTACAGATCAATGCGCGACTTCTATCGATAAGTTTGGAAAAAAAGTAAAAGAGGCTGAGACCGTAACGATTGATTTTGGCACAGTTGTAAAAACGAATCTTGTTAATACAATGACCAATGTAGTGAAAGATTCGGTATCTAAGGCAACAACAGCTCTCTTAGATATGGAGTCTGCTGAACGACAGTTACAGTCAAGCACAGGAGCAACAACGGCGGAAATGAAAAAATACAAATCGACAATGAGTGATTTGTATAGCGACAATTTTGGAGATAATATCAGTGATGTTGCTGATAGCATGGCGCTTGTAAAAAGATATACCGGTGAAATAGATGCAGACAATCTAAAGCAAGTTACAGAAAACGGAATTGCTATGCGAGATGTGTTCGATATGGACCTTAGTGAAACAATTCGAGGTGTTGATGCGCTGGTAGATAACATGGGAGTGACATCGGAAAAGGCGTTTGATTTAATGGCAAAAGGTGCCCAAAACGGATTAGATAAATCCGGAGAACTGGCGGACAATTTAACAGAGTATAGCCAGTTGTGGGCACAGGCAGGATTTTCGGCAGAAGAGATGTTTACAATCCTGCAAAACGGACTGGATTCGGGTGCATATAACTTGGATAAAGTAAATGATTTTGTAAAAGAATTTACAATTTCGCTGGCCGATGGAAGAATTGAAGATAACCTAATGTCATTTTCAGCTGAAACCAGAAATTTATATGAAGAGTGGAAAATCGGCAAAGTTACTGCAAAAGATGTATTTAAATCAGTCATTAATGATCTTGCAAATGCAGAAAATCAGCAGGAGGCACTTACAACTGCGAGTAATACCTGGAGCGCTCTTGGAGAAGATAATGCAATGAGTGTTATCACTTCTTTGAATAATCTGAATGACACATACGAAAATGTTCAAGGAACTATGGAAGACATCAAAAAAATAAAATATGATGATCTTGGAGCAAGATTTGAGACACTTGGAAGAAAATTTCAAATGAAAGTTGCCACGCCAATTGCTGAAAAAGCACTTCCTAAGATGGAAAAAGGATTAGATGCAGTGATTGATAACATGGATACATTACTCCCATTGGTAACTGGATTGGGAGCCGGGGCAATTGCATACAAGACAGCTGCAAAAGCCGTAGAACTATATCAGGGAGCGGTTGTGGCGGCAAAAGCGACACAGGCAGCATTTACAACAGCAACGGAGGGAGCGACGACAGCTACGACACTGTTTAACGCGGCGGCAAATGCCAACCCATTTGTTTTAATAGCAACAGTTGCAGTAGCAGCAGGAACAGCGCTTGCAATGTATGCAAGCAACGTGGACACGGCATCGGAATCGGACAAACAACTAATTGAGAGAAATCAAAAAGTTTGCGAATCTGCAAAAGAGGTAGCGGATGCGACAGAAGAAACGATAAGTACGTATAAAAACAGTACTGCAGAAATGAGAGCACAAGGAGAGTACGCAGAAACATTAAGTGCCAGAATCGAGAAACTTGCACAAAAAACAGAGCGTACAAACGAAGAGAACTCCGTAATGCAAAGTTATATTGCAGAGTTAAATGAATTAGTTCCAGATCTAAATCTTGCATATGATGAGCAAGCCGGCAAACTGAATATGACGAATGAAGAACTAGAAGCATATCTAGAGAATAGTCAAAGAGAGATCGAAATCCAAGCGGCGAAAGAATATGCAATCGAGCTTATAAAAAAGCGGTCGGAGCTGGAAATCGAAGCAATCAAACTTGCAAATGAAAAGGAAGAGTTAGACAAAAAGATTTCAGAAGCAGAAGTAGAACGCGCGGGAACTGCTACATCAGCACAAATGGGTTTATACTGGGCTGTAAAAGATGTGGTCAAAGCACAAAGAGAAAATACGGAGGCATCTGAAGAAAATAAGCAAAAACAGGAAGATTTAAAAGGGGAAATATCTGCAGTACAAGAGTATTTGGAACAGTATGAAATAGGCTGGGATGAAGTAACGAGTGCGACAAATGAGAACTCTGATGCTACAAAGACAAATGCAGATGCTCAGACGGCAGCAGCCGAATCCAATGCGGCAGCAATTCAGGTTATAACAGAAAGTTATACAGATATGCAAAAGAAAGTATCGGATGTCTTAGAAAGTCAAATGAATATGTTTGAAGAATTCAATAGTGGAACAGACATATCTTCAGAAAAATTGCTTGAAAATATGCAATCACAGATAACCGGAGTTACTAATTGGGCGGACAACTTGACAACTCTGGTAGAGCGTGGCGTTAACCAGGGTATTCTGGATCAGTTGCAAGAAATGGGACCACAAGGCTCGAGCTATGTTCAGGCTTTTGTTGATATGACAGATGAGCAACTACAACAAGCAAACACACTGTGGTCACAATCATTAAGCATGAAAGAAGGCATCAACTCAAGTGTAGAGGGAATGATAGAGGAATACACAGTTGCGTTGAATGGTGGACGAGATCATGTAAACGAACTCATGAAAGAATTTGGAACAGATACTGTATACGGTCTTGTGAATGGAATAAAAACGGTAAAAGATCAAGCAAAAGAAGCAGGAGGAGATATCGGAGATGCTACGACAGAAGGGACAAAAGAAGCATTAGATATTCATTCACCGTCTAAAGTATTTTACAAGATTGGTGAAAATGTTACACAAGGCCTTGTGAATGGAATTTCTGACAAAGCAAGTGATGTGGTTTCTGTTACGAAAACTATGTCAAAGAAGATAGAGAAAAAAGCAAAAGATGCGTTAAACGATAGAACTTTATATCAAGATGGAATTAATATGGATAGAGGGTTGGCAAACGGAATTCGAGCAGGAACATCAGAGGTTATTTCGGCAACAGCATATATGTGTGCACAGGCCATAAAAGAAACAAAAACGAAATTAAAAATTCATTCGCCATCGAAAGTATTTGAAGAATTGGGTAAATTTACAGCGGAAGGGTTTGGTGTCGGATACGAAAATCGAATGGATGATGTAAATCAAATGATAAGCAAAAGCATGCAAATTCCAGAAATTACCGGAATTAATGCAAACAGTAACCTTGCAGGAGAAAAACAAAATTCTGGAAGAACAGACATCTCTCTGGACGCATTGAAAGAAGCTCTTTCGAAATTATCTTTGGTAGCCGAAGTGTATGTGGGAGAAGAGAATATAGGAAATGCAATGGCAGACATGACAGTACAAAAAATAACAAATCATGTACAGTCGGTAAGAATGGCAAGAGGGTATTAGAATGCATAGAGACATAGAGTTTAACCAAATCAAAGCCTCAGACTTAGGAGTGTATTTAAAAGGATATCCATCGGTTCCGGCAAGTAGCGAAGATGAAACAAAGATAGAAATTGAAATGAATTATAGGTCCGAAAGCAGTGAAAAATGGATGGAACAATGGAGAGTAATTCAAAAATGGCTTTCGGCTAAAAATAAAAAATTAGTTTTTTCGGATGATCCAGAATGCTTTTACAAAGTATCAGAAGTGACAATAGGAGAAAATAATAGGGAAAGCAGACGCATAGGAAGTTTTATGGCAACCTTTGTATTGCAGGATGGTATGAGCTATCTACAAGATGGTTTAAAAGAATACTCCGTTGTTGAAGTGTTGTGGAATTCTTATGGTATAGCACATCCTGTGTACAAAATAAGAGGAAATGGAACCTGCGCACTTAGTGTTAATGGAAATCTTTTGAAAGCGACTGTTAAAGATGAGATAATTATTGATACAGATCGAATGCTCGCATATCAGTCAAACGGGATGTTGAAAAATACGAGCATATCAGGTGACTACGAGGAAATGTATCTGCTGGAGGGGGAAAACGAGATAACAATCACACAAGGATTTGATTTAAAGATAC
The DNA here is from genome assembly GCA_934435195.1 of uncultured Schaedlerella sp. Classification (GTDB taxonomy): domain Bacteria; phylum Bacillota; class Clostridia; order Lachnospirales; family Lachnospiraceae; genus Schaedlerella. Next base: position 61,339 of record CAKSAJ010000001.1, read on the forward strand.
AGCCAAATTGGAGGTATACATGATACAAATTTATAAAAAAGATAATATAAATTACGATTCAAACGGAGATATGACATTATTTCCAAAAGCAGCAGTTATAACAGCAAGTATAAATGCTGTATGGACAGCGACTATGACTCATGAAATCGATTCTGAGGGAAGGTGGAGATATATTCAAGAAGATGCAGTTGTGAAATTGCCTTCGTTTAATGGAATACAATTATTTCGAATAAAGAAAGTGATAAAAAAGATGTCGGGCATTGAAGCAACAATGTACCCGATTTTTTTTGACTCAAAAAAAGACTGTATGTTATTAGATGTAAGACCAACAGAAAAAAGCGGACAAGAGGCTTTGGACATAATGACTGCATCAAATTCAAAATACAAAGGAGAATCGAATATCACATCGAAAGCAACAGCTTATTATGTTACAAAAAATTTGATGGAGGCTATTAATGGAGAAGATGAAAATTCATTTGTAAATCGTTGGGGCGGCGAAATATGTTTTGACAATTACAAAGTGATTATCAATGAACGGATAGGAAAAGACAATGGAGTACAGATTTTATATGGAAAAAATATTTCGGACAAAGGATTACAAGAAACTATAAATATGCAGGATGTTGTAACACGTATCATTCCAAAAGCGTATAACGGATACATGATAGAAGGAGATGCTCCGTGGGTAGATTCGGAACTAATTGATAAATATCCGATTGTCCAGTATGGAGTAATGACATTTGAGGATGTAAAAATGCAGGCAGATGAACAAGAAAGTGATGCAGAAAACAATATTGTAATCTGTAACACGCAAGATGAATTAAAAGCAGCATTGACAGCGAAATGTCAGGAACAATACGCAAAAGGACTGGACAAGCCATCAGTAAGCATATCTGTAGATATTGATTTACTGCAAAATTCAGAATTGTATGAAGACGTAAAAAAGCTGGAAGAAATATCTCTAGGAGATACGATACATTGTAAACATAGTGTGTTGGAAGTTACAACGGATTCAAGGGCAATAGGAATTGAATACGATAGTGTTCAAAAGCGAGTTCGAGCCGTTACAATAGGTGAAATTCGATATGATTGCTTCGCGGAAATATCATCAGTAATAAATAGGGTGGATCAAACAATTCGCACAGATGGAACTCTGATTGGACAGCAGGTGATGGGAATCATCAATGGAGTGAAAGCACAACTCAAAGCTCAATCAACTGTAGCACAAAAACAAGCCGTAAGAGCAGTGATGTTTGAAGACCTAGATCCTTCGTCACCGACGTTCGGAGCAATGTGTATCGGGACGCTTGGGTTTGAAATTGCATCAAAACGAACCGCAGATGGGCGAGACTGGGAATGGAGCACATTCGGAACAGGACAAGGTTTTTTTGCAGATTTCATCGTTGCAGGAACGATGTTAGCAGATCGAATCAAGGGAGGGACATTAGAACTTGGCGGGACCGACAATGGAAATGGTGTGGCCAAAGTGCTGGATGGAAAAGGAAACGAAATTGTTCGACTCGATAAGGATGGAGTATATGCGAAAGGAAAATACATATGCTCGAATGCAGATGGAAGTCAGACGGCAACATTGACAGAAGGCGCGCTAGATTTCAAGAATGGAAGTTATATAGCACATATCCGCGCAGGCTCTATAGGAGGACAAGTAGGAATTATGATATATCCGGAACAAGGCACGAGTGTTTCGAAATATCTTTCACTAAGTGCAAATGCTCTAAGAGCACAATTTGGAGACGTTATATTGAGAGCATCATCGAAACTAACAGAAGCAGCGGAAAGTCTGGAAGTGCAGAAAGGCGGAAAAGGATATGCTGCCAAAACTGGAAGAGCGGAATATTCGGATGGTACGTACTTAGATATCGTTAATGGACGCGTAGTTGGAGGAAAAACGAAAGAAGGAACATTCTAATGAGTTGGACGATAGGAAATTTTGCGTTATCTCAAGCGCAGATGAATGCAAATGCAACAGAAGTATATAAATATTTTTCAGGAAAAGGATGGACTCTGAATGCAATAGCCGGGATACTTGGCAACATGCAGTCAGAGTCCTATATTAATCCCGGAGTATGGCAGAGCTTGATTGCAGGGAATTATTCCGGAGGATTCGGTCTAGTACAGTGGACACCGGCAACTAATTACACGAACTGGGCCACAGCGAACGGCTATGGAATCACGGATCCGAACGGACAGTTGTATTGGATTGATGCGTTATCAGCATCAACTGGTCAATGGATTCCAACAGCATCATACAACATGTCATGGAGCGCATTCAAGACATCCGGACAATCACCAGAATACTTGGCCAGCGCATTCCTGAAGAATTTTGAACGTGCCGGTGTTGAAGTAGAATCCACCAGACGAACGCAGGCAAGATATTATTACAACTTATTAAGTCAGTACGATACCAATTCGAAAGCGATTGAATCAGCCGTGCAATGGGCAATCGGAATCGCCAACGATAACAGTCACGGTTATGATCAGAATAACCGCTGGGGACCGGACTATGATTGCTCGTCGTTATTGATTACGGCGTGGCAGCAGGCCGGAATCAAGGTTAAGGACGCGGGAGCGTCTTACACTGGAAATATGTATGCAGCGTTCACAAGTTGTGGTTTTCAGGATGTAACAAGCCAAGTCAATATATCTAACGGAAATGGAGTACAGCGAGGTGACATTCTGCTGAACATCCAGAATCATACAGCGATGAGCATTGGAAACGGTCAGATAGTGCAGGCAAGTCAGAATGAATTTGGCGGAATTTCGGGAGGCCAGACGGGAGATCAGACTGGACAGGAGATTGCCTGCAGGTCATATTACAACTATCCATGGGATTGCATACTAAGACTTCCGGGAGGTGGAGCAGCTGCTCCTACAGGTGTGTATATTGTGAGATGGATTCCAGGTTAAAAAGGAGAAGATAATGAATACAATAAAAAGAGATGTGTATGTGCTAAAAAATACAATAAAAATTCCAATTGAAGTGACGCAAGGAACGGATATGATAACGTTAGAATTCGCAGTAAGAGATTACAATATTCCGGTAACAGCGGCAGCAGTAGCTTATGCGTACAAAGGCAGCATGAGAAAACCGCATTCCATGCTTTGCGAAGTATCTAATAATACTATTACATTTTCACCTGATAGAAATTTCTTCGCAGCAGGAAACAATGAGCTGCAAATCAGAGTGATAGATGGAGAAAAAACATTGATATCATTCAAAGAAAAAGTAAAATGCACCGGTGCAATCCCTTTCTTTGATGAAGAAGAGCAGAATGAGCACCCATCATTAGTTGAACAATTAGTGTCTTACTCTGGTTCAGAAACTGCAGAACGAAAAGCGGCAGACGAAAAAGAAGCGACCGAACGAAAGAAAGAAATAGAAGTAGAACGAAAGCGAATTGACAATCTGGCCAAACTTCCATCTGGATCCACGTCAGGTGATGCAGAGCTTGCAGATATCCGAGTAGACAGAAATGGAAAAACACATCCCAATGCAGGAGAGGCAGTCCGGCAGCAGATCAATGAAATCGACCAGAAATATGAGACGGAAACTAGTTCGCTAAAACAGGATTTAGGTAACAAATACAGGAGTTTTGATTTTAACACATCAGTATCAGCAATCGAAATTAACGATTTTGAAAATTTTGAAGTAACAATATCGTTAATTCCGTACTATAACGTAAAAGCTGTTTTAACACTTAATTTCTATAGCGGGAAAAATGTAAACATTCTTTTGGAAGACTTTAAAAAAGTAAAATTGCCAAAATATGGTGCATTGGTTTATGATATTAATACAAAATTAGTCTCTATCGTTGATAATTTGAGTGATAAAAATAATAACTACGTTGTGATTTTAGCATTACAACCAGAAAGCGATAGGCATGATCTAATTTTTACTGGATTACTTGCATCCAAAGTTGGAAAGCATAATTTTATATCATTATCAAGTAGTGATATATCCATTGTAAAAAGCGGTTCTTACACAACTGCAATCACTTTTAACAGTGATTGCACAATCAAAGTATATAGTAATGTACGCTCTTTTGCTTGGGCTAAAGTAACTGCTAATACAACTTTCACATTAGTAAATAATCAGATTTTAGCACTTAATGTAGATACAAACTCGCTTACCATAATAACGACAAAAGGGCAAGAAGAAGCATTAGAATCAAGCTACATCGAGCTTGTTTGCCAAGGAACAAATCATATACTTACAGGGAAATTGCTAGAATGTTTAATACCTGATGCTTATACCGAAGCAAAAAACAAATATGATTATGAAATCGAAGTATCTAACCCATTTTGGTGCGCCAATATCGAAGGAAATAGAATAGAAGTGGCACCATCAGATATGCTTAAAAAGGGGATTTTTGTAAAATTTGATAAATTAACAATCAAATACAGAGCTATAACTGTTGTAAAAACATGGGAAGATTTAAAAAAAGATGTAAATGGCTTTGAAGTTGCTGGTGATTATACATCTGATTGTTTGCTATTACAAATATTTAGTTATGGATATCAAATATTATATTATAATCTTGATACAAATAAATTTATTATTTTATCAAGTAACCAAGCGTGTGACTTTAACAATGTTGTTATTGCTAGCGCACAAGATTCTACTGGGCATGGTGCAATTTGTGAACAATATAACGCATTGATGCTAAACAATAGAAATACTTATCTTGATGAAGTTAATAAATCATATATTGATACCATAAAAGAAAATGAAACAAAACTTCTAAATATGGGAGAAAATTTTTCCATTGTGATGTGTAGTGATGTTCACTACCTAAGTGATAATACGAGCGGGTCTATCAATGTAACAAATGCAATAATAAAAGAACTCGATAAAGATTTTTATTTTGATGCGATTTTGAATTGCGGCGACAATATGCTTTACGGAACTAAATTTAAGTCAAGAGGATTGTCAGCTATATCAAGAATGTTTGACCATATAGATTCTGATAGATTTGTATATTCTCCAGGAAATCACGATTTTAATTCGGTAGCAGATAATGGAGTAACAAAGAACACTTCCGATTGGATTATTACCGATTCAGAACTTGGCAGTCTTGTGAATAGAAGATTGAAAGTAACAAATAGACCTAACGGAAAATTATATTATTATCGTGATTATAAAGATAAAAAGGTAAGAGTTATTGTTTTAAATACAATGGATGTACCTTTTGAATTTAATGATGATAAGACAATTAAATATGATCCGGTAAATGTACATGGTATTAGAGAAGAACAGTTTAATTGGCTTATAAACGATGCTTTAAATGTATTAGATGATGATTGGAAAATCATTATTTGTATGCACGTAGGAATGTATACTCAATCAGAAGGATTTACAGGTAATACAGACACGCTTAATAATAAAATCGGATTAAGAAATGTATTATCCGCATTTAATTCAAAAAGTAGTTACTCGTTTAACAACACAAGCGGTGAATACAATGGAATTTTTCAAGTTTCACTCGATGGTACTATGTCAAATAAACATGGTAGAATTGTTGCTGTTTTAAGCGGACATGCTCACGAAGATGGATATGCAAATAAAGATGGATTTAATGCTATTCAGATAAATTGTAGTTATCCGTATGTAACAAGACAGCCAAGAACACTTGACGAGTTTTCTGTTGATGCAATTATTTTTGATGATGCTGAACAAAAAATCAAATTAACAAGGTTTGGTAAAGGTTCTGACAGAGAGTATAATTATCTACATTAATTTTTTTATACACGTTTAAAATGAGATTTATAACATACCTGTGCGTAAAATAGCGAAATTTGAATTTTAATCTGGATAGTAAATACGATTATACTACATGGAATGAAAAAGTTTCTGAGCGAAACAGTGAAAGTTTCGTATCTTACAGCGGCGAAATAGCGGGATAAGGTAATTGAAAAATACTCTCCTTCCGTCGTATAATGGCGGTGGAAGGAGAGAGTGAAATGGATGAATTGTTGATATTTTTTAGTAAAAATAAGGATGCGTTAACTGCAATTGGAATAATACTTACATTTTTGACTAGTAGTTTTTCTCTTTATTTTTCTGTTAGAAACAATAAAGCGGTACATTATGTTAATGCTGTTACCCAAAATAGAGTGGAGTGGATTGACAAATTACGTGAAAGTATATCTATGTTTCTTGCTTTGCTTAATACGGAGGATTTTACAAAAACTTTTGTGCCACCAGAAGAAATGTTAAAAAGAAATTATGATGTGAAAATAAAAGAGTTGTATCAACTAGGTGAAAAAATCAAATTGCTTTTAAATTTTACGGATGATTTGGACAATGATTTAATTAAGACAATTGAGGAGGTTTAGTTAACTACAAAACTGAATGATTGCTGATTATCAGCGGAAAGGAAACAGAATGGACGAAATGAAACTCGGAATGAAAATTGCCTATCAAGGAGTAAGAGAAGAAATGGAAACAATAGTTGCAGAACTTGCAAGAAAAGGAATTGAAAAGTCAAAAGGATTTAGTATATTGGAGCAGTTTATAAAAGACAGACTTTCAGAATGCGAATAAAAATATTACCGGCTAACAAATAGAGTTAGTCGCTACCCTAAAACAAGACGAAGAAAATAGTCTTTAAATAATTTACGAAACACTAAGAGGTACGTACAATATTGGTGTGCTAAGAGGTGATAAATGGCAGAATGATTAATAGACGATGAAATGATATAAAAATGATTAAGGACCGGCAGCACCGCCGGTCCTTTTCTATACCCAAAATCACAGATACGAACCCTTATGCATATTATTAATTTTTTTATACACATCCAAAACACAATTTTTGACATTTTAGAACAATTCCGTAATAAGTTATACGGATTTTTATTTTGATTGGTGAAATATTTTATACGTTTTTTATTCAAAACAAAGAAAAATATGCATTGGATGAATAATATACATAATAATATACACGTTATTTTTGCGATTTTTGACATTCAAAATCAATTCTATAATAAGTTATACAGATTTTGATTATTGGGTTAAAATATTTTATTCATTTTTCATGCAAAACAGATGGAAATATTCAAAACATCAATTAAGAGTGGCCGTTCGCTCCGTCCTAACGTCCTCCGCTCACTCATCAACGCTTCGCTGCTTATTGCATCTATAGCTGCAACACATAAGATATAGCACCTATACCTGCTACACGAGAAGCCGAGATATAGCACCTATACCTGCTACACGAGAAGCCGAGATATAGCACCTATACATGCAATCGTTTCTGATCAGAAAGTATAGCGGTTATAGCTGAAGAAAAATAAAATAAAAAAATGAAAAAATAGCACCTATAGCTGCAGATAGAGAAAAGATGCAACTATAGGTGCTATTGATATATGCAGCAGGTGTCGCGAGTTAATGTTAAGAACAATCACAGAAGATGCAATTTTAATGCCAGAAATCATTCAAAACAAAATGAAAGGAGGCCAGCTATGAAGATTAGAGCGGAACCATAGCAAATAAAAAACATTGAATAGATTAAGAAGGAGAGGATTTTACAGAACCTGTTCCAACAGAGTCAACGCATCCATCTGATGAAGGAAATTTCCAGATTGCGGATGTTTGTTATGGAGCTATTGAGGCAGCTATGTCGAAATAAAATTTTTATGCGTGGAGTAACCTGATATATGTAATAATTCAGCTAGTTAGTATGATTGTGGATAATTATTCTTGGAAAACATCTCCTTATGCTGTATAATGACGATGGAAGGAGAGAAATATGTCATATAGTGAATTAAAAGAAAACGAACTTAAATCTTTATTAAATGCTGCTGAAAATAAAGAAAAAAATAAAACAAGGAAAATATTGGTATTTTTAGTTGTGTTTGCCCTTGGATTTTGCCCTATGTGTTTTTACTACTGGTATACATCAAGCTATTGGAAATCACAAAGAGAGATAACAATTGGAAATATTGTAATAGCTTTATTAGTTGCCTTGTTTTTGGGAGTAATTTCAATTTTAATGTTACAATATTTAGATGAATGTAAAATAGAAATGTTTAAGTCGAAACTTATTGGTTTAGGAATTGAAGATGCGAAGAAAAATGTGGATGAAGATATTTATCAGAATCTAATAAAAATTAGTTATAAATATTTGGACGAGTATTATTTACAAACGAGACAACAAGCACAAAAAGGTTTCTTTGTAACTGTGTATGTTGCTATAGTAGGAGCGATTATCGTGGCAATTGGTATTGTAGCTATGTTTTTTGGAAAAACTTCGCCTGCATATGTCACAACGGCATCAGGAGTAGTCACGGAATTTATTGCAGCAGTATTTTTTTATTTATATAATAAAACGGTAGCCAGTATGAGTGATTATCATAATAAATTAGTGTTGTCTCAAAATGTTTCTATAGCATTAAAAATTTCAGAATCGATGTCAAAAGAACAAGGAGAAAAGGTAAAAGAACATATTGCAGAAGAACTTATGAAAGATATAAACACTTATATACATTCGGAAAATTAAGAACGGAATTGCCGTTCTTTTTTTCTATGCAAAAATCGAGGTGTACATATGGAAATCAGAGCAAGACCCTAGAGGTCTTATTATTTTACGAAAAAATTAAGAAATCGAGGTACATAAAGTGTATGTAGACATAGAAACAATTATTATGGCTGGAAGTCTTTTGACAGCAGTAGTGGTTATTTTTTCTGCTATTTTTGCGGTGTACAAGTGGTACTTAAAGCAGAATCAGCAGGATGTAGAAATTGAAAGAGTAAAGTCAGAACAGTGCTTGCTGACCTATGGAATTCTTGCCTGTCTGAAAGGACTTAAGGAGCAGGGATGTAATGGCCCTGTGACCGAGGCAATAGACAAGATTGAGAAACATATAAATAAGCAAGCACATGATCAGGAGGATTAGGTATGGATATTATGAGCTATGTAAGACCAGAGTTGTTAGTTGTAGCAGTGGTATTGTATTTCCTTGGAATGTGGCTTAAGCAGGCTGCCTTTATCAAAGACAAATACATTCCGCTGGTACTGGGAATTGTTGGGATTTTTGTATGTGGAATCTACGTGGCATCAGTAGCAGCATTTGCAACCGTACAGGATATTTTATCTGCAATCTTTGCGGCAATCACACAAGGAATACTGGTCGCAGGATTGAGCAACTATGTGAATCAAATCATTAAGCAGATTGGTAAGGAAGAGTAGAGGACGAGTAATCGTCCTCTATTAATTTGCGCCGGCGCAAGAAAGGAGAAGAATTATGAGTATTTGTAGAGGTGTAGCAGGAAGAAGAGGAACTAATCCAATCGGGATTTTCATTCACAACGATGCAGGAAGTCAGAATGCAAATGCAGCGTTCTATCAAAAGTGGTTACAGACACATAATCTGGAAGATGGGTTTGCCCACTATTATGTAGCGCAGGATGGTACATTACAGGCAGAAGATGATGTTAATCATGCATGGCATTGTGGAGATACTAACGGAAATAACAATTATCTATCTATTGAAGTCTGCCAGAGCATGGGTGATATCGATATTTTCAAGAGCAACGAAGAGAAAGCGTTACAGTTAGCAGCACAGAAATGTAAACAGTACGATATCGAACCAAACCAGAACACAATTCGATTGCATCAAGAAGTGTATGCAACATCATGTCCGCATAGATCTGTCGAAATTCATGGTGGAGCTTCTGGATGCAAGACATATTTCATTAATCGGATCCGTGAGTTGATGGGGCTGGCAGAAATGCCGAAAGTTACTTATACGGGTGCATCAAATACTGTGAAGCCAGCTCAGACAGGTGATCCAGGCATTGTATTCAAATACGCAGTACAATTAGAAGATGGAACTATCTTGCCATTTGTTACTAACCTAAATGACTTCGCTGGTATTCGAGGCAGACGCATTGCAAATGTAGCAATTAGTGTGAACAAGGGTTCTGTTAAATATCGTGTACATGTATTAGGAAAAGGCTGGCTTCCGTGGGTTACTGGATGCAACTGGAATGATCCAATCAATGGCTATGCAGGTAATGGACAGATTATTGATGCTATCGAAGTGTATTATAGTACGCCAGAAGATATCGTTAATAAGTATGGGTACCAAAAAGCACAATACCGCACAAGTCCGGTGAATGGAAATTATTATTCTTGGCAGTATGATAATGAGACCGGAAATGGTCAGGACGGATACGCAGGATGCTTTGGAGTGGCAATGGATAGATTCCAGTTGTTCTAATAGAAATCCCCGGTAGAAATACCGGGGAGAATATTGTATCATCATAATATGAGTTTCTTCCTTATATTATAGGGTACAGACTTTTGGTGGTCCAGATGGAGAACTGGCTGCATCTATGAGATATTTGTCCCAACGATATACTATGCCGTATAAGGAAGTAACAGGCATATTGACTGATATTGGAACGGAAGAACTGGCCCATATGGAAATCGTGTGTGCTATAGTGCATCAATTAACCAGAGATTTAACTCCGGAACAGTTAAAAGAATCAGGATTTGATAAGTATTATGTTGATCACACATTAGCACTTTGGCCTCAAGCTGCCAGCGGAGCCCCTTGGACCGCTACCTATTTTCAATCTAAAGGAGATCCAATAACCGATTTGCACGAAGATATGGCAGCTGAGCAAAAAGCCCGTACTACTTATGATAATATTTTACGCCTTGTGAAAGACCCTGAAGTATGTGATCCTATACGCTTCTTAAGAGAGCGAGAAATTGTTCATTATCAACGTTTTGGCGAAAGTTTAAGAATCGTGCAGGATAATTTAGATAGTAAAAATTACTATGCAATTAATCCAGAATTTGATTAAATTATAAACAAAAAAGTAGCTACTTACTTATCTTGTAGTGTAAGTAGCTATTTAAAATTACATCAATTTACTCACATCATCCAGCGCAGCAGCTATTACTTTATCCATATCGTAATATTTATAATGTCCTAAGCGACCGCCAAATATAATGTGTTCTTCTTTGTTTGCCAGTTCTTTATATTTTTGGTAAAGAGCACTGTTTCTTTCATCGTTTACTGGATAATAAGGTTCCATGCCAACAGTCCATTCGGAAGAATACTCTCTGGAAATTACAGTTTTCTTCTGTGTTCCAAATTCAAAATGTTTGTGCTCAATGATTCTTGTATAAGGGACTTCTCGATCTGTATAGTTCACAACAGCATTTCCTTGATAATTATCACAATCTAAAGTTTCTGTCTCAAATCTAACAGAGCGATATTCAAGTGCTCCAAATTGATAATTATAATATTCATCGATCATGCCGGTATAAACGATGTCAGTAGCAATATTTGGATGAGTTTTATAAAATTCAAAGAAATCCGTATTGAGTTGTACATCTATACCTTCTAACATTTTTTCAATAATTGCTGTATAACCACCAATAGGAATACCTTGATATCTGTCATTAAAATAATTATTATCATATGTGAAACGAACCGGGAGACGTTTTATAATAAATGACGGAAGATCTTTACAATCGCGTCCCCACTGTTTTTCGGTATAACCTTTTACAAGCTTTTCAAATACATCTCGACCAACAAGCGATAAGCCTTGTTCTTCTAAGTTCTTTGGCTCTTTAATACCCGACTCAGAAACTTGTTTAGCAATCATTTCTTTTGCTTCTTGAGGAGTACGTATTCCCCACATCTTACTGAACGTATTCATGTTGAAAGGAAGATTATACAGTTCATCCTTATAAATAGCAACAGGTGAATTAATATAGTTATTAAATTCAGCAAATTGGTTTATATAATTCCATATTTTTTTGTCAGAGGTGTGGAAAATATGGGCCCCATATTTATGTACTCGAATTCCCTCAATATTCTCGGTATATATATTTCCAGCAATATGATCACGTTTATCTATAACTAGACATTTTTTGTCTCTTTTCTTTAATTCATTAGCTACAATAGAACCATATAAACCGGCTCCAACAATTAAATAGTCATAAGTTGTCTGATTCAATTCTAAATCCTCGTCTTTCTTGAGTAATAATATAATATTGTATCATGTTATTAGAAAACTGCCTAGTGTATGAGAAAAAATGTTGAAGCTTTTGATTCTAATATACATAGACAAAAAAAAAGAGAGATTGTATAATATTGTATAAAATAAAAAAGAAGGGCAGAAAATAGATGCAAGAGATAATAGAGGTAAAAGAAAAAAACCAAAAATTATATTACAAATATATAGATATAGCAAAAGGAATTGCAATAATTTTAGTTGTTATGGGACATATTGAATCCACCTCGACACTATATCAAATCTGGCAGAAATTTTTTATGCTATTTCATGTGCCTATATTTTTTATGATATCAGGGTTGACAATACAAGAAGAACAAATCAAAAAACCCTATAGCTATATCAAAAACAAAATCAAAACAATATACATTAGAGCGGTAATTTTCTGTAGTTTAGCTGTAATTTTTCATAATCTTTGCTGCAGATATGGATTTTATAATCCGCTTTTGTATCCAGGAGATTCTCGGTATGAGATATATACAAACAAGGAAATAGTAAAACAGATAATATTAACGTTAGGATGTGCAGGAAGAGAGCCAATAATGGCTGCTATGTGGTTTGTGTTTGTATTATTTTTTTCGTTATGTGGATATGCAATTTTGTCAAGCATTTTATCATATTTTCTGAAAAATGAAAGTAGTTATGAGAGTGTCAGAACTATAATAATATGGGGAATGTTTGTACTTTCAGCTTTTTTAACAAATCATTATCAGTTTACAATAAAAAGGTTCAGTAATGTTTTTGCAGCAATAGCATTGATACATTTGTCGCACATATTGAAACATTACAAAACTATAAAATTCGATAGATGGGAAATAATGTTAATATCATTTGTTGGGCTAATTCAAAATATGGAGTATGGAATTGTATTAATGAATTTGAATATCTATGGAAATCCAATATTTTTATTATCAAACGGATTTTTTGGGATGTATTTTGTGTGCTTTTGGTCAAAAAAGATAGAAAATTATAAATGGAGTACAATATTACAGATTTGCGGAAGGCATTCTTTTTGGATTATGGCCTTACATATATTGTCATTTAAAATAGTAACAATCTTATTAAGTAAGATATATGTTTGTCAGGTAGATATTGGACGAGTTACACCAATCATGTTTTCATGGTGGGAAATCATAATATATGTTGTTTTGGGTGTGATGATTCCGGTTGTAATGGAAATTATAATTAAATATATAAAAAAAACTATAATCGGAAGTGTAAAATAAAGAACTGAGCGAAAAGCGTTCATTGTAAGATAAAATATTTTATGTTACACTCAATTTTGAATTATTCATTAATAATGAAAAAGGCATATATGAACAAAAATACAATTTTAGAAGTTAGATTCTGATTTTAGATAATACAACCGAGACAATAAAGAATTCGCAATATATTTATGGAACGGGTTCAGGATAATTCAGGAGCGTAAATTAGATGACAAGTCAGAATAGCACAGAAATATGGCATGAACAAAAAAAATTAAAAACTGGATATACAACCGGCAGTTGTGCAGCAGCAGCTACGAAGGCAGCTTTGGAAATGTTATTGTCTGGAAATGAAATACAAAATATTTCTTTACTCACACCAAATCAAACAGAACTCTATTTAGAAGTAAAAGATATTTCAATGACAAGAGACTGGGTTAGTTGCGGTATACAAAAAGATAGTGGAGATGATCCGGATGTGACGAATGGCATTTGCGTGTATGCAAGAGTTGAAAAGCAATCCGGAACAGAAATTATCATTGATGGTGGTATCGGTGTAGGGCGTGTGACAAGAAAAGGACTGGAACAAAGTATTGGTCAGGCAGCAATTAATAAAGTCCCTCGTGAAATGATAATGAAAGAGGCAAAAAAACAATGTGCAAAATATGGTTATCATCAAGGCTTGTCCATTGTTATTTCTGTACCGGAGGGAGTTGAACTTGCAAAAAAAACGTTTAATCCAAGATTGGGGATAGAAGGAGGAATTTCCATATTAGGAACAACAGGGATTGTGCAGCCTATGAGCGAAAAAGCCTTAACAGATACGATTTTTCTTGAAATGAAAATGTTAAAGGAAAATGGTTTCGATTGGTGTTATGCAGTACCGGGGAATTATGGAATTGACTTTTTAAATGATTCATTAGGATTTGATGCGGATATTGCAGTAAAGTACAGTAATTATGTAGGAGACGTTATTGATGATGCAGTAAATTTGGATATGAAGGGATTGTTATTTGTTGGACATATCGGTAAATTGATAAAAGTTGCAGCAGGAGTAATGAACACTCATTCTAGACAAGCCGATTGCAGAATGGAAGTTTTGTCTGCACATGCAGCATTGTGCGGCGCTGATAGAGCGGATATACATGAATTAATGAATTGTATTACAACAACGGAAGCAATTGATATATTAAAAAGAGAAAACTTATTAGAGAAAGTTATGGAATCTGTTATGAAACGGGTTGAATTTTATTTGCAAAATCGAGCCGGAGAAGAGTTGAAAATCGGAGCAATCCTCTTTTCTAAGGAAGATGGGATTTTAGGAAGAACAACACAGGTGCCAGAACTTCTTAAACATATACAAGATCAGAAACGACAGGGGTATAAACTAGAATGAAAGGAAAATTTTATGGAGTAGGTGTTGGTCCAGGTGATCCAGAATTATTGACAATAAAAGCAATTCGTGTAATGAAAGAATGTGAAGTGATTGCGATTGCCTTGTCAAAGGAATATATAGAAAGACCGAAAATTATTGATTTCAATGAACAAGCAGAATATGAGGCGGCTTTACAAGCTTGTGTAGCCTACCAAATAGCTTTGGAAGCCATACCGGAGCTAAAAGAAAAAGAATTATTGTTGCTTCCGATGCCGATGATTAAAGATCCGCAGAAATTAAAATTGATACATGAAGCAGATGCAATAAAAGTTATGGAAATTTTAAAAAAAGGAAAATCTGTCGCCTTTATTACATTGGGCGATCCTACTGTTTATTCCACTGTTTTATATGTTCATAAACATCTTCAAGATAAAAGTTATGAAACACATTTAATTCCTGGGGTTCCTTCATTTTGTAGTGCTGCGGCAAGGTTGAATATAGGCTTGGTTGAAAATAGAGAAGAGCTTCATATTCTTCCTGCATCCTATGAAATTGAGCAAGGTCTACGATTACCAGGAACAAAAATATTGATGAAAACTGGAAAACAGATAGCAAAAGTAAAACAGTTATTAAAGAATGAAAATTATCAGGTTGAAATGGTAGAAAATTGTGGTATGAAAAATGAAAAAATATATCGAACCATAGACGATATACCAGAAACGGCAGGGTATTATTCATTGATGATTATAAAAGAAGCGAAAGAATAGAGGAGGAAGATGCGTGATTACATTTGTAGGAGCAGGTCCGGGAGCGGAAGATTTAATTACAGTTAGAGGATTGAAACTTCTTCAAACAGCAGATATTATTGTATATGCGGGTTCACTTGTCAATCCAGAGTTGTTGAACAATAAAAAAGAAAAATGCATTGTCTATAATAGTGCGAAAATGACATTGGAAGAAGTTATGGACGTTATGGTTAACGGAGATCACGAGGGAAAAGAAATTGTACGCTTACATACGGGTGACCCATGTCTTTATGGTGCCATTAAAGAGCAAATGGATTGGCTGGAGAGAGAACAAATTAAATATGAAATATGTCCCGGAGTAAGTTCTTTCTGTGGAGCAGCAGCGGCATTAAATACAGAATATACATTGCCCGGTATTTCACAGTCTGTGATTATTACAAGAATGGCAGGGCGCACACCTGTTCCAGAGAGAGAATCAATTCGTTCCTTTGCATCACATCAGGCGACGATGACTATCTTTTTAAGTACGGGCATGCTTTTGGAATTACAAAAAGAACTAATATCGGGTGGCTATTCACCGGATACTCCTGCGGCAATTGTTTATAAAGCAACATGGCCGGATGAAAAAGTGTACCATTGTACAATAGACTCATTAGCAAGAACAGCAAAAGAAAACGGAATCAAAAAAACAGCACTTATTGTTGTTGGACGTATATTAAACAGTGAATATCAACGCTCCGAGTTATACCATCCTGATTTTACAACTGAATTTAGAAAGGGAAGAAAGGAGTCTTGATATATGAAAAAAATTTATGTGGTTGGTCTTGGACCAGGGGGCGGAAAGCAGATGACAGGAGAAGCTTATACCGCTTTAGAACAAAGTGAAGTAATTGTTGGCTATCCAGTGTATTTAGATTTAATTCGGGATACATTTCCAGATAAAATATATAAAAGTACTCCGATGAAACAAGAAGTTGAACGATGTCGTATGGCATTTGGGGAAGCAATGCAAGGAAAAACAACAGCCATGGTGTGTAGTGGTGATGCAGGAATATACGGAATGGCCGGGTTAATGCTTCAGATAAGTTCAGAATTTCCAGGAGTTGATGTAGAGATTGTTCCGGGAATCACTGCGGCAATTGGCGGGGCAGCGGTTTTAGGAGCACCGCTGATGCATGATTTTGCCGTAATTAGCTTGAGTGATCTGATGACTCCATGGGATAAAATTGAAATACGATTAAGAGCGGCTGCAATGGCTGATTTTGTTATCTGTCTTTATAATCCTTCCAGCAAAAAACGTAGAGATTATCTGGAAAAAGCTTGCAAGATTATGAAAGAGTTCAAGAAACCAGAGACTATTTGTGGTTTAGTGCGAAATATAGGAAGAAAAGAAGAAACAAGCCAGATTCTAACACTGGAAGAGTTAGAACATACGGAGACGGATATGTTTACAACGGTGTTTATAGGAAATGCCCAAACAATGTGTTTAAATCATAAAATGGTCACACCTAGAGGATATAATGTAACAAGATAAGGATTATAAAAATGAATATAACAAGGCAGATTTATTTGATTGGGATAGGAATGGGTTCGAGAAATACACGAACATTATTAACAGAGAGCATTTTAGAGCAATGTGATTGTATTATAGGAGCATCCAGAATGCTGGAATCCGTTCAGGAATATAATAAACCTCAATTTTGTTCTTATAAACCAGATGAAATTTGTCAGTGGCTGGATGCACATTTGCAATATCAGAATATAGGGATTGTTTTATCCGGAGATACAGGATTTTATAGCGGAGCAAAAAAACTGGAAAATGTAATTAAAACAAAATTGAGAAATGAAGAGCGAAGTGTGCAGATATATCAGATTCCTGGCATTTCTTCTGTTGTATATCTGGCAGCAAAGCTGCATACATCATGGGATGATGCCAAAATTATAAGTGCACATGGCGAAAAGCAAAATTACATCCAGACTATTGCAAATTATAATAAAACCTTCGTACTTCTTGGCGGAAATGATATTGCAGAAGAAGTCTGTAAGAAAGTAAAAACATATCATTTGGATGATACTCTATTTTATATAGGTAAAAATTTGTCTTATGAAAATGAGGCAATACTAGTTCGAAAAGGTTCTGAATTAACGATAGAAGATTTATCAGACCTATGCACGGTAATGATAAAAAATACAAGACCACAAAGGTGGAAGTATAAGGGAATTCCAGAGGAAGAATGGGTACGTGGAAAAGTTCCTATGACCAAAGAGGAAGTACGAGAGATCAGTCTTCGTAAATTAGGGCTGACTGAGGATGCTGTATTGTATGATATTGGGGCAGGAACAGGTTCAGTTTCAATTGAGGCAGCATTATGTTCAGAAAAAATCCGGGTGTATGCAATAGAAAAGAATCCGGAAGGAATATCATTAATAGAAGAAAATAAGAAAAAATTTTGTACAGACTGGGTTACAGCTGTTGAGGGAGTGGCACCGGGCGTACTGACCAAATTAGAAAAACCAACGCATGTCTTTATTGGCGGAACATCAGGAAATTTAAAAGCGATATTAAAAGCTGTGAGAGATAAAAATCCCGAAGTGACCATTGTATTGAATGCAATTTCATTAGAAACAATTAAAGAAATAATGGAGGCAACGGATGAACGGCTGCTACTAAACCCTGAAATTATACAGATCTGTGTATCAAAAGCAAAGACATTTGGACAATATCATATGATGCTTGGACAGAATCCGATTTATGTTGTGACGGATAGAAAGGAAGGCTAAAATAGCTTATGCAAATACCGAGAATAATGATAACCGGTAGTTCCAGTGGAAGTGGTAAAACTGCAATTACATGTGCAATTTTATCCGCACTGAAGCAGAAAAATATAGATGTGGCCGCATGTAAATGTGGACCGGATTATATAGATCCAATGTTTCATAGGGAGGTACTTCAAGTGCCTTCCGAGAATCTGGATCTTTTTTTCAGTACGAAAGACTCCCTGCAAGAGTTATTCGTGAACCATGGGGAAAATAGAGATATTGTTGTGACCGAAGGGGTTATGGGGTATTATGACGGTCTTGCATTAGAGTCCGATCAGGCAAGTTCCTATGATGTTTCGAGAAGCTTATCTATGCCGGCTATTTTAGTTGTTCCCTGTAGGGGAATGGCGTTATCCGTTGTTCCTGTTATTCTAGGAATGTTAGAGTTTCGAAAAGATCAGCAGATAAAGGGAATTATTTTAAATCGTATATCAGGAATGATATATCCACGTATGAAGCAACTCATCGAAACCGAACTGTTGAAACGTGGCTATGATATACCTGTAGTGGGATATGTTCCGGAACATGAAGCCTTTCGATTGGAAAGCCGTCATTTAGGATTAAAGTTACCAGAGCATATAATCCATATTCAGAAAAAACTACAGGAAGCAGGCGAGATTATTGAAAATACTGTAGATTTGGAACAAATTTTACAAATAGCACATCAGGCACCAGAAATAATACCCCAAAATCCGTTGGATGAAAAGTGCATTGTAAATAATAAAGTTCGAATTGGAATAGCCAGAGATGAGGCATTTTGTTTTTATTATGAAGAAAACTTACGAATGCTTCGCGAATATGGATGCGAATTGGTAGAATTTAGTCCATTGGTAGGAGAAAAATTACCAGAAAACATAAATGGGTTGATTTTAGGCGGGGGATATCCAGAATTGTATGCAGAAAAATTATCGGCAAACATATCTATGAGAAAAGATATTCAAAGCAAAATAGATGCGGGTATGCCAATAATTGCAGAATGTGGAGGGTTTTTATATTTACATGAAACACTGGAAAATCCAGAGAGGATGAAAATTAAGATGACGAATGTAATAAAAGCCGAAGCGTTTAAAACAGACAGATTAGGGAGATTTGGATATATTACATTAAAGGCAGAGAAAAACGGGAATTTTTTAAAAAAGGATGAAATAATGAAAGCTCATGAGTTTCATTATTGGGACAGTACACAGAATGGAACAGATTGTCTGGCAGTGAAGCCAGATAAAAAAAGAAGTTGGAATTGTATTCATATGAGAGATAATTTATTTGCCGGATTTCCACATCTTTATTTTCGGTCTAATCCAAACTTTGTAGAGCGTTTTGTAGATGCCTGTAAAGAATGGGATATTACAGTGAATCAGACGAACCAGATAGAGGAAGTAAGATAAAAAATGACAATGCTAACAATAGAAAAATTAAGAAAACAAATAAATAAAGCAGATAAAATAAGCATGGAAACTGCAAAAGCAAGATGGATGTCCGTTGCGAAGCCTTTGTTCAGTCTTGGTAAACTGGAGGATGTAGTGGTACGCATGGCTGGAATGAAAAAGACAGCAGAGTATCAGTTGGATAAAAAAGGATTGATCATTATGTGTGCTGATAACGGGGTGGTTGCAGAGGGCGTAACCCAGACCGGGCAGGAAGTGACAGCAATCGTAGCGGATAATTTTATGCATCATGCGGCAAGTACAAATATTATGGCCGATATAGCAGGCGTTGATTTAATACCGGTTGATATCGGAATGATCACAGATGTAAGATCCATAACTGTTCCAGAAAAAAAGGTCAGATATGGTACAAAAAACTTTGCAGTAGAACCTGCTATGAGCAGAGAAGAAGTTTGGGAAGCAATTCAGATTGGTATTGATACAGTCAAAGAATGTAAGCAGAAAGGCTATGATATTCTGGCAACTGGCGAAATGGGAATAGGAAATACAACTACGAGCAGTGCTGTTACGGCAATAATATTGCAAAAACCAGTGGAAGAAGTAACAGGAAAAGGAGCCGGTCTTTCATCTGTTGGACTGCAACGAAAGATTAATACGATTGAAACAGCAATCAAAAAATATAAACCTGATCCACAAAACATAATAGAAGTATTAGCTTGTGTAGGAGGTCTTGATATTGCCGGACTGACAGGAGTATGTCTTGGAGGTGCAATGTACCATGTACCAATTGTTTTAGATGGCTTTATCTCAACAACAGCTGCTTTATGTGCGGTAAAAATGATTCCGGAAACTGGAGAGTATTTAATTGCGTCACATGTTTCAAATGAACCCGCAGGGCGAATGCTTCTTGAGGAATTAAAATTATCTCCGTTTTTAGATTGTAATATGTGTTTGGGGGAAGGAAGCGGTGCAGTAGCAGCAATGCCTTTATTAGATATGGGCTTGCAAGTATACCGGCAAATGGGAACATTTGCAGACATTAAAGTAGAACAATATGAGGTTTTTGAATAGATATGAAAAATTTGTTTGAATCAATGCTCATTGCATTTTCCATGTATTCTAAAATTCCGATGCCAAAGGTAGAATGGAATGAGAAAAATATGAAATATGCAATGTGCTTTTTTCCGATGATTGGAATTGTAATCGGTGTATGTGTGCAAATAATCGGTACATTACTTATAAAAAGTACATTCGGCAGTTTGTTTTTTTCTGTAATCATGACTTTATTGCCAATAATGATAACAGGAGGAATCCATCTTGATGGCTTTTTGGATACAATGGATGCACTTAGCTCCTGGGGCGATAAAGAAAAGAAATTACAAATATTGAAAGATTCGAATTCCGGTGCATTTGCAATTATTGGGATGGGATGTTATCTATTGTGCAACATTGCATTGTGGAGCGAAGTCAGTGTTAAGATGCTGCCCTTGATTTCTTGTACTTATGTGCTATCCAGAGCATTGAGCGGTTATTCTGTTGTAACATTTCAAACTGCAAAAAATAGCGGGTTAGCCAAAACCTTTCAAGATGCTGCACAAAAAAATCGTGTTAAAATAACAATGTATTGCTGGATAGTGATAAGCGCTGTCTGTATGCTTGTATACAATTTAAAAAATGCTATAACTATGATCGTAGCAGGAGCACTTTTCTTTCAATACTATAAATACTTATGTAAGAAACAATTTGGAGGTATTACGGGAGATCTGGCAGGATATTTTTTACAAGTCTTTGAATTGCTCATGTTGGGAGTAATTGTATTAGGAACAAGATTATATGCTTTAGTATAACAGGAGAAAAAATGGAAATTTATTTGATTCGTCATTTGAAAACAAAAGGAAATGTAGAACATAGATATATCGGGACAACCGATGAGTCTTTGATAAAAAAAGAAACACAGCTTGCTACAATCGAGCAAATGCAAAATAAATTGAAAAAATGTCAGTTACCGGATATGCTTATTTCCAGTCCGTTAAAAAGATGTGTAGAAACCGCAAAAATATATTTTCCGGATATTGCATTACAATTACAGCCTAAGCTTAAAGAAAGTGATTTTGGGTTATTCGAAAACAAAAATCATGAAGAATTACAAGCATTTCCGGAATATCAGGCATGGCTGGAATCAAATGGGACTTTACCTTTTCCAAAAGGAGAAAGTCGTGAAAGTTTTTTAAAGCGATGCAGAGAAGGCTTTGAGGAATCCGTGTTTCAAGCGATAGAACAACATGAAAAGTGTGTCTGTTTTGTTATTCATGGAGGTTCTATTATGGCTGTCCTTTCACAATTTTCGGAACAAGCTTCTGAGTTTTACGATTGGTTATTAAAAAATGGAGAAGGTTATCAGATGTATTTGAATGAAAAAGAATGGAAAGAGGGGCGAAAGAAAGTGTTGAGGGGGATTAAAAAGCTATGATTTCGTTGGCAGCTTGTATTGGAGGATTTTGTTTAGATTTTTTGTTTGGAGATCCGGTGTGGTTGTACCATCCGGTTCGTATTATGGGTAATCTTATTTCATTACTAGAAAAAGCTGTCCGTAAAATAAGCCGAAATTCAAAATCCGGATTATTGATAGGTGGAGCAGTGTTATGGGTGATGGTTGTAATTTTATTTACAGGAATCCCATATGGATTATTAGAAATTGTGAAAAGAAAAAATGAAATTGCAGCATTTTTTCTGGAGATGTTCTGGTGTTATCAATTGTTTGCAGCTAAATCATTGAAAACAGAAAGCATGAAAGTATATAAGAAATTGAAAGAGAGTGATTTAGAGGGAGCGAGAAAAGCGGTATCAATGATTGTTGGACGAGATACAGCAAATTTAGATTGTGAAGGAGTAATAAAAGCAACTGTTGAAACAATAGCAGAAAACACATCTGATGGCGTGATTGCTCCCCTCTTTTATATGCTAATAGGTGGTGCACCCCTTGGAATGTTATATAAAGCAATCAATACAATGGATTCGATGTTGGGCTATAAAGATGAAAAATATTTATATATAGGGAGAATAGCAGCAAAAATGGATGATGTTGTAAACTATATTCCAGCTCGAATTTCGGCAATTATGATGGTTTTGGCATCATTTTTATGCGGACTGGACTGGAAAAATGGATGGAAAATCTTTTTAAGAGATCGTTACAATCACAGTAGTCCGAATTCGGCACAAACAGAAGCCGTATGTGCGGGAGCATTGGATATACAATTGGCCGGTGATGCGTGGTATTTTGGAAAGTTATATAAGAAACCATATATTGGGGAACCAATTCGCTCAATAAGGATTGAGGATATTTGTCAAACAAATCGTTTGATGTATGTTACAGCAATTGTTACAATGATAATATTCGGAACAATTAAATTATTATGCTATATAATCTAGAGTATAATTGTATACAATTATACAAAAGAAGAAGACGAGATAAGAGGAAATAAAAATGCAATATGTACATGGAGGAGACATTTATAACTATAAAGAATATGATAAAATATTGGATTTTTCAACGAATATTAATCCATTTGGTGCTAGTGAAAATGTAATTGCAGCTGCACAAAGCGCTTTAAAAGAGATTCATCATTATCCAGATAGCAAGTGCCATGCATTGGTTAGAGAAATAGCAGATTATTTGGAATTACCAGAGTCATATATACTGTGTGGAAACGGAGCTGCAGATTTAATCTTTTCCTATGTACTTGCAGAAAAACCAAAGAAAGCATTAGTTACAGCACCAACATTTTCGGAATATGAGCAGGCACTACGAACAGTTGGGTGTGATATACACCATGTATACTTGTATACAAAAGATGATTTTGAAGTAAATGAGAATATTCTTTTGAATTTGACTTCGGATTTAGATGTTGTATTTTTATGTTCTCCAAATAATCCGACTGGGAAAAAGATTCCTAAAAATTTGTTGACGCAGATATTAGAAAAATGTGTAGAATATCAGATTCGTTTGATATTAGATGAATGTTTTTACGAATTTTTAGAAAATCCCGAAGAAGCAACTATGCAGGCGGAAGTAAAAAATTGTTCTCAATTAGTTATTTTACGTGCATTTACTAAAATGCATGCAATACCTGGATTAAGATTAGGATACATATTGTGCAGAGATAATTCTCTGCTGGAAAGAATGCAGAGGGTACGTCAACCATGGAGTGTATCGACAGTAGCTCAAGCGGCAGGAGTTGCCGCAATTGAGGAGGGAGCACGTGTTGAAAGAACCAGACAGTATATTACAAAAGAGCGTAAAAGAATGGAATTAGAGTTAGAATCCATCGGAATATCCTATATTCCATCGGACGCAAATTATATTTTAATATATTATGAAGGAAAAGAGTCTTTGTATGAAAAATTGCTTAAAAAAAACATTTTGATCCGTGACTGTCAGAATTATATCGGATTAAAAAAAGGGTATTATCGAATAGCAATAAAAAGAAAAGAAGAAAATGATCGATTACTAACAGCTTTAAGAGAAGAGGTAGAGAAATGGCAAAACCTATTATGATACAAGGAACGATGTCGAATGCAGGGAAAAGTATTCTGGCAGGAGGATTATGCAGAGTATTTGCACAGGATGGATATAAAGTGGCTCCGTTTAAATCACAAAATATGGCTTTGAACTCGTATATTACAGAAGAAGGTCTTGAAATGGGAAGGGCACAGGTGATGCAGGCTGAAGCGGCTGGAATTAAGCCTTCTGTTTTGATGAACCCAATTTTATTGAAACCTTCCAGTGATACAGGCTCTCAGGTTATCATAAATGGAGAAGTGATGGGCAATATGTCTGCGATGGAATATTACCGCCATAAAAAAGAATATGTTCCTGCAATTATGCAGGCCTATGAGCAACTCAACAAAGAATATGATATTATCGTGATTGAAGGGGCAGGAAGTCCGGCAGAAATAAACCTAAAACAAGAAGATATTGTAAATATGGGAATGGCAAAGCTTGCGGATGCACCGGTAATATTAGTTGGGGACATTGACCGTGGAGGTGTTTTTGCACAGATTGTTGGAACGATTGAGCTTTTGGAAAAAGAAGAACAAGAGCGAATTGTAGGGACTGTTATCAATAAATTCCGCGGAGATAAAAAAATCTTAGATCCTGGATTAAAAATGTTAGAAGACAGAACGAATAAACCGGTACTCGGGGTAATTCCGTATTTTCATCTAGACATTGATGAAGAAGACAGTCTGTCAGAAAGAATCCAGAATAAAAAAGAGGTGTCGTTAATTGACATTGCAGTAATCCGTTTTCCAAGGTTATCAAATTTTACAGATATGATGGCATTAGAATGTATGGATATGGTTTCTGTCCGTTATATAAATAGCGCGGAAGAATTTGGAAACCCTGATGCAGTAATTCTTCCTGGAAGTAAAAATACAATGGAAGACATTTTATGGATGCGACAAAATGGTCTTGAGATGAAAATTCAGAAACATGCAAAGCATGACAAATTAGTTTTTGGTATTTGTGGAGGATACCAGATGCTTGGAGAGGAAATAGAAGATCCTAATGGGGTTGAGAGAGCAGGAAAACTCAGAGGACTTGGATTGCTTCCGACAAAAACAGTATTTCAAAAAGAAAAGAAAAGAACTCGTGTGAAAGGAAGATTTCAAGAAGTTCCCGGAATGCTTTCAGGATTAAAAGGAATTGAAATTGAAGGATATGAAATCCATATGGGAAAAACGAGTTATTTGAATGATACACATGGTATTTTGAAATTAAATGATATCGTGCAGAATACTTCAACAATAGAGGGGGCTGCAAAAGGGACTGTATATGGAAGTTATGTACATGGGATTTTCGATAAACCAGAAGTTGCAAGGCAACTTATCATTGCATTATTGAAACAAAAAGGACTAAACATCAATGAGGTAGAGGCTATAGATATGTCTGCATATAAAGAAGAACAGTATGATAAACTTGCAGCTATTATTCGTGAAAATCTCGATATGAATGCAATATATAAGATTTTAAACAAAAAGTAATATTATAAAAATAGTGAAATCGTACTAATAGATGGAATTATCAAATAAATCAGGAGCAAAATGTTATGTTATACCTTATAACAGGAGGAAGTGGAAGCGGAAAATCAGAATATGCAGAAAACAAACTATGTGAATTAAGCAAAAAAACAAATAGTTCGAAAGTTTATCTTGCTACGATGATTCCATATGGAAGGGAAACCGAAGAAAAAATAAACCGACATAGACAAATGAGAGCAAAGAAAAACTTTCAGACAGAAGAATGCTTTACAAATTTACCAAAATTTGTTGAAAATATGAAATTTCAAAAAGATTCAAATAAAAAAGAAGTTGTATTATTAGAATGTATGTCAAATCTTGTTGCGAACGAGTTGTTTGATGAAACAGGCGTGAATACAAATTTAAAAAAAGAGGAGCCCGCATTATCTGATAACGAAGTAATTGAAAAACTCACAGGCTATATTTTAAATGGCGTGGAAAAGTTAAACGATATTTACGAAAATACTGTTATTGTAACAAATGAAGTCTTTTCGGAATCGACACATTATTCAAACGAAATGTCGGTATATAAGCAGGTTTTAGGGAAAGTAAATTGTGAACTGGCTAAAGCAGCAGTAGAAGTAGCAGAAGTAATATATGGACAGGCAGTTTTATATAAAAATGAAAAGGTGAAGTGTATGAACAAAAAAGCAGGATCGCATTTAATTATTGGTGGCGCATATCAAGGAAAACTAGAATATGCAAAAAAACTTTATCCTCAAATACAGTGGGCAGACGGAGAAATGGATTCCTTTGAAAAAATTCAAAATGCAACCGGAATTTATCACTTTGAAATTTATATAAAACGAATTTTAAAGAATGGGAAAGGAGATATCAAAGAAATATTAGATCAAATTTTTACGAAAGATATACAAAAAGTAATAATTTGTAACGAAGTTGGATATGGGCTTGTTCCAGTGGATTCGTTTGAACGTTATTATAGAGAACAAGTCGGAAGAATCTGTACCACTCTTGCAAAACAGGCAGACAAAGTAACTCGTGTAGTTTGTGGCATTGGGACAGAGTTGAAATAATCAGAAAGAAAACAGGTGAAAAAATGGCTATAGAACTAGAACAGGTATTACCAAAAGATATTGAAAGAAGAAGTTTTGAGATTATCACAGAAGAACTTGGAGACACACAATTGATTCCCGGAACAGAACCGATTGTGAAACGATGTATTCATACAAGTGCAGATTTTGATTATGCGAAAAATTTAGTTTTTTCAAAGGATGCCGTTCAAAAAGCGTTAGATGCAATCCGGCAGGGGGCATCCATAGTAACGGATACACAGATGGGAAAATCGGGGATCAACAAAAAACGACTTGCAAAATATGGTGGAGAAGTATTTTGTTTTATGTCGGATGAAGATGTTGCAGCACAGGCAAAAGCAAACGGCACTACGAGAGCTGTTGCAAGTATGGAAAAGGCAGCAAAGCTTAATAAAAAGTTGATATATGCGATTGGAAATGCACCTACAGCACTGATACATTTGTATGAACAGGTCGAGAAAGGAATTATTGATCCTGAACTGATTATTGGAGTTCCGGTTGGTTTTGTAAACGTAGTTCAATCGAAAGAATTAATCTTAAAATTAGAAGATACGCCTTATATTATTGCCAGAGGAAGAAAAGGTGGAAGTAATATTGCAGCATGTATTTGTAATGCACTTATTTATATGTTAGATGAAGATTTGTGAGATAAAGCAAAAAACGGATAAGATTAGCTGAAAAATTCTACTTGTTAGAATATGGTATAAGTGATATGATGAACAACAGCGAAAGCAATCATAAATTGAAAGGAAACAAGAAACGTGACCTACGAAGAAGCAAGGGTATATTTGGACGAAGTGTCGAAATACGGAAGTGTACTTGGCTTGGATACGATTCGAGAGCTGTTGTATGAACTGGGAAATCCGCAGAATGATTTGAAGTTCATACATATTGCGGGAACCAATGGAAAAGGGTCTGTGCTTGCATATATTTCTACAATATTAAGTGAGACCGGATTTCGTGTTGGCAGATATGTTTCACCAACAGTAATTGGCTATCTGGAAAAAATCCAGATAAATGGAGATT
Organism: uncultured Schaedlerella sp.; assembly: GCA_934435195.1. GTDB lineage: Bacteria > Bacillota > Clostridia > Lachnospirales > Lachnospiraceae > Schaedlerella. The sequence goes on from CAKSAJ010000001.1 coordinate 89,081, forward strand.
GGATCTCGGAAAAAGTATTTACAGAATTAGTTGAAGAAGTTCAGAGAGCTATTGTGCGTATGGAGACAAACGGAAAGGCTAGTCCGACCGTATTTGAAGTTGAGACCGCAATAGCTTTTTTATATTTTAAGAGAGAGCATTGCGATTATGTAGTATTGGAAACTGGTCTGGGCGGCATTTTAGATGCAACAAATATTATTTCCAATACAAAAGTGGCTGTGTTTACCAATATAAGCAGAGATCATATGGGATTTTTGGGAAATACATTAGAAGAAATCGCAGAAAATAAAGCGGGAATCATAAAGCCTGGATGTGCTGTTGTTTCAGCAGCACAAGAAGAAGCCGTAAGAAAAGTATTAAAAGAAGCAGCAGATAAAAATCATGTACCGATACAATTCGCAGAGCCGGATAAAGTACAAGTTTTAGATGAATCCTATCATGGACAGACATTTTCTTATAAACAGTTTGAAAACATTCATATTCCGTTGGCGGGATTGTATCAGATTCAAAATGCCGCAACTGCATGTGAGGTTTTACTGGCATTACAGAGAATTGAGCAGATAGAAAATAAATATGAGAAAACAACAAAAAAAAGTGAGTATTCGATGGAAGCTATTAGAAATGGCTTTCTGAAAACGAAGTGGAAGGGTAGATTTACTTGCATAAATGAAAATCCGGTGTTTATTGTTGATGGAGCACATAACGAAGATGCTGCAAAACAGTTGAAAAGAACATTAGAAAGATATTTTCCTCAAAAAAACTTTATCTTTATAATGGGTGTTTTCAAAGATAAAGAATATGAAAAAATTGTACAAATTATGTTGCCATTAGCAAAAAGGGTATATACAATTAATCTTCCGAATAAGGATAGAACATTGGATGCAGACTTATTAAAACAGGTTATTGAAAAAAATTGGAAGGCAACCGCCCCAAAAGAAGACAATTTAAAAAAATTAGATGAATCGTATGAAGTCCGCAGTATGGCGTCATTGAAAGATGCCGTTGATAATGCCATGTGTCAGGCAAAAGAAGATGATATTATTGTCGCATTTGGATCGTTGTCGTATCTTGGAGATGTAATGAAACTCGTTGAAAAAAAGCAGAAAAGATTGAAAAATGAGGATGAGTAAATGATAGATCACGAAAAGGTAAAAGAAGGAGTTCGTCTATTACTGGAAGGAATCGGAGAAGACGTGACTCGTGAAGGGTTAGTGGAAACACCAGATCGTATTGCAAGAATGTATGAAGAAATATATGGTGGAATGGAAGAAGATGCTTCAGAACATCTAAAAAAACGTTTCCATGTAGATAATGATGCAATGGTATTAGAAAAAGATATTACATTTTATTCTACTTGTGAGCACCATTTGCTTCCATTTTATGGAAAAGCACACATCGCATATATTCCCGATGGTGAAGTTGTAGGGTTGAGTAAGCTTGCCAGAACAGTGGAAGTTTTTGCACGAAGACTTCAGCTTCAAGAACAACTGACAGGGCAAATCGCAGATGCACTGGAAAAAGAATTAAACCCAAAAGGTGTTATGGTAATGATTGAGGCTGAGCATATGTGTATGACAATGCGTGGAATTAAAAAACCGGGGAGTCAGACTGTGACAATTGTTAAAAGAGGAATTTTTGAGAATAACAAGGAATTAGAAGATACATTTTTTAGAATGTTGCGGTAGGATTTGAAAATGGAAAAATTAATAGAAATAGAATACATTCGAAAGCATTCATTATACCAAGAGTGTTACATGCGTCTGCAAAAAGCGGAAGAAGGAAGAAAATTTTGCCGACATACAATGGAACATTTTATTGACGTTGCACGCATATCGTGGATTTTGAACCTTGAACAAGATTTTAAAATTCGTAAACCGGTTATTTATGGGATGGCTCTATTGCATGATATTGGGAAATACAGACAGTATGAAGAAGGATATCCACATGAAAAAGCATCCGTAGAAATTACGAAAATCATATTCCGTGATCTTCCTGAATTAAGTTTTACAGAAGAAGAGAAACAAGGGATTCTTACAGCGATTCAAAATCATAGAGTTCAACAAAACGTGTGTATAGACCAAGCAAAAAATACAACTCTATCTGATATATTAAGCTGGCTGTTATATACTGCGGATAAAAAATCAAGAGCATGTTATAGCTGCCTTGCAGAAAAAGAATGCAATTGGACAATAGAAAAAAAGAATATGGAGATTGAAATATGATTATAGGTCAAAAAACATTTGATACAGAGCATCATACATATATCATGGGAATTTTAAATGTAACACCGGATTCGTTTTCAGATGGTGGAAAATATAATTCGCTAGATGCGGCGCTATATCATGCCAAGGAAATGGCAGAAAATGGTGTAGATATTTTTGATATCGGAGGGGAGTCTACAAGACCGGGACATATACAGATATCAGATGAAGAAGAAATTGAACGTGTTGTACCGATAATTGCAAAATTAAAGACGGAATTTGATATTCCGATATCAGTAGATACTTATAAAAGCAATGTGGCTGAGGCAGCGATTCAGGCAGGAGCAGATTTAGTTAATGATATATGGGGACTAAAATACGATGAGAAGATGGCAGAAGTGATTGCTAAATATCAGACAGCTTGTTGCCTGATGCATAATCGCAATAATACCGAGTATAACAATTTTATTGAAGATGTTCTGGATGATTTGAAGGAAACCATTCAACTTGCAAAACAGGCAGGGATAGAAGACGATAAGATTATGTTAGACCCGGGTATCGGATTTGGAAAAACATATGAGATGAATCTGGAGATGATGAAGCATGTAGATTCAATTCAAACATTAGGATATCCAGTTCTTCTTGGGACGTCTCGAAAGTCTATGATTGGTCTGACACTGGACCTTCCGGCAGACCAAAGAGAAGAAGGAACTCTTGTAACAACTGTTATCGGAATGATGAAGGGGTGCTCCTTTGTAAGAGTCCATGACGTAAAGGCAAATTATCGTGCAATCAAAATGACAGAAGCAATTATGAGAAAACATGAGATTAATTAAAAATAAAAGATTAATTATAGAATTAACGGAGATTATTTAAACATAATGGACAAAATAAAAATTGAAAATTTGGAAATATTTGCAAATCATGGAGTATTTCCAGAGGAAAATAAGTTAGGACAGAAATTTCTTGTATCAGTAGTTCTGTATACAGATACACGTAAAGCAGGGAAAACGGACGAGCTGACAGAGTCTATTCATTATGGCGAAGTAAGTCAGTTTATTGATAAATATGTAAAAGAGCATACATTCCAATTGTTAGAACGGTTGGCGGAAAGTTTAGCAGAACAATTACTTCTTCAAGTGACTCATCTTGAAAGGATAAAAATTGAAATAAAGAAACCGTGGGCGCCGATTGGACTGCCACTTGAAACAGTGTCTGTAGAGATTGACAGAAGCTGGCACACAGTATATATTGCATTGGGATCTAATATTGGAAATAAACGGCAATTTCTTGATGAAGCAGTTACTGCATTAGATTTGCTGGAAAGCTGCAAGGTAACAAAGGTTTCAGAGTATCTCGTTACAGAACCATATGGGGTTACCGATCAGGATGAATTTTTAAATGGATGTCTAGAGATGCGTACTTTGCTTACTCCACATGAATTATTAGACGAATTACATCGAATTGAACAGGATGCTGGTCGTGAGCGGAAAATACATTGGGGACCACGTACTTTAGATCTGGATATTTTATTTTATGATGATTGTGTGATACAGGAACCTGATTTTTGCGTTCCCCATGTCGATATGCAAAACAGAGATTTTGTGTTAAAACCATTATGCGAGATTGCTCCGTACAAGAGACATCCTGTATATGGATGGACAGTAAGTGAAATGCTATCAAAATTATCTTTAAAATAATAGTTTGATTTAAATTAGAGCACATAAAAAGAGAATCATAATTTGCCTGACAAAAATGATTCTCTTTTTATGTGCTATTTTATATCGAAAGGCTATAAAAATTATAATAAATTTTCGAATGAATCATAAAAAGTAGGATAGGATACATCGACACACTTACTGTCAAGAATTCGAGTGGTATCTTCTGCGATTAATGCCGCAATGCTAAATGCCATTGCAATACGATGATCCAGCAAGGTGTGAATCGTTGCACCATGGAGGGGCTTTCCACCATGAATGATCATTCCGTCATCCGTGGCAATAATATCGCATCCCATAGCTTTTAAATTATCAACAACCGTTTCAATACGATTTGTCTCTTTTACTTTTAACTCGGCTGCATCTTTTATTATAGTCGTACCTTCAGCAGCTGCTGCCATAATGGCAATAATCGGGATTTCATCAATTAATGTTGGGATAATATCCCCTGAAATGGTTGTACCATGAAGCTTGCTTGTCCGAACCAGGATATCTGCAATTGCTTCGCCACCTTCTGTACGCTCATTTAACAAAGTAATATTTGCCCCCATATCTTCACATACTTTTAAAATACCCGCCCGGGTTGCGTTGATTCCTGTGTTTTTTATCAGAATTTCTGAATCCGGTACAAGAAGCCCGGCTGCAATAAAGTAGGCAGCGGAAGAAATATCTCCCGGAACCATGATTTTTTGTCCATAAAGTTCACTGCAGGGACGAATAAATGCAGTTGCTTTACTTGTGTTTAAATCATATTGAGAACGAATATCTGCACCAAATTCTTTAAGCATTAATTCAGTATGATTGCGAGAAAGAGAAGGCTCAGTGACAGAGGTCTCTCCGTCAGCATACAATCCAGCTAACAAAATGCTTGATTTTACCTGGGCAGAAGCAACAGGAGAATCATAATGTATTCCATGAAGTTTGCCTGGAGCAATGTAGAGGGGAGCACAGCCGTTTCTTAAAATACTGGAGATATGTCCTCCCATCCTTGTTAAAGGCTCCATAATACGTTTCATAGGTCTGGAATTCAATGAATTATCACCGGAGAGTTTGGATTCAAAAGGTTGTCCGACCAAAATTCCAGAGATAAGACGAGTTGTAGTTCCACTGTTTCCGACATCTAGAATTTCTGTTGGTGCGGTTAATCCATGAAGCCCTTTTCCATGTACAATAATCTTTTCTGGTTGATTTTCGATTTCGATTCCCATTTTACGAAAACAATTAATCGTTGCAAGACAATCAGCTCCTTGCAAGAAGTTCGAAATTTCTGTGGTTCCACTGGCAATAGAACCAAACATAATGCATCTATGAGAAATAGATTTATCTCCAGGAATATTTACCTCTCCTCGAAGTCCCGTGATTTTAGCTAATTCCATATTGAAATACCTCCCTTGACTAAACTTCATATACGATATAATGATATTTTTTCAGTAGTTCCGCAGCTTGCACAGAAGAATCCTGATCATAAAATTCAATTAATAAAACGCCTTCTTCAAATTCACGGTTATGAATAATACCAATGTTTTTGATACTGATGTGATTTGTTGCTAAAATTGTTGCAATTGTTGCAATTCCACCGGCTTCATCCACAATATCACAATATAATAAGAATTGACGCTTGATCGGTCCGGCTGAACTATTAGGCATCGAATTACGATAATCTCTGGAACTTTCAAACATACAATATAATTCCCGTTCAGAAGACTGATCGATTAATTTTTTCGTTTCAGATAAAGAATCAATAAAACCACCGAGGATTTTTGAAATCGGTTCTTTATTTTTTAAGCAAATCTGTTGCCACATAATTGGTGATGAGGATGCAATCCTTGTAATGTCTTTAAATCCTCCGGCTGCAAGCATCTTCATTAATTCATCATCTGTGTCAGTTTCTTTAACGAAATTCACAAGATTCGAAGCAATAATATGCGGAAGATGGCTGATAGTTCCGGTAAGCATATCATGCTGGTGATAATCAAGTTCAATAGGTAATGCCTTTAATGAAGAAACAAATGCCTTATAGGCTTCCACTTTTTCTCTTGCAACATTTGCTGAAGGCGTAAGAATATAGTAAGCATTCTCGATAAGAATTGCTTTTGAATTTACAAAACCACTTTTTTCAGAACCTGCCATCGGATGCCCTCCGATAAAATTTTCTTCTAATCCAAGTCGAATGATTTCTTCGTGGATGGATGTTTTTACGCTGCCAACATCTGTTAAAATACAATTTGGTGAGATATAATCCTTTAATTGGCTTAAATAAGCATTGTTAAAGGAAATTGGTGCACATAAAAAAATATAATCACAATCTCTAAAATTGTCATCAATAGAAGAAGAAACAGTATGGATAATTTCTTCTTGAACAGCAAGTGCAAGCGTTTCTTTATTTTTGTCAAATGCAAGAAGTTCATAGTCGGGATAATATTGGCGAATTGCTTTTGCAATAGAACCACCAATCAACCCAAGACCAACAAAACCGATTTTTTTTGTCTTCATAATAAATCTCCTTCTTTATATGTATGCATATATTTAAGTATATTATCATTTTAACGTGTAAAAGTAAAGAAGAGTAGAACTTAAAAAAAGAGGAACAGAAAAAATATTGTGTAAAATATATAAAAAGGTTGTAATATCATAAAAAGTTTAGTACAATATTCACATATCATATGTATGCGGAATAAGAACGAGAAAAGACATGCATAAAAACATACAAGGAGGCAGCAACATGAAGGTTTACAGAACAGACGAGATTAGAAACGTGGTATTACTCGGACATGGAGGTAGTGGAAAGACAAGTCTTGCGGAGGCAATGCTTTATGTATCAGGAGCAACAACTCGTATGGGAAAGGTTTCAGAATCCAATACAGTAAGCGATTTTGATAAAGAAGAACAAAAACGTGGTTTTTCAATCGGAACAAGTTTGATTCCAATCGAGTGGGAAAAAGCAAAGATTAATATTTTAGATACTCCTGGATATTTTGATTTTGTAGGTGAAGTGGAAGAAGCTGTCAGTGCAGCAGACGCAGCAGTTATTGTTGTATCAGGTAAAGCGGGCGTACAGGTTGGAACTGAAAAAGCATGGGAACTTTGTGATAAATACAATCTTCCACGAATGATTTATGTAACAGAGATGGATGTGGACGATGCAAGTTTCCGACAGGTAGTGGAAGATCTTACAACACGTTATGGGAAAAAAATTGCACCACATTTCCAGCCAATTCGTGAAAATGAAAAATTAGTAGGTTATATTAATGTAATTAAGAATGCAGCACGACGTTACACAGAAATAGGACAGAGAGAGGAATGTGAAATTCCGGAATATTGTCTGCCAAACCTTCAGATATTAAGAGATTCCTTGATGGAAGCTGTTGCAGAGACAAGTGAAGAGTTTATGGATCGTTATTTTAATGGAGAAGAGTTCTCTATAGAAGAAATCCGTGCAGCTATGCGTACAGAAGTAATGGACGGAACAATTGTACCGGTAGCAATGGGATCAAATATACAGGCCCAGGGTGTTGCTAATCTTTTGTCTGATATTGTTCGTTTCTTCCCAAGTCCAGATAAAAGAACTTGCGTTGGTATTAATCGTACAACGAATGATATTTATGAGGCTAATTACGAATTTTCAAAAGCAAAAACAGCTTATGTATTTAAGACAATGGTAGATCCATTTATTGGAAAATATTCATTTATTAAAGTATGCTCCGGAGTATTAAAAGGAGATGATGTATTATATAATCCTAATTCAGATGCAGAAGAAAAACCTGGCAAGCTTTACGTTATGTGTGGAAATAAACCAACCGAAGTATCAGAATTGTTTGCAGGCGATATAGGAGCAGTTGCAAAACTTTCTAATACGGCTACTGGAGATACACTTGCTACAAAAAACACACAAGTACTGTATCCAAAGACAGATTATTCTCTACCTTATACATATATGAGATATCGAGTAAAAAATAAAGGTGATGAAGATAAAGTGTCTCAGGCATTATCCAGAATGATGGCAGAGGATGTAACATTAAAAGCTGTCAATGACAGTGAAAATCATCAGTCTCTGTTGTATGGTATGGGCGAGCAGCATTTGGAAATCGCTGCAAGCAAAATTGCTGCAAGATATAAAGTGGAAATCACATTAGAAACGCCAAAAGTAGCATTTCGTGAGACAATCAAAAAGAATTCTGACGTGGATTCAAAGTACAAAAAACAATCTGGTGGACATGGTCAGTACGGACATGTAAAGATGAGATTCAGCCCATCTGGAGATCTTGAGACACCATTTGTTTTTGAAGAAGAAGTTGTAGGCGGAGCTGTTCCAAAGAACTTCTTCCCGGCAGTAGAAAAAGGATTGCAGGAATCTGTATTAAAAGGACCTTTGGCAGGATATCCTGTTGTTGGAGTGAAGGCAGTTTTATATGATGGATCTTATCATCCTGTAGATTCATCAGAGATGGCTTTCAAAACAGCTACGATCCAGGCATTTAAGAAAGGATTTATGGAAGCAGGTCCGGTTCTTCTTGAGCCAATTGCATCCTTAAAAGTAACAGTTCCTGATAGTTATACAGGAGATGTCATGGGAGATTTGAACAAACGAAGAGGAAGAGTACTTGGTATGAATCCTGTTGCAGGCGGCAAGCAAGTGATAGAAGCAGATATTCCGATGACAGGACTGTTTGGTTATTGCACAGTACTTCGTTCTATGACAGGTGGAAGAGGAACTTACGAATATACATTTTCCAGATATGAGCAGGCTCCTTCAGATGTTCAGGAAAAAGAAATTGCAGCAAGAGCACAAGAGGCATAATATAAAAGAAAATCATAAAAATAATAGAAGGGAGTGGCACTATGGAAGTGAGCCACTCCCTTCCATAGTGTAAAAAAGTTAAAAAAAGATTGTACATTTATAAATACGTTTTATCTTGTACAAAATTATTGTACTTTCCATATAAAAGTGCTATAATTCATCTACTGTTCAGATAGATGAAATCTAAAGAAAAAAGTAGAGGAAAAGAAAAATGAAGATAGTCATTATTGGTGATGGGAAGGTTGGATATAAGCTTGCAAAAGCTCTTTCCGCAGAAGATTATGATGTTGTATTGATTGACAGTAATGAAGAAAAGCTAATGGAGGCGATGAACCGACTGGATATTATGTGTATTCCGGGTGAAGGTGGAAGTGCAGAAGTGCAAAAAAATGCCGGCGTACCGGATGCTGATTTGGTGATTGCATGTACTTCAACAGATGAGTGTAATATGCTTAGTTGTCTCATTGCGAGAAGGATTGGTGCAAAACATACGATTGCACGAGTAAGAAATCCAATTTACTATAAACAGATTGACTTGCTCAAAGAAGACTTGCGGTTAAGCATGGCGGTAAATCCGGAACTTGCGGTTGCCGGAGAAATTTCACGTGTGCTTTTGTTTCCTGATGCCAGTAAGGTTGAAACATTTGTAAAAGGGAGAGTGGAGCTTGTTGAATTTCTTATCGCTAAGGGAAATAAGCTTGCAGGCATGTCCCTTGCGGAGATTAATAATCAGTATCAGATTAAAGTATTAGTCTGCGCTGTAGAACGCGGAGACGATGTGTTTATTCCTGGTGGAGAATATGTAATGCAAGAAGGAGATCGTCTTCATGTGGCAGCTTCGCACAAGGAAATTGGACTATTTTTCAAAGTGTTTGGAAGCCGAAGAACCAAAATTAAAAAAGTCCTGATCTGTGGCGGAGGAAGTGTAAGTTATTATCTTGCGTTACAATTATGTGGATTGGGAATGCAGGTGAAGATTATTGAATTGAATAAAAAAAGATGTGAAGATTTGTGTGAGATACTTCCAAAAGCTACTATTATTTGTGGAGATGCAACAAACCATGATCTGCTCATGGAGGAAGGGGTTCAAGATGCAGACGCATTTGTAGCTCTGACAGGTATGGATGAAGAAAACATTATTTTGTCATTATTTGCAAAGAGTCAGAATGTAGGGAAAATCATTACAAAAGTAAATGAAGATCAACGTGCACAGATGGTAGAGGATTATGGAATTGATAGTATTGTGTCTGCCAAAACGGTGACTGCGGATGTTATCTTAAGTTATGTTCGAGCACGAAAGAATTCACAGGGAAGTGCAAATGTAGAAACAATGTATCGGCTTATTGATGAGAAAGTTGAAGCTTTGGAGTTTATTGTTAAGAAAGAAACCCGTTATACAAATGTTCCATTAAAAGAATTACAATTGAAGAGCAATAACCTGATTGCATGTATTGCACGTAAACGAAAGATTATTATCCCTAACGGAGATGATTCCATCCAGGTTGGAGACAATGTAATCGTAATTACAATGGAAAGACAAATCCGTGATATTGAGGATATTTTGTTGTAGGTGTTGATATGAATAAGAAAATGATAATGTATATATTAGCAAAAATGGTGGGAGTAGAGGGTATTGTACTATTGCTCCCGGCAATTGTATCTTTAATATACAGAGAAAAAAGTGGTTTTTGTTTTCTGATAGTAAGTGCAGTATTGATATTGGTATATTTTTTGCTGGGAAGAAAAGTTCCTAAGAACAAAAGAATATATGCAAAGGACGGATTAGTAATTGTTGGTGCAGCATGGATTTTATGGTCACTCTTTGGTGCTGCTCCATTTTATATAAGTGGAAGTATTCCAAATTATCTGGATGCATTTTTTGAAACAGTATCTGGCTTTACAACAACAGGTTCTACGATATTAACAGATATTGAAGCTCTTCCGATGGGGATGTCTTTCTGGAGAAGTCTGACACATTGGATTGGCGGAATGGGTGTGCTGGTCTTTGTTATGGTACTGACATCTCTTGATGATGATGATTCTATGCATTTAATGAGAGCAGAGGTTCCGGGTCCGGAAGCAGATAAACTTGTGCCAAAGGCAAGATATACTGCAAGAATTTTATACGCCATGTATTTTGTGTTGACAGCGGCAGAAGTTATATTTTTAATGTTCGGAGGAATGAATTTCTTTGATGCATTATTACACGCATTTAGTACTGCTGGAACCGGTGGCTTTTCCAATAAAAATAGCAGTGTTGCATATTATGACAGTGCTTATATTGATGGTGTAATTACAGTGTTTATGATCTTATTTGGAGTTAATTTTAATTTATATTTTCTCCTTCGCCTAAGAAATTGGAAAGAAGCATTAAAAAACGAAGAGCTGCATGCATACCTTGGAATTATTGCAGGTTCCATAGCTATTATTAGTTTAAATATTGTAGGAATGTACGGAAATATTTTACATGCATTCCGATATGCATCATTCCAGGTAGCAGCAATTATCACGACAACAGGATTTTGTACAGCAAATTACAATCTGTGGCCAGAACTGTCTAAGACAATATTGTTGAGTCTTATGATCATTGGTGCATGTGCCGGGTCTACAGGTGGCGGAATTAAAGTCTCACGATTATTGATTATGTTAAAAAGCATAAAAAAACAAGTAAAAAGCATGTTGCATCCAAAAGCAGTTACGATTGTAAAAGTGAACGGAAAGAAAATAAATGAAAGTACTATGAAAGGTGTATATATTTATTTTATATGTTATATAATGATATTGATGGCATCCGTATTACTTGTCTCTATTAATAATTTTGATTTTGCAACAACATTTAGTTCCGTGCTTACAACTTTAAATAATGTTGGGCCGGGTATTTCACAGATCGGTCCAGTTGAAAACTTCTACAAGTTTTCGGCATTATCTAAAATCGTTTTTTGCATGGATATGTTACTTGGAAGATTAGAAATATTCCCATATTTATTATTGTTATCGCCGGAACTTTGGAGAAGACGATTCTAATAGTAGTTAAAAGACAAGCTTATGAGGATAAAAGCAGGAGAGAAAAATGAAAAAAGGAAAATGGAAGCTGGCATCGGTAATAGCAATACTGATTCTGGCAGGATTATATTATTATATAGCATTACCGGCAATTAATATTCATGCAACAGACATATGGATGTTCATGCTGATCGTAGTAGTTTTAATAGGAGCGGTTTATCTTGTAAAGAAAAAGCCTACAAAGTTTGAAATGAAAAGACTACTGGGTTTTAAGATTATCGCCGGAATTTTGATTTTGCTTATCGCAGTTTATTTGATTGGCAGTTTGTTGTCTTCGCCAATTATAAATGCAAAGAAATATCAGAAATTATTGAATGTAGAGACCGGGAAATTTACTACAGATGTAGAAGAATTATCATTTGATCAGATTCCATTGTTAGACAAAGATTCTGCAACGATTCTTGGAAATCGTAAAATGGGAAGTATGGTAGATATGGTTTCGCAGTTTGAGGTTGATGATCTTTATAGTCAGATCAACTATAATGACCAGCCGGTCCGGGTATCTCCGCTTCGTTATGCAAGTTTAATCAAATGGTTTACGAATCAAAAGGAAGGTATTCCGGCATATATTCGCATTGATATGGCAACGCAAAATACAGAGCTTGTTAAATTAAGTGAAGGCATGAAATATACAACCAGCGATCATTTTAACAGAAATATTTATCGTCATTTGCGTTTTAATTATCCGACTTATATTTTTAATGAATTAAGCTTTGAGGTGAATGATGAGGGAGTTCCTTATTGGATATGTCCTGTTAGGCAATATAACATTGGGTTGTTTGGCGGTGTGACGGTAGGAAGGGTTGTCCTTTGTAACGCAATTACAGGAGAAACACAGGATTATGCAATAGAAGATGCCCCAGAATGGATAGACCGTGCTTATTCTGCAGATTTACTTGTAGAATTATATAATTATCATGGAACTCTAAAGCATGGATATTTTAATAGTATTTTAGGACAGAAAGATTGCCTTATGACAACAAGTGGATATAATTATCTGGCAATTGATGATGATGTCTGGGTATATACTGGTGTAACATCTGTCAGCGGAGATCAATCTAATGTTGGTTTTGTTCTTATGAATCAACGTACTATGGAAACAAAATTTTATGAAGTAGAAGGTGCAACAGAAGATTCAGCAATGTCTTCTGCTGAAGGTCAGGTACAGAATCTGAAATATAAGGCTACATTTCCGTTGCTTTTAAATATTTCCGGTGAGCCGACATATTTTATTGCATTAAAGGATGATGCCGGACTTGTAAAAAAATATGCGATGGTTAATGTTCAAAAATATCAAATTGTTGCAATAGGAGATACAGTAAGTGCCTGTGAAGACGCATACGTTCAATTAATGTATGAAAATGGTATTAAAGTGAAAGATGAAAGCGTTAAAGAAACAGAATCTATTTCGGGAAAAATAACAAAAATTGTACAAGGCGTAGTGGATGGGAATTCTCATTACTATATGATGTTGGAAAAATCAGATGAGATTTTTGATATTTCAGTTATAGATTATATTGATGTGATTAAATACAATGTCGGAGATGAAATTACATTGGAATATCAGGAAGGAAAACAAACAAATACCGTAATCAATATTAAATAAAAATAACAATGAAAAATCCTGCAGGAAAAATTCTTGCAGGATTTTTTTGACCGATTAGCTGGTCATGATAAATTGTAATTCATTCTATCCGAAAGGATTAACATAAAACCTTATATGCCGGATCATCAATATTAGGAATGTCTTCTTTGGATGCACTTACACTTACAAAGCACTCAATGTTGTTTGCAGTAGAAATTTTATCCAGTTTCTGAAGAAAATCCGGAAGACTGTTGAGTGTAATATCTGCCTGTTTCAATGCTCCATCGATAAAAATCGTATCAATATCATGATTACCTGCAACCATACCATATAAGAATCCCACAAATTCTTCTAATGTCTCGATATCTTTGTAATCATCCATACAAATTGCGCGAACGTTAAAATCTACGCTATATGTATCTCTGTGGCTTTTTTTGATTAATACAACGTTACCGTTAGAAGTCTTAACCTTCTCATTTGCAAGTTCAATGATCTGCTGTGTTTTTCCGCTACCTTTCGGACCTGTGATTAAATTTACCATGGCAATTCTCTCCTTTATGTAGAAAAATTTTTGAGTATTAATCTGCTCAAATCTCTTATAACTATTATACACCAAAGGGGTATTATGAACAACAAAAAAACAAAAAAAACATAAAAGTTCAAAAAAATCTTGAAATATTTATTGACGAGTGGTATTCTTGTCTACAGTGTAGTAAAGCACTAAACTCAGGAGAGTCTCTTCAAAAAAATCTAAAGGAAGAGCGCCGAAGGTGTACGCAGCAATTCGCTGTCAATCTCTCAGGCAAAAGGATGGAGGAATATAAACATGTTTGAGCAAATCAACAACTTTATCACATGGTTTGATGGGGTCGTATGGGGACTTCCATTGATCATTCTAATCCTGATCACAGGATTTCTGTTAACAGTTCGATTAGGGCTATTACAAGTACGACATCTTGGAAAAGCCTTAAAATTCATGGTGAAAAATGAAGAAGACGGACATGGAGAAGTAACAAGTTTTGGAGCTTTGTGTACTGCGTTGTCAGCAACTATTGGAACCGGTAATATTGTCGGTGTAGCAACAGCGATTGCAGCCGGAGGACCCGGAGCATTGTTTTGGATGGTAGTTGCAGCCTTTTTTGGAATGGCTACAAAGTATGCTGAAGGCCTGCTGGCTATTAAATATCGTACGATAGATGAGGATGGTCATGTCCTGGGTGGACCATTTTACTATATCGAAAATGGTATGGGAAAACAGTGGAGATGGCTAGGTAAGATATTTGCCTTTTTCGGAGCAGGTGTTGGATTATTTGGAATCGGAACTTTTACACAGGTAAATGGTATTGCATCTGCAATTAAGAATTTCTTTGATCCGGATATGGTTCATACAGTCAATTTGTTTGGTGGAACATATTCTTGGGCAACAGTTATTTCATGCCTTGTACTTACAGCTTGTGTAGGTTTAGTTGTAATCGGAGGAATCCAGCGTATTTCAAAAGTTTCACAGGTTGTTGTTCCGTTTATGGCAGTATTATATGTAGCACTTGCTTTAATTATTATGGTTACACATATCACAGCTATTCCGGGTGCAATTGTGACAATAGTAAAATCAGCATTTACAGGAAGTGCACTTGCAGGTGGAGCAATGGGTACAATGGTTGTAGCAATGCAGAAAGGTATCGCAAGAGGTATCTTTTCAAATGAATCAGGTCTGGGTAGTGCACCAATTGCAGCAGCTGCAGCACAGACAAAAGAACCTGTACGTCAGGGACTTGTTTCCATGACAGGAACATTTATTGATACAATTGTAATCTGTACAATGACAGGTCTTTCTATTGTAATAACAGGAACATGGAATACAGGTCTTGAAGGTGTCGAAATTACAACGGCTGCATTCCAGCAGGGCTTACCATTTCCACCTGCAATTGCATCATTCGCATTAATGCTTTGTCTTGTATTTTTTGCATTTACAACAATCCTTGGATGGGATTATTATGGTGAAAGATGCTTGGAGTATTTATTCAACCGTAACAAAAAAGCGGTGAAAACTTATCGCTGGTTATATATTTTATGTGTATTTTTCGGACCATATATGACAGTTGCAGCGGTATGGAATATCGCAGATATTTTCAATGCATTAATGGCATTTCCAAACTTAATTGCACTTTTAACATTAAGTGGAGTTGTTGTGAGGGAAACAAAAGACTATTTCAATCGAATGAATGCCTAGATAAATGACTTGACTTCTATATAAATAGTTCTTATAATAAAGAAGAATATTGCAAAAACGAAGATAAGAATTAGTAAAAGAAGAAAGTCTTACAGAGAACTGCCGGTTGGTGCGAGGCAGAAGATGGAATTCTTTGAACTCATCTTGGAGTTCTTCTGTTGAATCACCTAGTAGACAGAAGCGGGTATTCCCGTTATAGAATATAATGAGTGCATCTGACATGGCATTATAGAGAACGTCGGATGAATAAGAGTGGTACCACGGAAGTAAGCCTTTTCGTCTCTTGATAATGGAGATGAAAAGGCTTTTATTTTACATGAAAGGTAGGAATAATAATGTCACAGAAAATTGTGTACAATCACAAAGCCGTTGAGAAAAAATGGCGTGAAAAATGGGAAGAAAATCCGGTAAATCCTAGAATGGATGATAACGGAAATAAAAAGCAAAAATATTACTGTCTGGATATGTTCCCATATCCATCAGGAAATGGTCTTCATGTAGGACATTGGAGAGGATATGTAATCTCTGATGTATGGAGCCGTTATAAACTGCAGCAGGGATATTATATCGTTCATCCAATGGGTTGGGATGCATTTGGTCTGCCGGCAGAAAATTATGCAATTAAAATGGGAACTCATCCAGCAATATCAACAGAGGCAAACATTACAAATATCAAACGTCAGATTAATGAAATTGCTGCATTGTATGATTGGGACATGGAAGTAAATACAACAGACCCTAATTTCTACAAATGGACACAGTGGATTTTTGTTCAGATGTTCAAAAAAGGTTTGGCTTATGAGAAGGAATTTCCAATCAACTGGTGTCCTTCATGTAAAACAGGTTTAGCAAATGAAGAAGTGGTTAACGGTAAGTGTGAGCGTTGTGGAGCAGAGGTAACAAAGAAAAATCTGCGTCAGTGGATGCTGAAGATTACAGCTTATGCAGATCGTCTTCTGAATGACCTTGATAAACTTGATTGGCCTGAAAAAGTAAAGAAAATGCAGGCTGACTGGATTGGAAAGTCATACGGAGCAGAAGTTGATTTTCCAATTGATGGACGAGATGAGAAAATTACTGTCTATACAACAAGACCAGATACTCTCTATGGAGCAACATTTATGGTACTTGCCCCAGAACATGAATTAGCTGCATCATTAGCTACACCTGAAACAAAAGAAGCAGTAGAAAAATATATTTATGACTCTTCTATGAAATCGAATGTAGATCGTATGCAGGACAAAGAAAAAACAGGAGTATTTACAGGAAGCTATGCAATTAATCCTTTAAATGGAGCAAAGACACCAATCTGGTTGTCAGATTATGTTCTTGCAGATTATGGTACTGGTGCAATTATGTGTGTACCTGCACATGATGATCGTGATTTTGCATTTGCTACAAAATTTGGTATTCCAATTGTTCAGGTTATTGCAAAAGACGGACAAGAAATTGAGAATATGACAGAAGCATATACAGAGGCTGTCGGAACAATGATCAACTCTGGAGAATGGAATGGCATGGAATCAGCTGTGCTGAAAAAAGAAGCTCCACATATCATTGAAGAGCGTGGTATCGGACGAGCTACAGAGAACTTTAAATTACGTGACTGGGTATTCTCACGTCAGCGTTACTGGGGAGAACCTATTCCAATCATCCATTGTCCAAAATGTGGTAACGTTCCAGTTCCGGAAGAAGAACTTCCACTTCGTCTGCCGGATGTAGAATCTTATGAACCTACAGGAACAGGTGAATCACCACTGGCAGCAATTGATGAGTGGGTAAACTGTAAGTGTCCTGTATGTGGTGCTGATTCAAAACGTGAAACAAATACGATGCCTCAGTGGGCAGGTTCCTCATGGTATTTCCTTCGTTATGTGGATAATCATAATGATAAAGAACTGGTTTCAAGAGAAAAAGCGGATGAAATGCTTCCGGTAGATATGTATATCGGAGGAGTAGAGCATGCTGTATTACACTTGTTATACTCTAGATTCTATACAAAATTCTTAAATGATATCGGAGTCGTTGATTTTGATGAACCTTTCCATAAATTATTTAACCAGGGAATGATCACAGGTAAGAATGGAATCAAAATGAGTAAATCAAAAGGTAATGTTGTATCACCGGATGATCTTGTGCGTGACTATGGATGTGACTCATTAAGAATGTATGAATTGTTTGTAGGACCACCTGAGTTAGATGCAGAATGGGATGACAGAGGAATCGACGGTGTAAATCGTTTCTTGAAACGTCTCTGGAATTTATTGATGGATAGTAAAGAAGCCAATGTTGAAGCTACAAAAGAGATGGTAAAACTTCGTCACAAACTTGTATATGATATTACATCTCGTCTTGAAACATTTAGCTTAAATACTGTTATTTCAGGATTTATGGAATATAATAACAAATTTATCGATCTTGCCAAGAAGACAGGTGGAATTGACAAAGAAACATTGGAAACAATTGCTGTATTACTTTCACCATTTGCACCACATTTTGCAGAAGAAATGTGGGAGCAGCTCGGACATACAGAAACAATCTTCAAAGCAGGTTGGCCTGTATATGATGAAACAGAAATGGCAGATGACGAAATAGAAGTTCCTGTACAGATTAATGGAAAAACAAGAGCGGTTATTTCAATTCCGGCAGATGCATCTAAGGAAGATGCAATTGCAGCGGGTAAAGAAGCTGTTGCAGATAAATTGACAGGAACAATTGTAAAAGAAATTTATGTTCCTAAGAAAATCATTAACATCGTACAAAAATAAATAATAAAAACAGACAATACCTACAACTCTCACTTATATAAAGTGGGAGTTGTTTTTATCTATAGAAATGTAAAGGTGCAACACAAGCTAAAAAATTGAATATAATCATCTTAAAAACTTCATAAATCTTGTCAAATACACCAAAAATGTAAAAAAAATAATATTTTTTGCAAGAAAAGGTTGAAGAAAAATCAAAAATCGTATACACTACTATTTAGTTAGTGAAAAATTGGAGGATACAAAGATGGCGGCGTACAAAAATTTAAGCGTAGAAGAATTAAAAGAATTAAAAACAAAGTTGGATGCAGAATTTGAAGAGGTAAAAGCCAGAGGATTGAATCTGGATATGTCTCGTGGTAAACCGTCTGCAGAACAGTTGAACCTGTCTATGGGAATGATGGATGTACTGACAAGTGATACCGATTTAATCTGTCAGGAAGGTGTTGATTGTAGAAACTATGGAGTATTAGATGGAATCACAGAAGCTAAACAGCTTCTTGCTGATATGATGGAAGTACCTAAACAAAATATTATTATCTTTGGAAATTCTAGCTTGAATGTTATGTATGATCAGATTGCACGTGCAATGACTCACGGAGTTCTTGGAAGTACACCATGGGCAAAATTAGACAAAGTAAAATTTCTTTGCCCGGTACCAGGATATGACAGACATTTTGCAATTACAGAACATTTCGGAATTGAGATGATTAATGTTCCTATGACTGCTACTGGTCCAGATATGGACGTTGTAGAAAAACTGGTTGCAGAAGATGATGCAATCAAGGGAATCTGGTGTGTACCAAAATATTCTAATCCACAGGGAATTACATATTCAGATGAAACAGTACGTCGTTTTGCAAGATTAAAACCAGCAGCAGAGGATTTCCGTATCTATTGGGATAATGCGTATGGTATTCATCATTTATATGAGGATAAACAGGATCAGCTGATTGAAATTTTGGAAGAGTGCGAGAAAGCAGGAAATCCAAACCTTGCATATAAATTCTCATCTACATCAAAAATCAGTTTTCCAGGATCAGGAATTGCTGCAATTGCTTCATCAGATGAAAATCTTGCAGAAATCCGCAAACAGATGCAGGTTCAGACAATTGGTCACGATAAGGTAAATCAGCTTCGTCATGCCAGATTCTTCGGAGATATTAATGGAATGGTAGAACACATGAAAAAACATGCTGATATACTTCGTCCGAAATTTGATGCAGTACTTGAAACTCTTGATAGAGAACTTGGCGGATTAGAAATCGGATCATGGATTGCGCCACGAGGTGGTTATTTCATCTCCTTTGATTCAATGGAGGGATGTGCAAAAGCAATTGTCGCAAAAGCAAAAGAAGCTGGTCTTGTTATGACTGGAGCGGGAGCAACATTCCCATATGGTAAAGATCCAAAAGATAGCAATATCCGTATTGCTCCTTCATATCCAACACTTGAAGATTTGAAAGTGGCCGCAGAAATCTTTGTATTGAGTGTTAAGATTGTCAGTGTTGATAAATTACTTGGCAATTTATAAAATATTGTTTCATTTATGTAAGTCCAATTTATTTATTGTTGAAAAGCAGTTCTTAAGTCGCAGAACTGCTTTTTCTTTATTTTATGATATTCTTTTAAAATAATGAAGAAAAGTGGTTAAGAATATGATAATATAAGAATATTGGAGGCACGATGATATGCTTAAGAGAAAAGAAATGAAAAAGCGTGCAAAGCAGGTTGTAAAGAAACACTATTGGTTGTTACTTATCCTTTGTCTTGGAATGGCATTGTTTGGCACCGAATTTTCATCTACATTAAATTTTGTTCGGACAGAACGTACGGAAATGGATAGCAAAACAAAAGAAAATAAAAACGCTATTCAATATAATTCAAGATTAGCATTAGATGATATATTAAATGATGCATTAGATGGACATATTGATGAGGCTTATAGACTGGCAAATAACCTTAAGTTAGAAGAAATTACGCAAAACAGCACAGTTCAAAAAGGAATTGTGCTTGGGAGAAGCAGAGGAGTGCTGGCTGATTTAGTAAATAATATTACTTCTGGTTATTTCCTTGTAGTATTGCTTAGTGCAATAGAAAGTCTTGGATTGTCAAAAAACATTATAATTGCACTTTTTATAATATTATCTGCTATTGTGCTATTTTTAGTATGGATGTTTATCAAAAATGTACTTCAGACAATTCTTAGAAGAATGTTTTTGGAATGTAGATTATACGATAAAGTACCTTTTCAAAGAATTTTATTTCTGGCAAAAGTAAAGAAATGGTGTAAAGTAGCAGTAACATTGGCGATGAAAGTATTATTTCAGACTCTTTGGGCGTGTACTATTATCGGAGGAGTTATCAAACGATATTCCTATTATCTGGTTTCCTATATCGTAGCAGAAAATCCAGATATTGGTTGGAAAGAAGCAATTACAATATCTCGAAAAATGATGGATGGATACAAGTGGGAATGCTTTAAACTGGAAATGTCTTTCTTATTATGGGATATAGCGGGCTTTTTGACATTAGGAATATCGGATTTGTTTTATACAAATGCATATAAGATTGCAACGTATACAGAATTTTATGTCCAAGTAAGACTTTTGGCAAAAAAGAATGGTGTTAAGGGAACAGAGTTACTTAATGACTTATATTTATATGAAAAAGCGGATGCATTAACGTTGGATGAGGCGTATATAGATGTTTTGTTTATGGATTATTATTTGCCGAAGAAGACGGAGCATTTGAACGGAATTAAGGGATTTATGGCGCGAAATCTTGGGATTACACTTTATCCAAGAAAAGAAGAGCTTCAACTTGAGACAATGCAATTTGAGGACGCAAAATTTCGGTTAATGCAGGATGCTTTGACAGGGAAAGGATATCCATCAAGACTATTTCCTATTCCTGAAAAAGAAAAAGATATAAAGGCTGGACATATTAACTATATGCGAAGATATTCACCAATCTCTTTGATATTAATATTTTTTGTTTTTTGTGTCACAGGCTGGGTATGGGAAGTAAGCCTCCATTTGGTAGCAAACGGAACATTTGTAAATCGTGGGATGCTGCACGGACCATGGATTCCTATCTATGGGGCTGGAAGCTTATTGATTCTTACATTATTGTATCGCTTGCGTAAGAAACCGATACTGGAGTTTACAGCAATTGTCATACTTGCGGGTATAATTGAATATATGACTTCATATTACACGGAAGAGTTGTTTAGTGGAAAAAAATGGTGGGATTATCAAGGATACTTTTTAAATCTGGATGGTAGAATTTGTGCGGAGGGGCTTTTAACTTTTGGTATTGGTGGAATGATTCTTGTATACCTGATAGCTCCGATGTTAGATAATTATTTAAGAAAAATGAAAACACAAATTGCAGTTCCAATATGTGTTATTCTTTTAAGCTTATTTATGATAGATCAAGTATATTCTTTTATAAACCCGAATACCGGTCATGGAATTACCGATTATGTCAGTAAAATATACATAAAAACGAATAGCTCAGTCAAAAGTTAAAAACTGACTGAGCTCATTTTATTTAAGCGGGTACTCTAACAGGTCGAGTACGGAGTTACGAATAATATAATTATAAGCGGCATGAACCTCTTCACCTGAAAAAGGTGCGTCCTGACATATCCAGTATTTTAAAGAGTCTGCTAATCCAAATGTATAGAAACGTGCGATAGCTTCTATAGTAAGTATGGCCAGTTTGTCAGGAGATTTTAATGGGTACTTTGATAAAATCTGTAAGAATAAATGATAAATATAGTCACTCATTAATTCTTCAAACGAATTCTGACCCTGTATTTCATATGCTTTACGATAAAAGGCATGGTCTTTTTCGAGGCAGTTGCATAACAATCGAAAGATGTCTTCTTCCATGTTATTATCGATCAATACTTGAATCTTATCTTTAATTTCCGTTTTTAATATCCACTCCAACACCTCATATTTATCTTGGAAATGTTTATAAAAAGTAGGACGGATAACACCAGCTCCATCTGTGATCATTTTAATTGTAATTTTTTCAAAAGGAATCTGAAGAACCAGCTCTCTGAAGGATGCAGTAAGCAGGTCTTTAGTCAGTTCTTTCTTGTCTTCCATATCAAATAACTCTCCTTCAAAAATATAAAATTTCTAATAATTCAGCCCTTTACTGTCTTCATCTGAAATATAAGTATAACACATAACCCTTAAAATAAAAATCCTGTTTTTTCAAAAATCAATTATAAAAGTGGGATACAAATACTTTAAAATGTACCTTGATTTATAACAGCTTTGAGATATTTGTCTTTTCTGTGTTACATATTGAGAGGACTGAATATTACATATGACGATGGTCTTCTGATACAATAGGCACATCAAGAAGAAGGGAGCGAAAATTGTGAGTTTGCTAGAGATAATTCTGATTTCGATAGGATTAACAATGGACGTTTTCGCATATGCTTTATTGAAAGGTGCGATGATGTCAGAAATCAGAAAAAAGAATTTATTGATGATCTGCAGTATATTTACTCTTGGGCAGGTAATCAGTATGATGCTGGGAAATCTGTTAACCAATATTCCCCTTGCAGCAAAATTAGGAATAGAAGCAGGTCATAGTTTAAATGCATTTTCCGTTTTGATTTTTCTTGGTCTTGGAATTTACATGATTGTGAAAGCAATCAAGGAAAAGCCAGTCGAAGAAAAAAAAGAGGACGTGATTTCCATAAGGCAGATTGTAATATGGGCATGTATTACAAGCATTGACTCTTTTATTGCAGGTATTGGATTTGGCTTTCTAGAGACAGATTTCTTGTTAATGGTATTTGTTATAGGAATTGTCACGCTTGCCCTGGTTATGATCGGTATGTATATCGGTTATTGGATGGGATGTCAGTTTAGAAGAACTGCAGTGACGATTGGAGGATGCATCTTGTTGTTCGGCGCACTTGAATTAGTTATACGAACACTCTATTATTAGCATCCGTGCCGGATTTGTTTCATAGAAAAACATTAAGATAAAGGAAAGGTGAGAGATATGGCAACAATCAGACATCAGGCTGCAAGAGCTGCATTCGGTGCAGCCGCAGACGTAACATTAAAATATTTAAACAAGGACCCGGAAAACCGTGAAAAGAGTTTATTGAAAATTGTAGATTTAACAGAGAGCTTTGCAAAAGATCGTTTCAAACCAGAATCTTATGAAGCTGCAAGAGCAATGATTCGTGACAAAGACAGTAAATGGATGCAGTATGTCAATCGGATTTTTGATGAAGTGAGTCCTAATGTAATCAAAACAACAGCAATGAATCTTGGATTTGAAGCAATGTTGAGCGGAACAAAGATTATGCATGAAATGCGTGAAAAATATCAGTGCAATATTCCATGGCTCCTCTTAATAGATCCAACAAGTGCTTGTAATTTACATTGTACCGGATGTTGGGCAGCTGAATATGGTCATACAATGTCTTTAACTTATGATGAACTGGACAGCATTATTACGCAAGGAAAAGAATTAGGAATTTATCTCTATATGTATACAGGAGGAGAGCCTCTTGTACGTAAAGCAGATATTATTAAATTATGTGAAAAACATAACGATTGTGCTTTCCATGCATTTACAAATGGTACCTTAGTCGATGATGCATTCTGTGAAGAAATGGATCGAGTTGGGAATCTTTCATTATCAATCAGTCTGGAAGGATATGAAGAAGTAAATGATGGAAGACGTGGTCAAGGTGTGTTTGATAAAGTTATGAAAGCCATGGATACTTTGAAAGCACATGGACAAATATTTGGTACCTCTATCTGCTATACAAGAGCAAATATTGACACTGTTACATCCGATGAATTTCTTGATATGATCATCAACAAAGGGTGTCGTTATGCATGGTATTTCCATTATATGCCAGTTGGAAATGATGCGGCAGTAGAATTGCTTCCAACAAAAGAACAGAGAGAATATATGTATCATAGGATTCGTGAGATTCGAGGTAAAGAAGGCGGTAAACAGATATTTGCATTTGATTTCCAGAATGATGGCGAATTTGTAGGCGGTTGTATCGCAGGTGGACGTAATTACTGTCATATCAATCCAAATGGTGATGTTGAACCATGTGTATTTATTCATTATTCGGGTGCAAATATTAAAGAAGTAAGTCTTCTGGATGCATTGAGACAGCCATTATTTATGGCATATCGCGAGGGTCAGCCATTCAACGAAAACCATCTTCGTCCATGTCCAATGCTGGAGAATCCAGAAAAATTAAGAGAAATGGTAGAAAAGACAGGTGCCAAATCAACGGATATGCAGTCACCTGAGAATGTTGAACATTTATGTGCAAAATGTGATGCTTATGCAGCAGAATGGAAAGAGAAGGCAGAAGAGATTTGGAATAACAACAAAAAATAATTTGAAAAAGTAAGTCGCAATAGAAAAAGAGAGCACTGATATCCGGAAGTTTCAACTGGATATCAGTGCTCGTCTTTTAATATAGAATCTTTAATTATTTATTCTTTTTTAATTCCTGCATTTTCATAGCACGAACCTTTAATGGAAGTCCGAACAATGTGATGAATCCATCTGCATCGTGGTGGTCATACAAATCACCAGTTGTAAAGCTTGCAAGAGATTCACTGTACAGAGAGTATGGAGATGTTTCACCGGCTTTGATGATATTACCTTTATACAGTTTGAATTTTACTTCTCCTGTTACATATTCCTGTGTGACATCCATAAATGCCTGAATAGCTTCACGAAGTGGTGTGAACCATTTTCCTTCGTATACGATCTGTGCAAATTTATTGCCGAGATCTTTCTTTACTTCATATGTAGCACGGTCAAGAACAAGTTCTTCCAACTGTTCATGTGCAGCCATCAGGATGGTTCCGCCAGGTGTCTCATATACGCCACGTGATTTCATACCAACAACACGGTTCTCTACGATATCGATGATACCAATACCATGTTTTCCGCCAAGACGATTCAGTTCTTTGATGATATCAGAAACTTTCATTTCTTTACCATTTACTGATTTTGGAACTCCGGCTTCAAATGTCATTGTTACATATTCGCCCTCGTCAGGAGCTTTCTCAGGAGAAACTCCAAGTACGAGTAAGTCATCGTAATTTGGCTCATTTGCAGGATCTTCCAGTTCGAGACCTTCATGGCTGATATGCCATAAGTTACGGTCACGGCTATAACTGTGTTTTGCATCGAATGGAAGGTCGATACCATGCTGCTGACAGTATGCAATTTCATCTTCACGAGACTGCATTGTCCAAACGTCTGTCATTCTCCAAGGAGCAATGATCTTGATATCAGGAGCAAGTGCTTTGATACCAAGCTCGAAACGAATCTGGTCATTACCTTTACCTGTAGCACCATGACAAATTGCAACAGCACCTTCTTTGCGTGCAATCTCAACCAATTTTTTTGCAATGGCAGGACGAGCCATAGAAGTTCCGAGAAGGTATTTGTTCTCGTATACTGCACCGGCTTTTACACAAGGTACGATGTAGTTATCACAGAAATCGTCTACGATATTTTCAATATATAATTTAGAAGCTCCGGATAATTTTGCACGTTCATCTAATCCGTCTAATTCTTCTCCCTGTCCACAATCGATACAGCAGCAGATTACTTCATAACCAAAATTTTCCTTTAACCATGGGATAATAGCAGTCGTGTCAAGACCACCAGAATATGCTAATACAACTTTTTCTTTACTCATTTTTATTACCTCCTAATACTCTTCAGCAACTAAAAATTACTATACACCCATTTTTATAATTATGCAATAGAAAATATATAAAAATTCATTTTTTTAGTCAAATATACAGTTTGGTGTATAAACAAGCACGAATATAAACCAAATATACATAAAAACAGTAAAAAGATACGTTATGGTATTGAGAAATGTTGTCCGGAAAAATTTTCTATGATAAAATTGTGGAAGGGAATAGAAAAGGAAGGGAATATACCTTATGGACAAAAAACTTGTAATTGGAATTTTAGCGCATGTTGATGCCGGGAAAACAACGCTTTCAGAAAGCATGTTATATCAAAGCGGAAGTATCCGAAAGCTGGGGCGTGTTGATAAAGGAGATGCTTTTTTAGATACATATCAACTTGAAAGAGACAGGGGGATTACGATTTTCTCTAAACAAGCACAACTCTCTATCGGAGATTTAAAAATTACACTTTTGGATACTCCTGGTCATGTAGATTTTTCAGCGGAGATGGAACGGACACTACAAGTATTGGATTATGCAATTCTTGTTATTAATGGAGCAGATGGTATTCAGGGACATACTGAAACTTTGTGGAGATTATTGGAACGTTACCAGATTCCGGTTTTTCTTTTTATAAATAAAATGGACCAGGCAGGAACAGATAAAGATAAACTTATGGAAGAATTAAAAAAGCAATTGGATGAAAATTGTGTAGATTTCAGTTCCTCAGATATAGATGGGGTTAATGAATCTATAGCAATGTGTAATGAATCCGTACTAGAGGATTTTCTGGAAAAAGGAACAATTGAGACTGAACAGATTTCCAAAATGATGAAAAGAAGAGAACTGTTTCCATGTTACTTTGGATCTGCTTTGAAGATAATCGGTGTAGATGAGTTTATGCAAGGCATTGCCGAATATACAGAATCAATCGAGCTGTCAGATGCTTCAAAACAGCAGTTTGGTGCGAAAGTATATAAAATAAGCAGAGATGAACAAGGAAATCGACTTACATATATCAAAGTGACAAGTGGAAATATTAAAGTAAAAGATTTGTTAACGGGACAAAACAAACAAAAAGATGATCGTTGGGAAGAAAAAATAAATCAGATTCGTATTTATTCTGGTGCAAAATATGAAACTGTAAATCAGGCAGATAAAGGAACAATATGTGCGATTACAGGTCTTACTCAGACTTATCCCGGGGAAGGACTGGGAATAGAAGAGGATTCTGATATTCCAATTTTAGAACCTGTACTTACTTATCAAATTCTGCTGCCCGATGATTGCGAAGTACATTCTATGTTGGAAAAACTACGTCAATTAGAAGAGGAGGAGCCTTTATTACATATTGTATGGAATGAAAAGTTGGGAGAAATCTATGCTCAATTGATGGGGGAAGTTCAGATTGAGGTGTTAAAAAGTTTAATATGGGAACGTTTTCATGTACGAGTGGAATTTGGCGTGGGAAATATTGTATATAAGGAAACAATTCGTCAACCTGTAGAAGGAGTTGGCCATTTTGAACCTTTAAGACATTATGCTGAAGTACATTTACTTTTGGAACCTGCAGAATCCGGAAGTGGATTACATTTTTCTACAAACTGTAGTCAGGATGAACTTGATTTAAACTGGCAACGATTAATTTTAACTCATCTTGAAGAGAAAGAGCATTGTGGTGTATTGACAGGTTCAGCAATTACTGACATGCATATTACATTAATAGCAGGAAGAGCACATCAGAAACATACTGAGGGAGGCGATTTTAGGCAGGCTACTTATCGTGCGGTGCGTCAAGGATTAAAAAAAGCAGAGAATGTTTTGCTTGAGCCCTATTATAGCTATCGATTAGAAGTTCCGTCGGATATGATTGGACGTGCAATGACAGATATTCAGCGAATGAATGGAACTTTTGATAGTCCAATGCTAAATGAGGATATGTCAATTCTTATAGGAAGTGCACCTGTTGTGACAATGCGTGATTATCAGACAGAAGTGATCAGTTATACAAAAGGGCGTGGGCGTTTGTCTTGTACTCTGGAAGGATATAAACCTTGTCATAATCAGGAAGAAGTGGTAAAAGAAGTTGGATATGACTCAGAACGAGATTTGGACAATCCGACAGGTTCCGTATTTTGTGCACATGGAGCCGGTTTTGTTGTAAAATGGGATGAAGTAGAAAATTATATGCATCTGCAAAGCACTCTGGAATCAAAGGAAACTGTTGATGAAGAATTGGTTTTCCCGACTGCAGCGGCACGTCGTGCATCGACATATTTGGAAATGACAGAAGAAGATCAAAAAGAGCTGGATGCAATGGTGGAAGCTTCACGGCGCAAAAGAGAAGCTGCAAGGAAGAATTATGTTTATCGAAAAGATTTTTCAAATGAGAAGACATCGGTAAACAACAGTACAAGATCGTATTCTAATAAGAAGAAACAAAAGGAATATTTATTAGTAGACGGATACAATATTATATTTGCGTGGGAAGAACTTAATGAACTGGCACAAGTAAATATGGATGCTGCCAGAGGATATTTACAAGATGTGTTATGCAATTATCAAGGCATCAAAAAATGTGAATTGATATTAGTATTTGATGCCTATAAAGTAGAAGGTTTTCCCGGTGAAATACAAAAATATCATAATATACATGTTGTGTATACAAAAGAAGCTGAAACTGCAGATCAATATATTGAGAAAGTAACTCATGAAATTGGAAGAAAATATCTTGTTACCGTTGCTACTTCAGATGGCACAGAACAAGTGATTATAAGAGGACAAGGCTGCCATCTTCTGTCTGCAAAAGAGCTAAAAGAAGAAGTTGAATTTGCCAATAAGGAATTAAGACAGTATTATTCTGAAGACACCTCATTTGAGAGAAATTATTTGTTTCATTATCTGGATAAAGATACTGCCAGACAAATGGAAGAAGTTCGATTAGGAATTGATGTTTCAGAACAAAAAGAGAAAAAATAATACAACTACTTGACAAATAGAGAAATGTGAGTAAGAATTTGTAAGAGCAGAGTTTAACAGAGTAAAGTACAAAAGAAGTGGAATATAATATAGAAGGAATGGATGGTGGGAATCCACAAACGGAGAATTGGTATGGATAGAAAGCAAATACTGAACGAGAAAAATCGAATCGTAATTAAAGTTGGGACAACTACAATTACTTATGAAGAAACAGGAAATATAAACCTGGATAAATTGGAAAAATTTGTAAGAATATTAATTAATTTAAGGAATAAAGGAAAAGAAGTAATCGTTGTATCTTCAGGTGCAGTCGGGGTTGGTCGAAAGGCACTTGGTATGGAGCACAAGCCTGAAACAGAGGCAGCAAAACAAGCTTGTGCTGCGGTAGGACAAGGAAGATTAATGATGATTTATGAAAAATTATTTAACGAATACAGCCAACTGACAGCACAGGTTCTGTTGACAAAAGAATCTATCACAAATAAAGAATGTCGAAAGAATGCAAGACAGACTTTTGATGAATTACTTCGAATGAATGTTGTACCAATCGTAAATGAAAATGATGCTATTTCGGTAGATGAACTGGCATATGGTAATTTTGGTGATAATGATACACTTGCAGCAAATGTATCGGAACTTGTTGATGCAGATTTATTAATTCTTATGTCTGATATTGAGGGAATGTATACAGCGGATCCAAAAAAGAATCAAAATGCAAGGTTTATTCATACAGTAGTTGAAATTGATGAATCGTTGGAAGCAATGGCAGGAGGTTCTGCAAGTGATTTTGGAACCGGTGGTATGATGACGAAGGTAAATGCAGCTAAAATCGCAACCAGTGCAGGCGCAGATATGATTATTGCAAATGGGGATAATATTTATGCAATTAATGATATTATGGCAGGGAAAAAAATAGGAACTCTTTTTCTTTCAAAAGAGCATGGGAAACAGATGGAAAATGAACTTGCTCCAGAAAGAGCGAAGTTTCGTCGGCAAGTAAAGAATCTTAAGAAATCAGAAGGAAAATCAGAGGAGCATAAAACTACAGAATTCATTCAAAACGAAGCGTACTTGGCAGGAGGTAATGATGGAAAATTATATGGAAATACTTGGTAAACGTGCAAAATTCGCATCAAGAGCAGGGGCTAAATTAGGAACAGCTGCAAAAAATCGAGGACTTATTACTGTAGCAGAAGAACTGATTCGACAAAAAGCATATTTGTTGGAAGAAAACGCAAAAGATGTAGAAGCTGCAAAAGAAAAAGGCGTAAAGGAATCTTTAATAGATCGCTTGCAGTTAACGGAATCGAGAATAGAAGGAATGGCAGAAGGCTTGTGCCAGGTTGCAGCATTAGAAGACCCTATCGGAGAAGTTTTGGGCATGAAAACACGACCAAACGGGCTTCAGATTGGAAAGAAAAGAGTGCCTCTTGGAGTTGTCGGAATTATTTATGAATCCCGACCAAATGTGACAGCTGATGCATTTGGTTTATGCTTTAAAACTGGAAATGCGGTGATTCTTCGAGGTGGAAGTGATGCAATCCATTCGAATCTCGCAATCGTAAAGGTAATTAAAGAAGGATTAATGAAAGAAAAACTGCCACAGGATTTGATTTTACTTGTCGAAGATACAAGTCGAGAGGTTGTTTCAGATATGATGAAATTACATGGTCTGATCGATGTATTAATTCCGCGTGGTGGTGCCGGATTAATAGCAAATGTCGTTAATAACAGCACTGTTCCTGTTATCGAAACAGGAACAGGAAATTGCCATATATATGTAGATGAGAGTGCTGATTTAAATATGGCAACGGAGATCATTGAAAATGCAAAAACTCAGCGAATGGGTGTATGTAATGCATGCGAGTCACTTGTGATCCATGAGAAAGTTGCAAATCTTGCTGTTCCACAAATTGTGCAGTGTTTGAAAAATCATGGCGTTGAAGTGCGTGGAGATGAGCATGCGCAAAAACTCAGTGATGATATTTTGCCGGCAACAGAAGAAGATTGGGGAACAGAATATCTTGATGCTATCATTTCAATGAAGATTGTGGATTCAATGGATCAGGCAATTGAGCATATTAACCGCTACAATACTGGACATTCAGAATCAATTATTACGCAAAATTATGAACATGCATTGCGATTCCAAAATGAAATTGATGCCGCTGCTGTTTATGTAAATGCATCTACAAGATTTACAGATGGGTTTGAGTTTGGGTTTGGAGCAGAAATTGGGATTAGTACGCAAAAACTGCATGCACGTGGACCTATGGGATTAGAAGCATTAACTACAACAAAATATATTATTTTCGGAAATGGACAAATTCGAAAATAGCAAAAAACGAAGGGGGAAAGTCGGATTTATTGTTTTGTCATTATATATTAAACAATAAAGCTGATTTTCCCTCTTGCATATTATACACAACAGGTGTATACTTATGCATAAATTAAAAATAAATATGCATATAGTAATGTTTTTATTTGCTTGGCAATAGAGCAAGAGATAAATAGCTGACATTATAGGACAAAGAAAGGAAGGTTGACCCATGATAAAAGTAGGAATTATTGGTGCAACAGGATACGCAGGGGGAGAATTAGTTCGAATTTTAACAGGACATAAAGAAGCAGAAATTAAATGGTTTGGTTCAAGAAGTTATATAGATCAAAAATATGCATCTGTATATCAGAATATGTTTCAGATTGTTGATGCAACCTGCATGGATGATAATATGGAAGAACTTGCAAACCAGGTCGATGTCATTTTTACAGCAACACCGCAAGGCTTATGTGCATCATTAGTAAATGAAAACATACTTTCAAAGGTAAAAATTATTGATTTAAGTGCAGATTTCCGAATCAAAGATGTTGCTACATATGAAAAATGGTATGGAATCGAGCATAAAAGTCCGCAATTTATTGAAGAAGCTGTATACGGGCTTTGTGAAATCAATCGAGAAGACGTTAAAAATGCAAGATTGGTAGCAAATCCAGGATGTTACACAACATGTTCCATTTTAACTGCCTACCCACTGGCAAAAGAGGGAATTATTGATATGAGCACATTAATCATAGATGCAAAATCAGGTACATCCGGTGCAGGAAGAAGCGCAAAAGTTGCAAATCTATTTTGTGAAGTAAATGAAAATATGAAAGCCTATGGAGTTGCAACGCATAGACATACACCAGAAATTGAAGAACAGCTTGGATATGCATCTGGCGAGAAAGTTGTTTTGAATTTCACACCGCATCTTGTTCCGATGAATCGTGGGATTCTTGCAACAGAATATGCAAAATTAACAAAAGATGTAACTTATGACGAAGTTAAAGCAATATATGATAAATATTATGCAAATGAAAAATTTATCCGAGTGTTGGAAAAGGATGTATGCCCTGAAACAAAATGGGTAGAAGGAAGCAACTATGTAGATATTAATTTCAAAATTGATCCGCGAACAAACAGAATTATTATGATGGGAGCAATAGACAATCTGGTAAAAGGAGCTGCTGGACAAGCGGTTCAGAATATGAACCTGATGTTCGGTTTAAAAGAATCAGAAGGACTGGAACTTGTCCCAATGTTTCCGTAGGAGGTACGAAGATGACAATCCGCACAATGACAATAGAAGATTTTGATCAGGTTCATGCACTTTGGATGACAATTAAAGGCTTCGGAATCCGAAGTATTGATGATTCAAAAGAAGGAGTAGAACGTTTTTTGAAACGTAACCCGACTACAAGTGTTGTAGCAGAAATAGACAATAAAATCGTGGGTAGCATTTTATGTGGGCACGATGGACGACGTGGTTGTCTTTACCATGTTTGCGTGGATGAAAAATATCGTCGCCATGGTATCGGGAAAGCAATGGTTGTATATGCTATGCAGGCTTTAAAAAAGGAAAAGATTAACAAAGTCTCATTGATTGCATTTACAGTTAATGATATCGGAAATGCGTTCTGGAATACGATAGAATGGACTGAACGAAAAGATTTAAATTATTATGAATTTGTATTAAATGAAGAAAATATAACGGCATTCAATGAACAGTAAATGCACTTATATAGGAGGAGAAAAACACATGAAGATTATAGATGGCGGTGTAACATCTGCAAAAGGATTTGAGGCTGCTTCTGCAGCAGCAGGAATTAAATATCAGGGAAGAACAGATATGGCTATGATCTATAGTAAAAAGCCATGCAAAACCGCAGGTGCATTTACAACAAATCTGGTAAAGGCAGCTCCGGTTATCTGGGACAAAATGGTTGTGGAAAGCGGTGTAAAATCACATGTTGTTGTTGTCAATTCAGGAATTGCAAATGCATGTACCGGCGAAGAAGGTCTTCGCTATTGCAGTGAAACAGCTAAAAAAGCAGCAGAAGTTATGGGCGTAGATGCAAATGGAGTTCTGATTGGTTCTACCGGGGTTATAGGAATGCAGATGCCGATGGATAAAGTAACTGCTGGAATTGAAAAACTTGCAGATACAAAACAGGCGACCCGAGAGGCAGGACATTTGGCAGCAAAAGCAATTATGACGACGGATACAAAAGAAAAAGAAATTGCTGTTACAATTGAAATCGGTGGGAAAACAGTCACAATCGGTGGAATGGCGAAAGGTTCTGGTATGATTCATCCGAATATGTGTACAATGCTTTCTTACATTACAACAGATGCCGCAATTACAAAAAAAGCTTTGGTAAAGGCATTAAAGACAGATGTAAAAGATACCTACAATATGATTTCTGTAGATGGAGATACATCTACAAACGATACAGTTCTTGTACTTGCAAATGGAATGGCAAAGAATCCAAAGATCCATTGTGGTACAGCAGAGTATCAGTTGTTTTTAGAAGCTCTTCATTTTGTAAATGAAACCCTTGCAAAGAAAATGGCCGGTGATGGAGAAGGTGCCACAGCATTATTTGAAGTCAAAATAGTTGGTGCAAAATCAAAAAAACAGGCAAAGGTACTTGCAAAATCTGTTGTATGTTCCAATCTGACCAAAACAGCTATTGCAGGACATGATGCAAACTGGGGAAGAATCTTATGTGCAATGGGATATTCCGGTGAAAATTTTGAGCAGGATAAGGTTGACTTGTTCTTTGAAAGTGCGGCAGGAAAAATTCAGCTTATCAAGGATGGCGTAGGACTTGATTTTGATGAAGAAAAAGCGACCATGATTCTTTCTGAGCCGGAAGTAACCGCAATTGCAGACTTAAAAGAAGGAAATGAACAGGCAACAGCCTGGGGCTGTGATTTAACGCATGGTTACATAGACATCAATGCAGATTACAGAAGCTAAAAGGAGAAAAATCATTATGAATGAAAATATGAATCAATATTTAGAAAAAGCAAACGTATTAATTGAAGCACTTCCATACATCCAACGTTTTAACCGTAAGATCATTGTTATTAAGTATGGCGGAAGTGCAATGGTAGATGAAGAGTTAAAAAAGAAAGTAATTGAAGATGTTACACTTTTAAAATTAGTTGGTTTCA
The DNA here is from genome assembly GCA_934435195.1 of uncultured Schaedlerella sp. Taxonomy (GTDB): domain Bacteria; phylum Bacillota; class Clostridia; order Lachnospirales; family Lachnospiraceae; genus Schaedlerella. The sequence goes on from CAKSAJ010000001.1 coordinate 123,653, forward strand.
AACCAATCATCGTACATGGTGGTGGGAAAGAAATCAGTAAATGGGTCGGAAAAATGGGGATGGAGCCTAAATTTATCAATGGATTGCGTGTGACAGATAAAGATACAATGGAAGTGGCTGAAATGGTTCTTGGAAAAGTAAATAAAAGCCTTGTTCAGATTGTCGAAGAACTTGGCGTACGTGCAATTGGACTCAGTGGTAAAGATGGCGACCTGTTAAAAGTAGAAAAGAAATATTCAAATGGAGAAGATATTGGATTTGTAGGTGATGTTAAAAAAGTAAATGCTGATATCTTATATGACCTTTTAGAAAAAGACTTTCTTCCAATCATCTGTCCGATTGGTCTGGATGATGAATACAATACATATAACATTAATGCTGATGATGCTGCATGTGCAATCGCTCGCGCTGTCAAAGCGGAAAAACTGGCATTTTTAACAGATATTGAAGGTGTTTATAAAAATCCTGAGGATCCTAACACATTGATATCTGAATTAACAGTAAGTGAAGCAAAAAAATTAATCTCTGATGGGTATATCAGAGGAGGTATGCTTCCAAAATTAAATAACTGTATTGAAGCAATTGAAAATGGTGTGTCCAGAGTACATATTTTAGATGGAAGAATCCCACATTGTGTTCTTCTCGAGATATTTACGAATAAAGGAATTGGCACAGCTATTTTGGATAAGGAGGAAAGCAAGTATTATCATGGTGAACAATAAAATAACAGAAGCAGAAGAAAATCTTTTACATGTATATAATCGTTTCCCAATCGTACTAGATCACGGAGAAGATGTTTATCTATATGATGCAGAAGGTAAAAAATATCTGGATTTTGCTGCCGGGATTGCAGTTTGTGGGCTTGGATACAGTAATGAAGAATTGAAAGATGCCTTAAAAAAACAGATAGACTTATTGTGTCATACGTCTAACTTATATTTCCATGAAAGTTGTGGAGAAGCTGCAAAGAAATTAAATGAAATTTCAGGAATGGATCGTGTATTTTTCACGAATAGTGGAACAGAGGCAATTGAAGGAGCTTTAAAATCCGCACGAAAATATGCATACACAAAAGAATCGAGAAGATATGAAATTATAGCAATGCAGAATTCTTTCCATGGACGTTCCATAGGAGCAGTTTCAGTGACAGGGACTAAACATTATCGCACCCCATTTGAACCATTGCTTCCGGGGGTTAAATTTGCAGAATATAACAATCTGGAAAGCGTTAAAGCTTTAGTAAATGATAAAACATGTGCGATCATTCTTGAACCGCTGCAAGGAGAAGGCGGAATTTATCCGGCGACAAAAGAATTTATGGAGGGTATCCGTGAAATTTGTAATAAGAATGATATTTTGATGATCTGCGATGAAATTCAATGCGGAATGGCAAGAACAGGATATATGTTTGCATGGCAGGAGTACAATATTAAACCTGATATCATGACAATGGCGAAAGCAATTGGAAACGGAATACCGGTAGGAGCATTTGCTATGACTGAGGAAGTTGCAAAATACTCCATGGAAGCAGGAGATCATGGCTCTACTTATGGCGGAAATCCACTTGCCTGTACAGCTGTAAAAACAGTTATTGATATTTTCCAGAAAGAACAGATTGTTGATCACGTGAAGGAAATGGGAGAATATCTTTCAACTTGTCTGGAAAAATTAGTCCAAAAATATGACTTTGTAAAAGAATGCAGAGGAAAGGGATTGATTCAGGGAATTGAATTAACAAAACCAGCTGGGGATATAATAACGAAAGCTCACGAAGCAGGACTATTGATCATTACAGCAAAGGGAAATACAATTCGTTTTGTACCGCCTCTTATAATTACAAAAGAACAGATAGATGAAATGATTGAAAAATTAGAAATAGCATTTGCATAATAGTGAATAAAAACCAATTATCAGGACATACCATGTAAGAAAGAAGATAGTGGAGGTATGTTTTTGATGATTGGTTTTTTTATTGCATTATTGTCTGGAGCTTTGATGAGTGTACAAGGTGTATTTAACACCAAAGTAACGGAAACTACAGGAATGTGGGTCTCTAATGCATGGGTGCAATTAACAGCATTTCTTGTGTGTATTCTTGGCTGGCTTATTGCAGGAAGGGATGATATTCTGTCAATCGGAAAAGTTGAGCCTAGATATCTGTTGCTTGGTGGTGTGATTGGAGCAGGCATAACGTTGACAGTTATAAAAAGCATGGATGCATTAGGCCCGGCTAAGGCAGCACTTCTGATTGTAATCGCACAATTGTTTGTTGCATATTTAATAGAACTATTAGGGCTGTTTGGAGTAGATAAAGAACCCTTCAGCTGGCGAAAAATAGGAGGATTAGTTTTAGCTTTGATAGGAATTTCTATTTTTCAATGGAAATAAAATGAAAATGCTATTGTAATTTGTTTTCTTATTAGATACAATATTACTATCTGACATAAAGGGGCTTACGGCATTAACGTAAGGAGAAAATATGAAAGTCAGAAATTTATGGAAACGACAATTACTAATTACTTTCTGTTTGTTTGTAATCTGTTTTGGAACGGGATGTGGGCAAAAAGAAGAAGCTTTTCAAGAAGTTACACTTCAAGAGACAGAACAATCTTTAAATGAAACTGAAAAGAATAAGGAAACAGAAGAAATTCATGATGCGCCAAAAACTACATCTGTTTGTGTCTATGTATGTGGTGCTGTAAATAACACGGGAGTGTATGAATTAAAAAAAGATGCCCGCATATATGAAGCAATTGAATGTGCGGGTGGATTACGTGAGGATGCAGCACTTTCTGCAGTTAATCAGGCTGAGTATGTAAGTGACGGACAGCAGATTTATATTCCGACACAGGAAGAGTATAATGCAGGTGATTTTTCTGAAATGGTGGTTTCATCATCGGCGGATTCTTCTGACGGAAAAGTACATCTGAATACAGCGACAAAAGATGAGTTGAAAACTTTATCCGGTATTGGAGAGTCCAGAGCCGAAAGCATTTTGGCATATCGTGAATCACATGGCGCTTTTCAGAGTATTGAAGAGTTGATGAATGTGGAGGGAATCAAGGAAGGCATCTATCAAAAAATTAAAGATCAGATAGCATTATAAAAAACAGAATAATAATACATTTTGCAATATCTGAAAGCAGAATAAGACAGGAAGTAAAAGGAAAGAGTAGAAGTAGAATGAGCAAGAAAAAAATCTTAGTAGTTGATGACGAAAAGTTAATCGTGAAAGGAATCCGTTTTAGTTTGGAACAGGATGGAATGGAAGTAGACTGTGCATATGATGGTGTAGAAGCATTAGAATATGCGAAAAATTGTGAATATGATCTGGTTCTGCTGGATGTAATGCTTCCGAAACTTGATGGGTTTCAAGTGTGTCAGCAGATTCGTGAATTTTCGGATATGCCGATTGTTATGCTGACTGCAAAAAGTGAAGACATGGATAAGATTCTTGGGTTAGAATATGGTGCAGATGATTATATTACAAAACCATTTAATATTCTGGAAGTAAAAGCAAGAATTAAAGCTATTATGCGACGGACATCAAAAAGAGAAGAACCTGCTCCAAAAACTCTATTAGTAAAGGGGACTATGAAGATAGATTGCGAAAGCAGAAGAGTATTCAGCGGTGAGCGTGAGATTAATCTTACTGCAAAAGAATTTGATGTGTTAGAATTACTCGCAATGAATCCAAATAAAGTATACAGTAGGGAAAATTTATTGAATTTAATTTGGGGAGCAGATTATCCGGGAGATGCAAGAACAGTAGATGTACATATCCGTAGACTACGTGAGAAGATTGAAAAGAATCCAAGTGAGCCGCAATATGTACATACAAAGTGGGGAGTTGGTTATTATTTCCAAGGGTAGATTTCGAAACAAAATTAAAGAAAAAGTAATAAAAAGTCTGAGATTCCGTATTATTTTAATCATTGTATGTGCCGGGGTTATACCATGTACAGTCGCACATATTGCGATTATTAAAGCATACGAATCGCGTGCAGTATCTCTGCGGACAGCAGAGATACAGAATCAATGCACGATTCTTAGTGATCAATTGAACAATTATAATTATCTTGAGGATAATTCATCCGAAGTAATCAATGCAAATTTAACCCAGCTCACCAATATTTATAATGGACGAGTCATGCTTGTGAACGCAGAATTAAAGGTCATGACGGATACATATGCATTAGATGAAGGAAAAATTATTGTATCAGAAAATGTGATTCGTTGTCTGGAAGGTGAAAGCACGAATTATTATGATAAAAAAAATCATTTTATCGAGGTGACATCTCCAATCACAGATAAAAATACAGGAGAGGTCGTTGGAGTGATACTTGCAAGCGTTTCTACGGATTCAATCGAGGATAGTCTGCATATCTTTCATACAAAAGGCGGTGCGATCATTGGAATGATTATGACAATTGTTATTGCATTGGCAATTTTACTGGCCGATTGTATCGTAAGACCGCTCAGAAAAATTGCAGCTGATATTGAAGGGGTAACAGAAGGATATGTTGTAGAGGTACTGCATGAAAATACATTTACAGAAACAAAGAATATTTCAGATGCTTTTAATAAAATGTTAGGTCGGATGAAAGTACTTGATGATTCAAGAGAAGAGTTTGTATCTAATGTCTCACATGAATTAAAAACTCCATTGGCATCAATGAAAGTGCTGGCAGATTCTCTTGTTACACAGGATCAGGTTCCAATCGAGCTGTATCAGGAATTTATGGGAGATATTGCAAAAGAGATCGATCGTGAAAATGATATTATAAACGACCTTTTAACCCTGGTTAAAATGGACAAAACAGCACAGAATTTAAACATTTCGCAAGTAAACGTAAATGATCTGCTTGAATTGATTTTGAAAAGGCTTCGACCAATTGCTGAAAAGAAGCAGATTGAGATTATTTTGGAAAGTTTTCGTCCAGTAACGGCAGAAATTGATGAAGTGAAAATGACACTTGCAATATCCAATCTGGTAGAAAATGCAATTAAATATAATCACGATGAAGGCTGGGTTCATGTTTCATTGAATGCCGACCACAAGTATTTTTATGTAAAGGTTTCAGATTCAGGAATTGGAATTCCAAAAGAAGATCAAGATCATATTTTTGAAAGATTTTATCGTGTAGATAAGTCTCATTCCAGAGAGATTGGGGGAACAGGCCTTGGTCTTGCAATTACAAGAAATGCTGTCATTATGCATCGTGGATCAATCAAGGTTTACAGTGAGCCAGAAGAAGGTACAACATTTACGGTTCGAATTCCACTTATATATGTATCTACTTGATAGATGTAAACATTGACAGGGAGGATTTTATGTTGAAAAAAAATAAGGTATATATCACAGTTCTCCTGTTTATTTTATGTATGTTATGCGGATGTACTAAACGTACAGAAGTAAAAAATGATGATTCGTTCATATACAGCGTAAACGGAGAACGAAACGGATTAGTAAAAATCAATTATGATTTCCGAGGAAAAACGACGGAAGAGCAAGTGAACAATGTGATAAAAGAATTACAAAAACCGGCTGAAGAGATTAATTATTCCACTACAATTCCGAAACAAATAAAAATACAACAATGTGAAATCAGACATATGATCGTATATATAGATTTGAATGATGCATATTTGAAATTACCTGTTGTAGAGCAAAAATTAATTCTTGCATCAATGACACAATCTATAGTAAAAATTCCTAAAATCAGTGCTATTTATGTTACAGTGGATGGAGAAGAATTGAAAGATGATAAAGGAAATCCGGCAGGAATTATAAATGAAGATGATTTTGTTCAAAATAACGGAAGTTCATTGAGCTCATATGAAGAGACGGAGCTTGCATTATATTTTGCAAATGAATCCGGAGATAAGCTTGTAAAGCAAAATGTACAGGTAAAATATAGTACGAATACTTCGAGGGAAAAACTGATTGTAGAGAAATTGATGCATGGTCCTCAGGATGAGAGTGTTCATCCGACAATATCTTCTACCTGTACACTGTTAAGCGTGACAGTAAAGGATAATATTTGCTATGTTAATTTTGATTCAGAATTCCTGACAAGTGCTCATGACATAAAACCGGAAATAACAATTTATTCTATTGTAAATTCGCTGATTGAGGGAACAGCAGTAAATAAGGTGCAAATTATGGTGAATGGTGAAAAAAATGTTTTATACATGAATACAATTGATTTATCTCAGCCATTACAACAGGATTTGGACTTGATACAACATGCGGAAGAATAAAAATGTTCAAAAGACCATGTTGCCTTTTAGCGGCAGGTATCCTTTTTATTCAACTTATTTTAGTCGGATGGTTTCAAATATCCAGAGATTTGAAACCATCCTATTTAGAACAAAATTATCTGGAAAATGAAAATGTAATAATTGAAGGGAAAGTATATGATGTAGACAAACGTACTTCTTATTCTGTTTATTATCTAAAAGATATACAAGTATATCGAAAAAGCACCTGGGTAAAAATAAAACGCGAAAGAGTTCTTGTGAATGTAAAAGATTCCGATTCAATTATGGTTGGAAATATTATTCAGGCAGCTGGGAAAATATATTTTTTTCAAGAAAACCGGAATCCCGGAAATTTTAATCAAAAATTCTATTATCAAAAACAACATATCCATGCACAAATATGGTCTACTCAAATCCAAATAAATAATCAAAAAACTGATTTGTTAAAAGAGAATCTGTTTGAAATCAGAGAATCTATAAAAAATATGTTATTGCATAGTCTTGGAAAAGATGCCGGAAACAGTATGGCAGCAATATTACTTGGGGACAAAAAGGATTTAGATCAAACTATAAAACAATTATATCAAAAAGGGGGAATTGGACACATTCTTGCAATATCCGGTTTGCATATGTCTTTTATAGGGATCGGGATATATCAAGTGTTAAGAAGATTAGGACTCGGTTTTTCAGCTTCGGGAATAATCGGAATACTCTTTTTGCTTTTATATACGATGATGATTGGAATCGGAGTATCTAGTCTTCGAGCTATCATTATGTACATTATACGAATGGGAGCAGAAGTTTTAGGAAGAGATTACGATTTACTAACTTCCCTGTCAATTGCCGTTGTAGTAATTGTTTTATGGCAGCCGTTATATTTGTTTGATGCGGGATTTTTATTTTCATTTGGTGCAGTTTTAGCAATGATATTAATAAATCCGCTTTTTGAACAAACTTCATGCATACCTAAAACATTCTGTCCTGGAATTGCTATTCAAGTAATGCTTCTTCCAATGACAATGTATTTCTATTTTGAAATTTCTACCTGGTCAATTCTAACAAATATAATTGTCATTCCTTGTATGTCGATTTTAATTGGAGTTGGGATTGTAGGTATATTACTTTCATTCATATTTCATCCAATCGGTAATTTGATTTTACAACTTTGCAAGGCTATTTTATGGGGATATGAAAAGTTGTGTATGTTTATGATAAATGTTCCGTTTGGCAGGATTGTGACAGGAAAGCCATCAAAATGGATAATGATAACATACTATGGAGCATTATTGATAAGTTATTTTATGTGGAAATATTGGGATATTCAGGCCGGAAAGCAGAAATATAAGTCAAAAAGCAGAAAAGATCTTATAGAAACAGAAAAAAAAGAAAACCAAAGAATTTGTTTGAAAAGCAGATATTTTGCTATAAGAAGTGTAGTTTGTACAATTGCATTATTCGGAATTGTTTGCCTGTCCTATCACCAAAAAGGAAATTTGGAAATCACGATGTTGGATGTCGGACAAGGGGATGGCATTTTTATCCACACACCGAATGGAACAAACTGTCTTATAGATGGAGGCAGTACAGATGTATCTCAGGTAGGTCTTTATCGCCTGATTCCTTTTTTGGAATCAAATGGTGTTGGATGTTTAGATTATATTTTCATATCGCATGGGGATGAAGATCATATGAACGGAGTGAAAGAAATGTTAGAAAGCCAGAAATTAAATATAAAAATAAAAGCTCTTGTATTGCCTGTAAAGGAAGTGTGGGATGATAAACTAAAAGATTTATCTAAGACGGCAGAAGAAAATCGCACCAAAGTAATCATCATGTCGGCGGGGCAGCAATTCGCAGAATATAAAGAAGATATATCATTTACATTAACATGTATTGGACCGGTAAAAAATTATAGTGGTGAAAATGGAAATGCAGCATCTATGGTGTTAGATTTAAAATTTGATGAATTTGATATGCTATTTACCGGGGATTTAGAAGGAGAAGGAGAAACACAATTAATCGAGAGCGGAAGTTTAAGAAAGTATGATATATTAAAAGTTGCACATCATGGTTCGAAAAATTCTACACCTGAAAAGTTTCTGGAAATAACTTCTCCTTCCGTTGTGTTGATCTCAGCAGGAGTAAAGAATCGATATGGGCATCCACATCAAGAAACACTTGAACGATTAAATAAGAAAAATCGCACTATCTACAATACACAGCACCAAGGAGCAATACATATAAAAACAAATGGTAAAGACTTGAGAATAAATGTTTTGCAAAAAGTGAGCATTTCCGATATAATATAGAAGTTATGAAAAGCTTAAACGAAGATTTAAAAACAGGACAATTTAAACAAATTTATCTCTTATACGGGGAAGAAGCATATTTAAAAAAACAATATCGGGATCGCCTTACAAAAGCATTGCTTCCAGAAGGAGATACAATGAATTTTGCACATTTTGAAGGAAAAGGGGTGGATGTTAAATCTGTGATTGATTTATCGGAGACATTACCTTTTTTTGCTGAAAGAAGATTAATTGTATTTGATAATACCGGATTTTTTAAAAGTGCAGGTGCAGAGCTGGCAGATTATATAAAAGAAATGCCCGACACCACATACTATATCTTCGTCGAAGATGAGATAGATAAAAGAAGTAAACTGTTTAAGGCAGTAAAATCAAAAGGCCGCGTTGTCGAACTACCATTTCAGGATGAAAATACGTTAAAACGTTGGGTTGCAGGAAAGATTCGAAATGAAAATAAACAGGTTACAGAGCAGACGATAATTTATTTTTTAAATAAAGTCGGAACAGATATGGAAAATATCACAAAAGAGCTGGAAAAATTATTCAGTTATACTATGGAGAAAACAGATATTACAAAAGAAGATGTCGATGCAATCTGTATTACACAAATTGCCAATCACATTTTTGATATGGTTAATGCAGTAGCTGAAAAGCAACAAAAAAAAGCCTTAGATCTATACTATGAATTGCTTGCATTAAAAGAGCCACCTATGCGAATCCTTTTTCTGATGACCAGACAATATCGTATGTTATTTCAGGTAAAACATTTGGCAAATAAAGGATATAGCAAAAAGGAAATTGCATCAAAAACAGGATTACATCCATTTGCAGTTGGAAAATACATGGATCAGGCAAAATATTTTAAGACATCTGAACTGAGAATGGTTATGGAATACAGTGCAGATATCGAACAACGTGTAAAAACAGGATTGTTAACGGATAATCTGGCGGTGGAGTTGTTTATAATAAAATATTCATCAAAATAATTCTATTAATAAAAGAATATAACTGCGACATCATATTTTACAAAATGAATAAAATTTGGAGGAAGAAAAGTGTCAGGAATAGAACAAAGTAAAATTCGAAATTTTTGTATTATTGCACATATAGATCATGGAAAATCTACGTTGGCAGATCGTATTATTGAAAAAACAGGTCTTTTAACAGATCGTGAGATGCAGGCACAGGTTTTGGATAATATGGATTTAGAGCGTGAACGTGGTATTACAATTAAGGCTCAGACTGTCCGGACGGTGTACAAAGCAAAGGACGGAGAAGAATATATCTTCAATTTGATTGATACCCCGGGACATGTAGATTTTAACTATGAAGTTTCAAGAAGTCTGGCAGCCTGCGATGGTGCTATTTTGGTTGTAGATGCAGCACAGGGAGTAGAAGCACAGACATTGGCAAATGTATATCTCGCACTGGATCATGATCTTGATGTTGTGCCGGTTATTAATAAAATTGATCTTCCGAGCGCAGAGCCGGAGAGAGTAAAAGAGGAAATAGAAGATGTAATTGGGATTGAAGCTGAAGATGCACCTTTGATTTCCGCAAAGACGGGACTTAATGTGGAGGATGTTTTAGAAGCAATTGTTGAAAAAATACCAGCCCCGGTAGGCGATGTCAAGGCACCTTTACAGGCTTTGATCTTTGATTCTGTATATGATTCTTATCGTGGAGTTATTGTATTTTGTCGAATCAAAGAAGGTAGTGTGCGAAAAGGTACTCCGATTAAGATGATGGCTACAGGTGCTGTGGCCGATGTAGTTGAAGTCGGATATTTTGGCGCAGGTCAGTTCATCCCTTGCGATGAACTGGAAGCCGGAATGGTTGGATATATTACAGCCAGCTTGAAAAATGTCAAAGATACACGTGTTGGAGATACTATTACAAATGCACAAAACCCATGTGCAGAACCATTGCCGGGATATAAGAAAGTAAATCCAATGGTATATTGTGGACTTTATCCTTCTGATGGAGCAAAATATCCTGACTTGAGAGATGCGCTGGAGAAACTGCAGTTAAATGATGCGGCATTACAATTTGAACCGGAAACTTCTATTGCGTTAGGTTTTGGATTCCGTTGTGGTTTCTTAGGATTACTTCATCTGGAAATTATCCAGGAACGTTTAGAAAGAGAGTACAATCTGGATTTGGTTACAACAGCACCGAGTGTAATCTATAAAGTGCATAAGACAAATGGTGATTTAATAGAACTTACAAATCCAACGAACCTGCCGGATCCGTCTGAGATCGATTATATGGAAGAACCAATCGTAAAAGCTGAAATAATGGTAACTTCTGAATTTATAGGTGCAATCATGGATTTGTGCCAGGAACGCCGCGGTGTATATCAGGGAATGGAATATATAGAAGAAAAAAGAGCTGTATTAACTTATCACCTTCCACTTAATGAGATTATTTATGATTTCTTTGATGCACTAAAATCTCGTTCCAGAGGCTATGCATCTTTTGATTATGAAATGCTAGGATATGAGCGTTCAGAACTTGTCAAATTGGATATTCTTATTAATAAAGAAGAAGTGGATGCACTTTCATTTATTATCCATAGTTCTAATGCGTATGAACGTGGACGCAAAATGTGTGAGAAATTAAAACAGGAAATTCCAAGACAGATGTTTGAGATTCCGATTCAGGCAGCAATCGGTGGAAAAGTAATTGCCAGAGAAACAGTTAAAGCAATGCGAAAAGATGTTCTTGCTAAATGTTATGGTGGTGATATCTCACGTAAGAAGAAACTTCTTGAAAAACAAAAAGAAGGTAAGAAGAGAATGCGCCAAGTAGGAAATGTAGATATCCCACAAAAGGCATTTATGAGCGTATTGAAATTAGATGAAGATTAATATGAAAAGAGAATTAGAATTATATCTCCATATACCATTTTGCGTAAGAAAGTGTAATTATTGCGATTTCTTATCTGCAAGTGGAACAAAAGAAGAATTAAATACTTATGTACAGGCTTTATGTAAAGAAATTAATCGTTATAAAGACTTTGCAAAAGAATATATAGTAAAGACGGTTTTCCTCGGAGGAGGAACGCCGTCTCTTTTGACAGCTGATCAGATGAAACTTATTTTTGAAAATCTAAATCAGATTTTTACAATCGATCCTATTGCAGAGATTACAATGGAGATGAACCCGGGAACTGTAAACATTGAAAAATTAAGAAGCTATAAACAGGCAGGTATCAACCGTGTAAGTATCGGATTGCAATCAACAGAAAATAAAGAATTGAAAATGTTGGGAAGAATTCATACTTACGAAGATTTTTTAAATACATGGGAAGCTGTTGAGCAAGTAGGATTTAAGAATAGAAATATTGATCTGATGTCAGCACTTCCTGGACAAACTATAAAAAGCTGGGAAAATACACTGAGAAAAATTCTGGAACTTAACCCTGAACATATTTCTGCATATAGCTTGATATTAGAAGAAGAAACAAAGTTCTATGAGTGGTACAATAAAGGTCAATTTGATGCGGGTGAATGGAAACTTCCTTCCGAAGATGATGAATATACAATGGGGGAGATGACTATTCAAATGTTAGAAAGTTGTGGAATGCACCGCTACGAGATATCCAATTATGCATACCCAGGAAAAGAATGTAGGCATAATCTTGGATACTGGGACAGAGTGGAATATCTTGGAATTGGTGCGGGTGCAGCCTCTCTGATTTCCATTCAAAGTAAAAACACTTCAGAAATACAAGAACAAATCCGTTTCAATCATGTTAAAAACCGAAATAAATATATTCAAAACATAAATCAAAAACAAGCGATTGAAATAGAACAGGAAAACTTAACATTAGAAAATCAAATGGAAGAATTTATGTACTTAGGATTGAGAAAAACAGCAGGTATTTCAAAAAATAAGTTTCTTAAGTTTTTTGGCAGGGAAATTGGAGAAGTTTATGGAAGTATAATAAAAAGGTTGGAAGAAGATCAATTAATAATAAGTAAAGAAGATAATCTAATGCTTACTCACAGAGGAATGGATATCAGCAATTACGTATTATCTGAATTTTTACTTACATAAAATCAAATACTAATAAAAGTAAGAAAAACTTTGATTGTTTATGTCAGAGTTTTTCTTTTTTTATAGAAACATATAATAAATTTTTATTTCTATAAAAAAATGATAAACAGTGTTGACAAACAGAAATCTAGGTGCTATCTTATTACTTGTAAGGTGTTAGCACTCAAATAAGTGGAGTGCTAATAGCAAAGAAAGAGGAGGTTTTAAGAAGATGGATATAGAATTAACTGATAGACAACATATTATACTTAAAGCAATTATCCAGAATTATCTTGAGACCGGAGAGCCGGTAGGTTCAAGAACTCTTTCGAAATCAACCGACTTGAATTTAAGTTCAGCAACAATTCGAAACGAGATGGCAGATTTAGAGGATATGGGATATATTTTCCAACCACATACTTCTGCCGGAAGAATTCCTTCGGATAAAGGATATCGGTTATATGTAGATATGTTGATGGCCGATAAGGAACAAGAATTATCAGATTTGAAAAATGTTGTTTTAGAAAAATCTGATAAGGTTGATAAAGTATTAAAGCAAGCAGCGAGAGTACTTGCAAATAATACAAATTATGCAACCATGATTTCTGCTCCGGTCAACCATAAGAACACATTGAAATTTATTCAATTATCACAGGTGGATCCAGAACAGATTGTTGCAGTTATTGTAATGACGGGAAATGTAATTAAAAACAAGATTATCGAAGTTGACGAAGAGTTAGGTAATGAGACGATGTTAAAGTTGAATATGCTTCTGAACACTTCACTCAATGGCATGTCTATTGAGGAAATTAATCTTGGATTGATTGCCAGATTAAAAGAGCAGGCAGGTATTCACAGTAAAGTAATCAGTGATGTGCTGGATGCCGTTGCAGATATTATTCATGTAGAAGATGATATGGAAATTTATACATGTGGTGCGACAAATATTTTCAAGTATCCGGAATTAAGCGATAAGCAGAGTGCACAGGAAATAATAAGTGCCTTTGAGGAAAAACAACAGCTTGCAGAACTGGTTACAGAAACTCTTTCAAATGAAGAGAATACAGGAATACAAGTTTATATTGGCGATGAAACTCCGGTCAAGACAATGAAAGATTGCAGTGTTGTAACAGCTACTTATGAGTTAGGCGAAGGAATGCGTGGAACAATAGGTATTATTGGTCCGAAGCGTATGGATTATGAACATGTAATGAAGACATTACAGACATTGAAGAATGAACTGGACACTTTAAATCGTAGAGATTTAAGCGAACAGGATATAGAATAAAATTGGTGGAGGAAAAAATGAGTCAGGAAGATATGGTAAAAGAAGCAGTAGAAGAGGCAAAAGCAAAAGCCACACAAACTGTTGAAGAAGAATCTGAAGAGGTGACAGAAGAGGCTGTTGAAGCTGATGACTCTGAAGAAGAAACCTTAGAAGATGAATCATTAGAAGAGACAGAGAAATCTGAAAAAAAATTATTTGGTAAGAAAAACAAGAAAGACAAGAAAGACGAAAAGATTGAAGAATTAACAGATCGTCTTACTCGTCAAATGGCTGAGTTTGATAACTTCCGCAAACGTACAGATAAAGAGAAAAAACAGATGTACGAAATAGGAGCGAAAGATATCATAGATAAAATTCTTCCCGTCGTGGACAATTTTGAACGCGGACTGGCAGCTGTGTCAGAGGAAGATAAATCACATCCTTTCATGGAAGGGATGGATAAAATTTACAAACAGTTAATGACAACTCTCGATGAAGCAGGTGTGAAACCAATCGAGGCTGTCGGACAGGAATTTAATCCTGATTTTCACAATGCAGTTATGCACGTAGAAGATGAGGAGGTGGGCGAGAATATCGTCGTGGAAGAGTTCCAGAAAGGTTACACATATCGTGACAGTGTTGTAAGACACAGCATGGTAAAAGTAGCAAATTAGAAGTAGTAAATCAGTAAATTTAGAATGATAAATTAGGAGGACAAATATCATGGGAAAAATTATTGGTATTGACTTAGGTACAACAAACAGTTGTGTTGCCGTAATGGAAGGTGGTCAGCCAACTGTTATCGCAAATACAGAGGGAGCAAGAACAACACCTTCTGTTGTTGCATTTACAAAGACAGGAGAACGTCTTGTAGGTGAACCTGCAAAACGTCAGGCTGTAACAAATGCAGACAAAACTATCTCTTCAATCAAACGAGAGATGGGTACAGATTACAAAGTAACAATTGATGACAAAAAATATTCTCCACAGGAGATTTCTGCAATGATTCTTCAGAAACTGAAAGCTGATGCAGAAGGATATCTTGGAGAAAAAGTATCAGAGGCTGTTATCACAGTACCTGCTTACTTTAACGATGCTCAGCGTCAGGCTACAAAAGATGCCGGTAAAATTGCAGGACTTGATGTTAAACGTATCATCAACGAGCCTACAGCAGCAGCACTTGCTTATGGTCTTGATAACGAAAAAGAGCAGAAAATCATGGTATACGATTTAGGTGGTGGAACATTTGATGTATCTATCATCGAGATTGGTGATGGAGTTATCGAAGTATTATCTACAGCTGGAAATAACAGACTTGGTGGAGATGACTTCGACCAGAAGATTACAGACTATATGCTTGCTGATTTTAAAGCAAAAGAAGGGGTAGACTTATCTACAGATAAGATGGCACTTCAGAGATTAAGAGAAGCAGCAGAGAAAGCAAAAAAAGAGCTTTCATCAGCTACAACAACAAACATTAACCTTCCGTTCATTACAGCAACAGCAGAAGGTCCAAAACATTTTGATATGAATCTTACAAGAGCTAAATTTGACGAATTAACTCGTGATTTAGTTGAAAAAACAGCTGAACCTGTACGCCGTGCACTTTCAGATGCAGGAATCACAGCTTCTGAATTAGGTCAGGTTCTTCTTGTAGGTGGATCTACTCGTATTCCAGCAGTACAAGAAGAGGTAAAACGTCTGACAGGTAAAGAGCCAAGTAAATCTCTGAACCCAGATGAATGTGTAGCACTTGGTGCTTCTGTTCAGGGAGGTAAACTTGCAGGAGATGCTGGTGCAGGAGATATCCTTCTTCTTGATGTAACTCCATTGTCATTGTCAATCGAAACAATGGGTGGTGTTGCTACAAGATTGATCGAGCGTAATACAACAATCCCAACAAAGAAGAGCCAGATTTTCTCTACAGCAGCAGATAATCAGACAGCTGTAGATATCAACGTTGTACAGGGTGAGAGACAGTTCGCAAGAGATAATAAATCACTTGGACAGTTCAGACTGGATGGAATTCCTCCGGCTCCACGTGGAATCCCACAGATTGAAGTTACATTCGATATTGATGCAAATGGTATCGTTAATGTATCCGCAAAAGATCTTGGAACTGGAAAAGAACAGCATATTACAATTACAGCAGGCTCTAATATGTCAGATGCTGATATCGATAAAGCTGTAAAAGAAGCTGCTGAGTTTGAAGCACAGGATAAGAAACGTAAAGAAGCTATCGACACAAGAAATGAAGCCGATTCTATGGTATTCCAGACAGAGAAAGCAATTAAAGAAGTCGGTGACAAATTAGATGCAACTGATAAAGCAGCTGTAGAAGCTGATTGTCAGGCATTGAAAGATTTGCTTGCTAAATCTACTCCAGAAGAGACTACAGATGAGCAGGTAGCAGAAATTAAAGCTGCAAAAGATAAATTGATGGAAAGTGCTCAGAAGCTCTTTACAAAGATGTATGAACAGACAGCTGGCCAGGCAGGTCCACAGGCAGGCCCTACACCGGAAGCAGGTCCGGCTCCTGAAGGATTCCAGGGTGACGATGTTGTAGATGGAGATTATAAAGAAGTTTAATAAAATGTATGACACATTTAAATAAACACATTGTGTTACTGTTTACAGATTTTGTAGACAGTAACACTTTATCTACGAAACCGGTCAAATGGTTTCGTAGATTTTCACGTTGCAATTTGTTGTAGTTTGTGGTAGATTGTAAACGTTTATGTAACTTAGTAAGAGAAATGAAAGGTAGTATAGATTATGGCGGAATCAAAAAGAGATTACTACGAAGTGCTTGGCGTAAGCAAAGATGCAGATGAAGCAGCAATCAAAAAAGCATATCGTGTTCTGGCAAAAAAATATCATCCAGATATGAATCCTGGAGATGCTGAAGCTGAAAAGAAATTTAAAGAAGCTTCTGAGGCGTATGCCGTCCTCAGTGATGCAGATAAACGTCGTCAATATGATCAGTTTGGTCATGCAGCATTTGAAGGCGGTGCAGGTGGAGCCGGCGGTGGATTCGGTGGCTTTGATTTTAATGGAGCTGATTTTGGAGATATCTTTGGAGATATTTTTGGAGATATTTTCGGTGGTGGCAGAAGAGGTGGTCGTGCCTCAAACAGTCCAATGAAAGGTGCAAATATCCGCAAGAGCATTCGAATTACTTTTGAGGAAGCAATTTCCGGCTGTGAAAAAGAATTGGAATTAGTATTAAAAGACCCTTGTACTACATGTAACGGAACTGGTGCAAAACCTGGAACATCTCCGGAAACATGTCCAAAATGTGGCGGTAAAGGTCAGGTTGTCTATTCATCACAATCATTTTTTGGAACTGTACAGAATGTGCAGACATGTCCAAATTGTAATGGAACGGGTAAAATTATTAAAGAAAAGTGTACTTCATGTTTTGGAACAGGATATACATCAAGTAAGAAAAAAATCCGAGTTACGATTCCTGCCGGTATCGACAATGGTCAAAGTGTGCGAATTCGTGAAAAAGGAGAGCCAGGTGTAAATGGCGGCCCTAGAGGGGATTTACTTGTGGAAGTAAATGTATCTCGCCATCCTATTTTCCAGAGACAGGATATGCATATTTTCTCAACAGTTCCTATTTCATTTGCTCAGGCTGCTTTGGGAGCAGATATTCGCGTTCCTACTGTAGATGGTGATGTTATTTACACAATAAAACCTGGAACAAAAACAGATACTAAGGTTCGTTTAAAAGGAAAAGGAGTTCCTTCTTTGCGAAATGCTCAGGTACGAGGTGATCATTATGTGACATTAGTGATCCAGACTCCTGAAAAACTTAGTGCTGAAGCAAAAGAGGCTTTGCGGAAATTTGATATGCTTGCCGGCAATACTTTGAAACAGGAGACATCAGAGGCTGATGCTACAGAAAAGAATAAAGGCAAAGGTAAGAAAAAATTCATGGACAAAGTGAAAGAGGCTTTTGAAGAATAGAGGAGACGAGTAATGACATTAGAAGAATGTTACACATCATGTGGCGGTGACTATCAGGATGTGTTAAGAAGATTGCAGAGTGAAAACTTAATACGAAGATTTTTAGGTAAATTTTTGGATGATAAAAGTTATGAGCAGTTGCATGAAAATTTGAATAATCAGAATTATTCAGAAGCCTTTCGTGCCGCACATACTTTGAAGGGTGTATGTCAGAATTTAGGCCTCGGATATTTAAGTGAATCAAGTATTGCTGTAACAGAGGCTCTTCGTGATGGGAAGCAAGATGTTACGACTGAAATGTTGAAGAAATTAGATGAGGATTACCGGATAACAATTTTGGCAATTCAGTCATTATAAAATGATTTCAACAAAAACCATTGTTAGATTTAGCTCTATCAGTGGTTTTTTTATGCCCATTGTGATATAATAAAACAGATTATAAACCAACAGACGAGAGGAGATCAAGCATGGAATTTTGGGATATTTATAATGAAAAGAAAGAAAAAACAGGTCGAACAATGAAAAGAAATGACTGGAATATGAAGCCAGATGAATTTCATTTAACAGTACTTGGAGTATTGCAAAGACCGGATGGCAGATATCTGATCACTCGTCGTCGCATGGATAAAGAATGGGCTGCTGGATGGTGGGAAGTTCCAGGCGGTGGGGTAAACGCAGGAGAGGAATCCAAGGATGCTATAATAAGAGAAATTAAGGAAGAAACCGGAATCGATGTTTCAAGAGCAGATGGCGGTTATGTTTTTTCTTATAAACGCATTAACCCAGAAGAGAAGAATAATTACTTTGTAGATATTTATAAATTTATTTTAGATTTTGATGATAAAGATATAAAAGTTCAAGATAAAGAAGTTTCG
This sequence comes from uncultured Schaedlerella sp., assembly GCA_934435195.1. GTDB lineage: Bacteria > Bacillota > Clostridia > Lachnospirales > Lachnospiraceae > Schaedlerella. The sequence continues at coordinate 142,384 of CAKSAJ010000001.1, forward strand.
GAGTTTTCGATTGCAACAATTGATGAAGTAAAACAATATGCAAAACAAGGAATCTTTCTTCATTATGACAGTATACGTCAAATATTTGAAGATTAAGATACAATGGCTTTATGCCATATATATTTTTAAGAAAGTGTAGGTATATGATATGTCAGAAGAGACAAAGACTCAGGGATGTTCAGAAGAGTCATGTGCTAGTTGTGCACATGCAGATGGATGTAGCAGTAAAAAAACTGATATGAGAGAACCAGCAAATCCATATTCAAGTGTAAAGCGTGTAATCGGTGTAGTTAGTGGAAAAGGTGGGGTTGGAAAATCTTTTGTAACAGCTTCGCTTGCACGTATGATGAGAGAAAAAGGCTATAATGTCGGTATCTTAGATGCGGATATTACAGGGCCATCCATTCCAAAAATGTATGGTATTCATGGACAGGCTAAAGGAAGCGAAGAGGGAATCTTCCCGGCACTTGCAAAAGATGGAACGCGGATTATGTCTGTTAATCTTTTGCTGGACGACGAAGAAGCTCCTGTTATTTGGAGGGGACCAATTATTGCAGGTGTTGTAAAACAGTTTTGGACAGATGTGATCTGGGATGATATTGATTATTTATTCGTAGATATGCCACCTGGAACAGGTGATGTTCCATTGACTGTATTTCAGTCATTCCCAGTTGACGGAATCGTAATCGTAACATCTCCACAGGACTTAGTTCAGATGATCGTAAAGAAAGCTTATGGTATGGCAAAACAAATGAACATACCAGTATTAGGTATTGTGGAAAATTATAGTTATGTTAAATGTCCGGATTGTGGTAAGGAAATCAAAATATTTGGAGAAAGTCATATAGATGAGATTGCAGAATCATATGATGTGCCAGTATTAGGAAAAATGCCAATTGATACAAAAATGGCTGAAGCTGTTGAAGAAGAGCGTTTCTATGATATAACAAATCCGTATATAAAAGATATTGAACTTTAATTTTATTTACCAATCATTATAAAAAGCATGGATTATTTCGATAAAGTTATAATCTATGCTTTTTTGTATTTCATCAAAAATATTTTTAGGGCTTGCAATATACCATATGGGGGTATATAATCTTTGTAGAGATGTAAAGGAGATGATATATATGGATGAAAAAAACGAATGTTGTTGTCATAAGACAAAAGAGCGTAGTGAAAAAGAATATAAAGATTTAATCAATCGACTAAGTAGAATAGAAGGTCAGATTCGTGGAATTAAAAGAATGGTAGAAGAGGATGCGTATTGTCCGGATATATTAATTCAGGTATCTGCGGCAAACGCAGCACTTAATAGCTTTAATAAAGTACTGCTTTCAAATCATATTCGTACTTGTGTAGCAGATGATATACGTGCAGGTAATGATGAAACGATAGATGAACTGGTAAATACATTACAGAAATTGATGAAATGATGGAACAAACGATTCGCAACAAAGAGGAGAGAAAAGATGGAACAATATAATATTACAGGAATGAGTTGTGCTGCCTGCAGTTCCAGAGTGGAGAAAGCAGTATCTGCGGTTCCGGGTGTTACCAATTGTTCAGTAAGTTTACTGACAAATTCAATGGGAGTAGAAGGGACAGCCTCTCCGGAAAAAATAATTTCAGCTGTAGAAAATGCGGGATATGGGGCATCGAAAAAAGGAATCGAAACAGGGCAACATGTTGCTGATAATGCAGACGATATTTTAAAAGACAGAGACACACCAAAGTTACGTCAACGTCTTATTGCATCCTTATGTTTTTTGATTCCGCTCATGTACCTTTCTATGGGTCACATGATGTGGAACTGGCCACTTCCAACATGGCTTAGCGGAAATCATATTGCAATGGGTCTGATACAATTATTACTTACTATTGCAATTATGGTAATCAATCAGAAATTCTTTATCAGTGGTTTTAAAGGATTATTTCATAGGATACCGAATATGGATACACTTGTCGCATTAGGATCCGGTGCATCTTTTGTGTATAGTACATTTGCATTATTTGCAATGACAGACGCACAAATACGTATGGATATGGATGAAGTAATGTCATGGATGCATGAATTTTATTTTGAGTCTGCAGCTATGATTTTAACACTAATTACTGTAGGGAAGATGCTGGAAGCACATTCTAAAGGAAAAACAACAGATGCCTTAAAAAGTCTTATGAAACTTGCTCCTCAAAAGGCAGTTGTTTTAGTTGATGGTGCAGAGAAGGAAGTATCTATTGAGCAGGTGAAAAAGGGCGATATATTTGTTGTTCGTCCAGGAGAAAATATACCTGTAGATGGTATAATAATCAGTGGAAGCAGTGCAGTGAATGAATCAACTTTAACAGGAGAAAGCATCCCCGTAGACAAAGAAAAGGGAGATGCAATATCTGCAGCAACATTAAATCAATCTGGTTTTATTACCTGCGAAGCAACAAGAGTCGGTGAAGATACAGCACTCTCCCAGATTATTCAGATGGTTAGTGATGCGGCAGCCACGAAAGCTCCAATTGCTAAGATTGCTGATAAAGTATCTGGAATTTTTGTTCCAACAGTAATTAGCATTGCTATTGTAACCACAATAATCTGGCTGTTTGTCGGACAAGATATCGGCTTTGCCTTGGCAAGAGGAATATCTGTTCTTGTAATTAGTTGCCCCTGTGCTCTAGGTCTTGCGACTCCAGTTGCTATTATGGTAGGAAATGGAATCGGAGCAAAAAATGGAATCCTGTTTAAAACGGCGGTCTCTTTGGAAGAAACCGGGAAGATTAACATAATTGCATTGGATAAAACAGGAACCCTCACATGTGGAGAACCACACGTAACGGATATCATTACTGCTAATGGCATATCAGAAACCGAATTATTAGAAAAGGCAGGTGCACTGGAAGCTAAGAGCGAACATCCACTTGCAACTGCTATATTATCAGAAATTAAAGAATATAGTATTCCGATTCAAAATGTAGAAGATTTCGAAGCTGTTCCAGGCAATGGATTAACAGCAAGATTAAACGGCAAACTCTTAGCAGGCGGAAATGAGAAATTCATCAATTCTCAGGCAACTATTTCTACAGACATAAAACGACAGGCACAAACATTTGCAGAAGAGGGAAAAACACCTTTATTTTTCTGTAGCGATAACCAATTTATTGGTATGATAGCTGTTGCAGATATAATAAAAGAGGACAGTCCTCAAGCAGTAAAAGAATTACAAAATATGGGAATCGAAGTTGTTATGTTGACCGGTGATAATGAGCGAACAGCAAAGGCAATCGGAAAACAGGCAGGAGTCAACCGCGTTATAGCAGATGTATTTCCAAACGAAAAAGAAGCAGTCATCCGTAAATTAAAACAAAACGGAAAGGTCGCAATGGTAGGAGATGGCATTAATGATGCGCCGGCATTGACAAGAGCAGATGTTGGAATTGCAATCGGTGCGGGAACAGATATTGCTATTGATGCAGCAGATGTGGTATTGATGAAGAGTAAGCTGACAGATGTACCTGCAGCAATTCGAATGAGCAAGGCGACACTTCATAATATTCATGAAAATCTATTTTGGGCATTCTTTTATAATATAATTGGAATTCCATTAGCAGCAGGTTTATGGTATCCTGTTTTTGGATGGAAATTAAATCCGATGTTTGGCGCAGCCGCTATGAGCTTATCAAGCTTTTGTGTGGTGACAAATGCGTTGAGACTGAACTTTGTAAATATTTACGATGCAAGAAAAGATAAAAAACAAAAACAAAAAAATCAAATCATAAAGGAGAAAAAAGAAATGAAGAAAACAATGAAAATCGAAGGAATGATGTGTGGACACTGTGAAGCAGCTGTAAAGAAAGCATTGGAGGCTCTGGATGGAGTTGAGGTGGCTGAGGTAAGTCATGAAGCAGGAACTGCAATTGTTACTTTATCCGCAGATGTTTCCGATGAAATTTTAACAAAAGCAGTAGAAGACAAAGATTATAAAGTACTTTCTATTGCATAGGTTGCACTTATTATCAAATTAAAAAGATACTCAAATCAAATTCCTGTTCTATTTCGGATTTGATTTGAGTATCTTTTACATAACAGGAGAGACCCATTATAAAATTGCCTATCGATCAATATGGCGTTTTAATGCCTCAAAACTTTCTGTACTGATAACATGTTCCATACGGCATGCATCTTCTGCAGCAACTTCTGGAGAAACACCCAATTGTTCCAGCCATGAAGAGAGCAATAAATGTCGCTCGTAAATTTTGTTTGCAATTTCTTTTCCGCTTTCAGTAAGATAAATATAACCTTGTGGAGTTACTGTAATATGTTCGCTTTCACGTAATTTTTTCATTGCGACGCTGACACTTGATTTCTTGAAATTTAATTCATTTGCTATATCTACAGAACGTACAACAGGCAGTGTTTTGCTAAGGACGAGAATCGTCTCTAAATAGTTTTCGGCAGATTCGTTTGAATGTATCATAATAACTCACCTCTGATTTTTATAATATGCATTAATTATAACATGAATTAGGGAAAATTGTAAACAGTACTTGACATATTACTTCGGTTAGAGTATGCTAACTATGTGAAGAGAATAAAGAATACATATTTTCCAGGATATAAGATTTTTAGGAGGTTATAACTATGGGAACAGCAATTGTAGGTCTTATTTTATTATGTATTGTTATTGCAATTATTAAGAGTATGATAAAAGATAAAAAAAATGGAAAATCAATTCAATGCGGAGGCGATTGTAAATATTGCGGTGGGCACTGCAATCATAAACATGAATAAAAAAAGAGATATCCATATTCGTACACACTGTACAAATATGGGTATCTCTTTTTAGGGCTATGCCTATAACTGAATGTTTTTAAATAAATCACCGAGGCTGGTTCCGATTTCTTCTGCTTCTGGAATTTCTACATTTTCCTCCACTTCTTCCTCTTCAATCTCTTCTAAAGCCTTCTTACTTAAACTGATTTTTCCATCTTTAATGCCGATTACTTTCACTTCGATTTCATCGCCAACACTGAGGACATCTGAAGGCTGTTTGATTCTTTTTTGTGATATCTGTGAAATGTGAACCAATCCTGACAAACCATTTTCTAATTTAACAAAAGCTCCATAATTCTGAAGTGTCTCTACAACACCTTTCATAACAGATCCTATTTGCACAGAAGCCAGTTGTGCTTCACGTTCCTCTTTTTCTTTTGCTTTAAGCAGTTCACGGGCAGAAAGAACAAGACGATTATTTGCCTGATCAACATCGATTACCTGAACATCAATCTCTTTTAATAAAAATGTTTCCAGATCTTCAATATACGATAAAGAAAGTCTTGATGCTGGAACAAATCCACGAAGTCCCTCTACCATAACGATAACACCGCCATTAACAATTCCTTCTACTTTTACATGAAGTACGGTTTTATTTTCCAAATAATTATAAACACGATTCCATGGATTGGCATCATCAAAATGTTCTTCGTAATCAGCCATTGTTTCTTCTGTCTGCACTTCATTTACTTTCATTTCTTCACTCATTGTAGCACCTCTTTTTCTCTTTGAATTCGCAATAAATGCGATTAGACCTGTCTTAAGTATATCATATATATAAAAGAAAATACAATCTCCAGGAGCAAGCTATTTCAATTATTACAACTTCTTTTGCATCAATTGTATCTAATGAAAAACATAGCCCAGATTTATCTCTTCCGGTTGTTGAAGTAAAAAATTCGTGATAGAATATGGATAAAAGAACGTAAAAAACTGGAGGAATTTTATGTCACAAGAAGTGAATGAAAATAAAATCTATGTCGTAGGGCATAAAAACCCGGATACAGATTCTATCTGTTCTGCAATTGCATATGCAGCATTAAAAAAAGAATTAACAGGAAAAGACTATGTTGCAAGAAGAGCAGGACGTTTAAATGAAGAAACACAATATGTATTAGAATATTTTGGAGTTGAAGTTCCTAAGTTGCTTTCTGATCTGCGTGTACAGGTAAGAGATGTAGATTTAAGACGAGCTGAGAATTTAAATGGTTCAGTATCTATAAAAACAGCCTGGGCACAAATGAAAGAACTGAATATCAAAACCCTTCCTATTGGCCGTAATAATAAACTCGAAGGTTTGATCACAGTAGGAGATATTGCCAGATCTTATATGGATGTATATGATAGTACTATTCTTGCAAGATCAAAGACACAATATCGTAATATTGCATCAACGATCGATGGAAAGATTATTTCCGGAAATGAACACAGTTATGTATCAAAAGGGAAGGTCGCTATCGCAGCATCCAGTCGCCAGTTGATGTCAGATTTTGTTGATGAAGATGATTTGGTAATCCTTGGAGACCGTATTGAGGCACAGCAGCTTGCTATTGATATCAATGTAAGCTGTATGGTTGTCTGTGGTGATGCAAGAATTCCAAATGAAATTCTCAAACAGGCTGAAGAAAAAGAAATTGTTGTAATTGCATCCCCTCATGATACATTTACTGTTGCACGTTTGATCAATCAAAGTATTCCTGTTCGCCATTTTATGACAAAAGATGAGTTGATTACTTTTTATCCAAAAGATTATGTGGATGATGTGAAAGAAGTTATGGCACGTAAAAAATATCGTGATTTCCCTGTCGTAGATATAAATGGAGATTTTCAGGGATTTATTTCTCGTAGACGATTGTTAAATTGCCGTAAAAAACAGGTGATCCTCGTCGACCACAATGAGGAAAGCCAGGCTGTCGATGGAATTGAGCAGGCTGATGTATTGGAGATTATCGATCATCATAGATTAAATAGTATTCAGACAATCGGTCCTGTTGTTTTTCGTAATCAACCGGTAGGATGTACTGCAACCATAATTTATCAGATGTACCAGGAATATAATAAACCTGTAAATCCTGTAATTGCCGGATTACTTTGTTCTGCAATTATTTCTGATACACTATTGTTCCGTTCTCCAACCTGTACTTTATTAGATGAACATGCTGCAAAAGAACTTGCAGAGATTGCCGGCATTAACATGGAAGAGCTTGCTCAGGCGATGTTTAAGGCAGGAAGCAATCTTCAGGGCAAGAGTGCAGAAGAAATCTGTTTCCTTGATTTCAAACAGTTTACAGTAAATGACACTGTATTTGGCGTTGGTCAGGTAAACTCCATGAGTGCAGAAGAGCTGACAGAGATTAAAGCACAAATTGAATCCGAATTAGATAAGATCCGTCTAAATCATCGCCTGGATATGATTTTCTTCATGCTTACCAATATTATGACAGAATCATCAGAATTGCTGTGTGTAGGTCCAGAAGCGAGAGAGAAGGCAATCAGTGCTTTTGACTTAAACGGAAAATCAGATACATTATATTTGAAAGGAGTTGTGTCAAGAAAGAAACAACTCGTACCTGCAATTGTTGAGGCATTGCAACAGTAAATAAAAGGAGACATAATAATGAGTAAACAACTTTGGAAACCTGGGAATATGCTCTACCCACTTCCAGCGGTTATGGTTAGTGTTGGAAATAAACAAGGCGAAACCAATATTATTACTGTTGCATGGACCGGTACAATTTGCACGAATCCGGCAATGGTATATATTTCTGTACGCCCGGAACGTCATTCGTATCAGATGATTAAAGAAAGTGGAGAGTTCGTTATTAACCTGACAACAGAGAAACTGGTAAAAGCTACAGATTATTGTGGAGTAAAGTCTGGGCGTGATGTAGACAAATGGAAGGAAATGAATCTACATCAAGAACAGGCCGACACACTGGAATATAGTCCTTTGATTTTAGAATCACCTGTAAATATCGAATGTAAAGTAGTTGAAATCAAAGAATTGGGAAGTCATCATATGTTCATAGCAAATGTAACAGCAGTTCATGCAGACGAGGCATACCTCAATGAACAAAATAAGTTTGAACTGAATAATACCGGTCTGTTGGCATATTCACATGGAGAATATCTCGGGTTAGGTAAAAAACTTGGAACATTTGGATATAGTATAAGAAAAAAAGCAAAGAAAAAAAGTAAAAAGAAATAAAGCAAATCGTTTTATTAAAATCAACATCCGGATAATCTGTTTTTCACAAATTATCCGGATGTTTTATGATATCAAACATTTATTATTTTGAATATATATTTATAACGCTTCGATGAAACGATGGAATGCCAATAATCCATCTTCGTTACATTTGTAAACACCGGCATCCTCAAGAACCTGACAGAAGACTTTTCCAACTTCCTGCTGTAAAATTTCATCAATTGTATCTTTATTAACATCTGCGTACTTAGGAAGAAATTCTTCTACCCAGTCAGCATGTTTTTCGATTGATTCATCCGAACGGATATCCTTTCCCTCTAAAATATATTCTTTTAAAGTTTCAAGTTCACCCTTCAGTCTTGCCGGAAGAACAGCCAGTCCCATTACTTCGATCAATCCAATATTTTCTTTTTTGATATGATGAAGATTTGCGTGTGGATGGTATACACCCAGAGGATGTTCATCTGTTGTAATATTATTTCTCAAAGTAAGGTCAAGTTCATACAAATCACCGCGTTTACGAGCTATCGGAGTAATTGTATTGTGTGGTTGTCCTTCTGTTTCGGCATAGATAAATGCATCTTCGTCCGTATAGCTTCTCCATACTTTCAAAATATGATCAGCAAGCTCAATAATGCGTTTTTCATCAGCACACTGTAAACGAATGACAGACAATGGCCATTTCACAATTCCCGCCGTCACATCTTCATATCCGGCAACTGTAAAATGCTTAATGATTGGAGCTTTTGCCATTGCAAAAGTATAATGACCGCCCTGAAAATGATCATGACTCAAGATAGAACCGCCAACGATTGGGAGATCCGCGTTTGAGCCAAGGAAATAATGAGGAAACTGCTTAATAAAATCAAATAATTTGATAAAAGCATTTTTATCAATTTTCATTGGTGTATGTTCCCCGTTAAATACGATACAATGCTCATTGTAATATACATACGGCGAATATTGGAATCCCCATTTTGAATCATTTATTGTTATTGGAATGATTCGATGATTTTCACGTGCAGGATGGTTTGTACGTCCGGCATATCCCTCATTTTCCATACAAAGCTGACATTTCGGGTAAGAAACAGTAGCAGCATTGCGAGCAGCGGCAATTGCCTTTGGATCCTTTTCCGGTTTAGATAAATTAATTGTAATATCTAACGTACCATATTCTGTATCTGCAGTCCATTTCATATCTTTTGATACACGATATCTTCTGATGTAGTCACTATCTTGGCTGAATTTATAGTAATAATCAGTTGCCGTTTCAGGAGAAACCTGATATTTCTGCCAAAATGTCTGTTGGACCTGTGCCGGACGTGGAAGAAGACAATTCATAAGTTTTGTGTCAAATAAATCTCGATATGTAATACTGTCTTCGATTATTTCTCGAGAACATGCTTCATCTAATAGCTCTTTTAAAATTGTTTCGAGATTTAGATTGCTTAAATCGCAATCTGTATCTTCATAATTATTTTCATGAAATAAATCTAATATTAAATTCGTTGTATAAATTCGTTCGCACTCTGGTGTGATTCCAGTATCAATACCATATTGTACCAATTTTTTTATGTTTTCATATAAAGCCATTATACAAGCCTCCTTGCTCCATCACCGATTTCTACAGTATAAAATTCTGCTTCATGTCCTACTTTTTCTTTGTATGCTGCACCAATTGTTTCGATAAATGTATCGATAGCATCATTTTTTACAATGCTGACAGTACATCCGCCAAATCCGCCTCCTGTGATACGCGAACCAATCACTCCCGGAGTATTCCATGCGAGGTCTACAAGAATATCAATTTCTTCACATGAAACTTCATAATCATCACGAAGAGAAATGTGAGACTGATTCATCAATTGACCGAATAATTCTATATTATCTGCTTTTAACGCTGCAACTGCATCAATCGTACGCTGATTTTCAGCAACCGCATGTTTCGCACGCTGCTCTTTAACTGGATCACCAATCACAGATTTGTATTTTTCGAATGTTTCCATATCCAAATCCCCAAGAGAATCGATAGAAACCACTGTCTGCAATGCAGCAAGTGCATCTGCACACTCCTGACGACGTGTATTATATGCTGAATCAACCAGACTATGTTTCACCTTACTGTTTGTAATAATAATTTTAGCATCTTTTAATTTAACTGGAGCATATTCAAAATTCAATGTGCTTGTATCAAGAAAGATTGCATTATCAGCTTTACCCATTGCAACAGCGAACTGATCCATAATACCGCAATTACATCCATTAAAATTATTTTCTGAGTATTGTCCGATCAGTGCAAGATCTGTCATTGTTAATGCATCGATATTATATAAATCTCTTAAAATAACTCCTGTTAGAACTTCCAAAGAAGCAGAAGAAGATAACCCTGAACCATTAGGAATATTGCCCCAGATTACCATATCAAACCCAGAATCCAGAGTATATCCTTTCTCTGCAAATGCCCACACAACACCCAACGGATAGTTTGCCCAATTGTATTCTGCATGATATGAGAGATCCTCAAGAGTTACTTCAATCACACCAAAATTGTCCAGATTCATAGAATAAAAATGAATTTTGTTGTCATTTCTTTTTTTTGCAGCACCATAAGTTCCAATTGTTAATGCACATGGGAATACATGTCCTCCATTATAGTCCGTATGCTCTCCGATGAGATTAACACGCCCTGGAGAGAAATAAAAACGTGCATCCGATGTATCCCCAAAAAGTTCTTTAAATTTTTTTAAAAGTTTTTCCTGCATAATATAGTACCCTCACTTTCGTTATAACAGATAGAATCGTTTTACAAAACAGATATTCTGTTTTTGTGTTAATTTTATTATACGGGTCTATTGATTAAAAGTATATAAAAAATCCGTGCAAAAATATGTAAAAATGTTGCTTTAGCAAGAGGAGAGAGCTTATAATAAAAAGTAGCAGAAAGAGGTGTTAAAATGTTAAACACATATAAATATTCTTTTAAGACAAGAGAAAAGTTACTTGGATCGTTATCCGTATATAATGTAGGTCATCAGTTGTGTGAACCGGAATATCAGTGGGGTCCCGGAGTAAGAAACCATTATTGTATCCATCATATTATTTCTGGTACCGGTTGGTATGAAGTAAATGGGACAGTTATTCAATTATCAGCAGGAGATACCTTTATTCTATATCCCGACACAGAAGTACGATATTATGCTGACAGTCAAAACCCTTGGGAATATGCATGGGTTGGATTTATGGGAGAAGATGCAGACACCATTATTAGAGCAACTGATTTCAGGCGAAAGCATCCCTGGATAAAAAAGGGTACACTTCCAAATAATTTGATTCAAGAACAGCTTGGTATTATTTATGATGTAAAAGGAAGTGATTATGAATCAGCAGTTGCAATGACCGGAGCACTTTACACATTATTGTCTACATTTATGCATTATGCGCAACATGAAGAAGATGTACAGAATAGTCAAATGGTCTATGTAGAACAGGCAAAAGATTATATTTCAACAAACTATTCTTATCCAATTACCGTAGAAGATGTTGCATCTTATGTCGGGATCAGCAGGAGTTATCTTTTCCGTTCATTTCAGGCAATACAAAATCAGTCTCCGAAAGAGTATTTGATCGAATACCGACTTAAGCGGGCCAGACACTTACTACGTGAAACATCATTGTCTATTGCGAGTATTGCTTATTCCGTAGGCTTTGAAAATAACCTCTATTTTTCCAAGGCATTTAAAAATAAAATGAAAATGACTCCATCTGAGTATAGAAAAAATCAAATATAACAACTGCTTTACACCAATATAAATCATGAGTTGCCAAATATCTTGCATATAATTACAATAGATGTGTTCAAGAAGGATGATGTATGCATATAAATAGATATGAAAAAATTTTTTCGAAAATAATCCGTATCAGCTATTTTATCACCGTGCTGTTTATTGCTCAATATTTTGGCGTTATACAACTCAATTTAAAATCAATTGAAACAAAAGGACAAATTCCAAAACAATTTGAGGAAACTAAAGCAGTCATACAAGAACAGACGGAGAAACCCATGATTGCATTAACTTTTGATGATGGACCAAACGCTCAGTTTACTCCTGACTTATTGGAAGGATTAAAGCAGAGAAATGTGCATGCCACTTTCTTTTTGATTGGCGAAAATATTGAACAAAATAGTAATCAAAATCTGGTAAAGCAAATGTATGAAGAAGGACATTTGATAGGAAATCATACATATCATCACTTAGAGATTACACGGTTAAGTGATGAAAAAGCTTATGAAGAAATAAAAAGTACAAATGATCTTATTGAAAGTATTATAGGAGAAGCCCCGGAATATATGCGACCTCCTTTTGGCAGCTGGCAAAGAAATTTAGAGGAAAAAATGAAGGTTATTCCGGTCTTGTGGACTGTAGATCCGTTAGATTGGACTACAGAAAATGTGGATGAAATTGTAAACAAGGTAGTGACGGAAACAAAAGAAAATGATATTATTTTATTACATGACTGTTACAATAGTTCTGTAATCGCAGCACTTCGAATTGTAGATTTGCTTCAGGCAGAAGGGTATCAGTTTGTTACCGTAGATAAATTACTTCTAAACTAAAACATTTCTGTATTTAGAAAATTATTTGTATAGAAGTGAAAGGAAGATATATATGGATTTATTTGATTATATGAGAGAAAATAAGCAGGAAAAAGAATCTCCTCTTGCATCCAGAATGCGTCCGACAACATTAGATGAAGTAGTCGGACAACAACATATCATTGGTAAAGACAAATTATTATACCGAGCGATCAAGGCTGATAAATTAGGTTCAATTATTTTTTACGGACCCCCAGGAACAGGTAAGACAACACTTGCCAAAGTAATTGCTAATACCACCAGTGCTGAATTTAAACAGATTAACGCAACTGTAGCTGGTAAAAAAGACATGGAAGAGGTAGTGAAAGAAGCCAAAGATTTACTTGGCATGTATGGAAAGAAAACAATATTATTTATCGATGAGATTCATCGTTTTAACAAAGGTCAACAAGATTATCTGCTTCCTTTTGTAGAAGATGGAACCATTACTTTGATCGGGGCAACGACAGAAAATCCTTATTTTGAAGTAAATGGAGCTCTTTTATCCAGATCAAGTGTATTTGAATTACATGCTTTAGAAAAAGAAGATATCAAATTACTGCTTCATCGCGCCGTGTATGATAAAACAAAAGGAATGGGCAGCTATAAAGCCGACATTGACAAAGATGCACTTGAATTTTTAGCTGACATTGCCGGTGGTGATGCGAGAAGTGCTTTAAATGCAGTAGAACTTGGTATCTTGACGACTCCACGAAGTGAAGATGGGTTGATCCATATTACACTAGATGTTGCATCAGAATGCATCCAGAAGAGAGTAGTGCGCTATGATAAAACCGGGGATAATCATTATGACACAATTTCAGCATTTATTAAAAGTATGCGCGGATCGGATCCTGATGCTGCCGTTTACTATCTTGCAAAGATGCTTTACGCAGGTGAAGATGTTAAATTCATTGCCAGACGAATTATGATCTGCGCAGCAGAAGATGTGGGAAATGCCGATCCAATAGCTTTGACAGTTGCAGTGTCTGCCGCTCAGGCGGTGGAAAGGATCGGAATGCCGGAATCCCAGATTATACTTTCACAAGCTGTTTTATATGTGGCATCTGCACCAAAAAGTAATTCCGCAGTAAATGCTATTATGCTGGCAAATGAATCTGTGCGAAATATAAAAACAACAGTTCCGACACACCTGCAAGATGCTCATTATAAAGGTTCTCAAAAATTGGGACATGGTGTAGGCTATCAGTATGCACATGACTATAAAAATCATTATGTACATCAACAATATCTACCAGATGAGATAAAAAATGCCAGGTTCTATGAACCCGGCGATCTTGGTCATGAAAAACAAACAAAAGAATGGTTACAAAAGCTTCGCGAGCAATGATGCATAAACACTCTGACTTTGCATATTCCAGTTATTTGCAATGGTTTCAGCCTCTTTTTTTGTAGGAACAGTCAATTTCAAATCAATGAGACTGGAATCATTTTCTACAATCTGGCATCGCACTTCGTATTCGTGGTTCGGTGTCAGATAATATTCTGTTTTTACCGCAGCTTCTTCTTTCAAATCATAACTTTTTTCTTCCAGAAAATCATCAATATCATGTTGAATCTCCGGTGAAATTTTATTGCGGAAAAACTCGATTGTTTTACTTCCTTCTTCTGTCAAATGATATAAAGTACGATTATGGGTATTCTCAGCCAAAATCAATTGTGAATCCAGCATTTCAGAAATCGTACTTTGAAGTTTGAAATAATTTGTATACCCCTTATCCAGAATAAATTCAGATATTTGGGATGTAGTTAATGGAAAATCTACCTTTTCCAGCATATAAAGAATGATTAATTTGTATAATGTAAATGATTCAGACATGATACTCCTTTCCCTGCCAGATATCTTGTTCTTTCAGATAACGATGCAGTGTATTTAATACAGTCCTTTTCTGACTTGTCCACGATGGTGCAATAAGTAATTCTTTTGGTCCGTCACCAGTTAACCTGTGGATGGTTATATCCGGACGAAGTCTTGCAATACATGTTCCAAGCAGAGAAATATATTCCTCCATGCTAGGACTCCAAAATGGTTGTTTTTCATAGTCGAGAGCAAGATCTGTTCCTTTTAATATGTGAAGCAATTGAAGCTTGATCCCTTGTATATCCATTTTGTTAAGATAATCTATTGTCTCAAGCATCATATCTTCATTTTCTCCCGGAAGTCCTAAAATTGTATGCGTGATCACAGAAATATTTCGTTTTCTCAAATTGTTTACCGCTTCTTCAAATACTTCTAACGGATATCCCCGACGAATATAGGTTGCCGTTTGTGGATGGATTGTCTGAAGCCCAAGTTCAACCCAGACCGGTTTGATCTGATTGATTTCTTCTAATAATTGAAGTACATCCTCTGGCAGACAATCCGGTCTCGTTGCAATCGAAAGAATTTGAACATCCGGATCTTGAATTGCCTCCATATAAATCTGTCTCAAATATTCTACAGGGGCATACGTATTTGTAAATGCCTGAAAATAGGCAATATATGAATGCACAGGTCGTTTTTTTGTTAAGTTTTCTTTTCCCATGGCAAGTTGTTTGGTGATAGAGCAGGTGGCAGGCCCGGCAAAGTCACCTGAGCCTGCAGTACTGCAGAAAATACATCCACCATGCCCAATTTTTCCATCTCTGTTTGGACAAGTCATCCCACCATTAAGTGTAATCTTATATACTTTTTCTCCATAAAGTTGTTTCAGATCATAATCCATAGAATGATAACGTTTTTCACCCCAGCGATTCATTAAATCAAGTCCTTTACAGCCTTACTTACTACATCTGCCACACGTGGATCGAAAGCTTCCGGCAAAATATTATTTTCATTTAATTCATCATCCGCAACAAGTCCTGCAATTGCATTAGCAGTTGCGAGTTTCATTTCTTCTGTAATCTGTGTTGCACGGCCTTCTAAAGCACCTTTAAAAATTCCAGGGAAAGCAACAACATTATTTACCTGATTTGGAAAATCAGAACGTCCGGTTCCAACAACTTTTGCACCAGCTTCTTTTGCAATATCAGGCATAATTTCAGGTACAGGATTTGCCATTGCGAAAAGAATTGCATCCTTATTCATAGAAGCTACCATATCTTTTGTAACAATATTAGGAGCAGATACTCCGACAAAGATATCAGCACCTTCTAAAGCATCAGCAAGAGTTCCTTTTTTATTCTCCAAATTTGTAACTTCAACCATTTTTTCCTGCATCCAATTTAAATTTGGTGAGTCTTTTCCGATAATTCCATTGATATCACACATTGTGATATTAGGGAAACCATATGTCAAAAGAAGTTTTGTGATCGCAACTCCTGCAGAACCTGCTCCATTTACAACAACTCGGCAATTTTCTTTCTCTTTACCAGTTACTTTCAAAGCATTTATAATACCGGCAAGTACAACGATAGCTGTTCCGTGCTGATCATCATGGAAAACAGGGATATCAAGAAGTTCTTTTAAACGCTCCTCAATCTCAAAACAACGAGGAGCAGAAATATCTTCCAAATTGATTCCACCAAAAGCAGGTGCAATATTTACTACTGTACGAATGATTTCTTCTGTATCTTGTGTATCAAGACAGATCGGAACTGCATTCACTCCACCGAATTCTTTGAATAAAACTGCTTTTCCTTCCATAACCGGCATGGCAGCTTTGGCACCGATATTACCAAGTCCAAGTACTGCGCTTCCGTCAGAAACAACGGCAATCGTATTGGATTTGATCGTGTATTTATATGCAGCTTCTGGATCTTGTGCGATTACCTTACAAGGTTCTGCAACACCCGGAGTATAAGCGATGGCAAGATCTTCTCTTGAATTCACATGCGATTTTGCTATTGTTTCAATCTTACCATTCCACTGTTCATGCATCTGTAATGCTTTTTCGCTGTTTGTCATATTTTTGTACCTCTTCTTTATTATAATAGTATCTGAAAATTATCATATCACTCTTATAGAATAGACGCAAGAGAGGAATCCTTTCTAAATTTTGAAAAAACTCTTTTATTTTTGCAGCAGTTGATGTATACTAACAATAGCTTTAATTCATTTGAGTCGATTCAGACCAAATTTCCCGAAAAATTTACAAAAGCAAATATTTACTACAAAAAACGTATTTTTGAAACATATTTTTTATACTTTACATGGAAAGAAAGGAATGTATTTATGACAAGAGAAAAATATGAGTCATTGCCATTGGCAACGCTAAAAGAACTTGCAAAAGCCAGAAATATGAAAGGCATTTCAACAATGAAAAAAAGTGATTTGATCGATGCTATGCTTTCACAAGATGCTGCCGATAAACAAGAGGCCGCAAATACTGAAGCAAAAGAGGAAATCAAAGAAGAATTAAAAGAAAAAAAAGAAACAACGGACATTGAACAGCTGGATAGTGGAAAAGCTGCCAATGGAATTTTGGAGGTACTTCCGGATGGCTACGGATTTATTCGCTGTGAAAATTATCTCCCAGGTGAAAATGATGTCTATGTTTCTCCATCCCAAATACGTAGATTCAATTTAAAAACCGGAGATATTTTAACCGGAAACACACGAATTAAAACACAGGGAGAGAAATTCAGTGCCCTGCTTTACGTTTCCACTATCAATGGAATTCGACCTGCTGAAGCAGCAAAGCGTCCAAATTTTGAAGATTTAACACCGATTTTTCCAAACAAACGAATCCAGTTAGAGGAAGCAACAAGCAGTACTGCAATGCGAATTGTCGACCTCCTTTCTCCAATAGGAAAAGGACAAAGAGGTATGATAGTATCTCCGCCAAAAGCCGGAAAAACAACATTATTAAAAGAAGTTGCACTGTCTGTTCAGAAATCTGAACCAGATATGCACTTATTAATTCTGTTGATTGATGAACGTCCCGAGGAAGTAACAGATATACGTGAAGCAATCGCGGGTCCAAATGTTGAGGTGATCTACTCTACATTTGACGAGTTGCCGGAGCACCATAAACGTGTATCTGAAATGGTGATTGAACGTGCAAAACGATTAGTAGAACATGGAAAAGATGTTATGATCCTTCTCGATAGTATTACACGACTTGCAAGAGCATACAACCTTACAGTACCACCATCAGGAAGAACACTGTCAGGAGGTCTTGACCCTGCTGCCCTGCATATGCCAAAACGTTTCTTTGGTGCTGCCAGAAATATGAGAGAGGGCGGTAGTCTTACGATTCTTGCAACAGCATTGGTTGAAACAGGAAGTAAAATGGATGATGTTGTATATGAAGAGTTTAAAGGAACAGGTAATATGGAATTGGTTTTGGATCGTAAACTTCAGGAAAAACGTGTATTCCCTGCAATTGATATTCCAAAATCAGGAACAAGACGAGAAGATCTTTTACTTACAAAAGAAGAACAGGATGCCGTATATATTATAAGAAAGGCCTTAAATGGATTAAAAGCAGATGAGGCAGTGGACAATCTGTTAAATACATTTGACAGAACAGAGAATAATGCCGAATTAGTACAAAAAGTAATCCGTCAGAAATTTATTTAAAAACTTATTTAAAAACTTGCAAAAAAAACTTGCAACAGTAAAAAGGTTATGTTATACTGAGATAGCTGTTTAGAGAGTAAATAACTATATTTTAAATAGAGAGGTGAAAATCATGAGAGAAGGAATCCATCCAGAATACCATCAGGCAACAGTAACTTGCAACTGTGGTAATACATTTGTAACAGGATCTACAAACGAAAGCATTCACGTAGAAATTTGTTCTAAATGTCATCCATTCTACACAGGTCAGCAGAAAGCTACACAGGCTCGCGGACGTGTAGACAAGTTCAACAAGAAATATGGTATGAAATAAGAATTTGTTATGCAGGCTGAGGTAGATATATCTCAGCCTCTTATCATTTTATAAATAATTTGTTTGCAAGTATTATGTGAACAACAGCCCTTATGGTCAGCGGCTTCCAAAGAAGCGACTGGCTTTTTTCAAAATTTATCAGTCGTGTTGTTTATTTTAACCGATATAAGTAACAGCAGCAGAACAGACAGGAGAAATGATATGAAATCATCCAATATCGGCGGACAGGCAGTTCTTGAAGGGATTATGATGCGTAACGGAGATAAATATGCAGTTGCCGTCCGAAAGCCGGATCAGGAAATTGAAGTAAGTGTAGAAAAATATAAAAGCGTGATTCCTTGGGAAGCAGGTAAAAAGATTCCATTTATACGAGGTGTTTTTAGTTTTGTTGATTCACTGGTCTTAGGAATGAAAACCCTTACTTATTCGGCATCTTTTTATGAAGATGAAGAAACCGATGAAAAAGAAATGACAGTAGAAGAAATTCGCAAGCAAGAAAAAAAAGACCAGATTTTTATGAATCTGACAATTGTTATTTCAGTTGTACTTGCGGTTGCAATTTTTATGGTTCTTCCATATTTCCTCAGCAATTTTTTGAAAAATTATATTGCGTCACATTTTATGATGACAGTAATTGAGGGAATTATCCGCATGGCTATATTCCTTGCGTACATATCACTCGTATCACATATGAAAGATATTCAACGTACATTTATGTATCACGGAGCAGAGCATAAATGTATCAACTGTATAGAACATGGGATGGAGCTAAATGTTGATAATGTCAGAAAGAGTTCCAAGCAGCATAAACGTTGTGGAACAAGCTTTTTATTTTTTGTTATGATCGTCAGTATTATTTTTTGCTTTTTTATTACTGCAAAATCCCAGGTCCTTCGTGTTGTAATTCGAATCGCATTGATGCCGGTAATCGCCGGCGTTTCATTTGAAATTATCCGTCTGGCAGGCAATAGTGAGAATCCGATCATAAATCTTCTCAGTCGTCCAGGCATGTGGGTGCAGAATCTGACCACAAAAGAGCCCGATGACAGTATGATCGAGGTTGCGATTCAGGCTGTAGAGGCTGTCTTTGACTGGAAGGCATACTTGAAGGAGAATTTTGAAATGAATTTAAAGTAAAATTGATAAAAATAACAGTGAAAGATATAATTGGAGAAAAAAGATGACATTAAAAGAGCTGTATAATGCAGGAACTGACATACTAAAAAATGCATCTATTCAAGAAAATTCCCTGGATGCATGGTATTTATTAGAATATGTTACAGGTATTACCCGTGCACGCTATTTTGTTGATTCACAGCAGACAGTACCAGTCAATCATCAAAAACAATATCTGCAACTGATTCAAAAACGTGCAGAGCATATTCCACTTCAACATTTAACAGGTGTTCAGGAGTTTATGGGGTTAGAATTTCATGTAAACGAACATGTATTAATCCCAAGACAAGATACGGAAATACTAGTTGAAACTGCTTTAGAAAAAATAAAAGAAATCTCAAATCCCGTAAGTCTGTTGGATATGTGTACCGGTTCAGGATGTATTGTGCTAAGTATTTTGTATTATATGAAAAATAAGAAACAAATCACAGGAACCGGTGTTGATATTTCCGATAAGGCACTGGAAGTGGCAATAGAAAATGCAAAATCGCTGGATTTGTCTGTCAACTTTCTTCAAAGCGATCTGTTTGACAAAATAACAGACAAATATTCGATAATCGTATCGAATCCACCATATATTCGAAGTGATGTAATTAAAACACTTCAGGAAGAAGTAAGAGAACATGATCCGATGCTTGCGTTAGATGGAATGGAAGACGGATTATATTTTTATCGGAAAATCATTTCTGAAAGCAAAAAATATTTACAGGCTGATGGATATTTGATATTTGAAATTGGACATGATCAAGGATTAGACGTGTCCAATATGATGAAAGATGCCGGATTTAGAGACGTCCTGATAAAAAAAGACCTTGCAGGTCTTGACCGGGTTGTATTAGGCGTGTATGATACGAAGAGGTGAATTATCTGTATAGATATGATAGAAGTTAGAAAGGATATAGGAAATTATGTTTGATAGATTAGAGGATCTTGTAATCCGATATGAAGAAGTAATGGGAGAACTTCAGGAACCGGATGTGGCAAACGATGCAACTCGTTTTCGCAATTTAATGAAAGAACAAAGTGATCTGGCTCCTATTGTTGAAGCATTTAAAGAATATAAACAGTGCAAGCAGAATGTAGAAGACAGTCTGATGATGTTAGAAGAAGAATCAGATGAAGAGATGCGTGAACTTGCGAAAGAAGAATTGAATGAATCAAAGAACCGAATTGAAGAATTGGAAAAAGAGATGAAGATTTTACTTCTTCCAAAGGATCCAAACGATGAAAAGAACGTTATCGTGGAAATCCGTGCCGGTGCAGGTGGAGATGAAGCAGCTTTATTCGCAGCTGAAGTTTATCGTATGTATGTACATTATGCAGAAGGACGCCGTTGGAAAGTAGAGATGATCTCACTTAATGAAAATGGAATCGGTGGATTTAAAGAATGTGTATTTATGATTTCAGGACAGGGTGCATATTCCAGATTGAAATATGAAAGTGGTGTACACCGTGTACAACGTGTTCCAGAGACAGAAAGCGGCGGACGTATCCATACATCTACTATTACAGTTGCAATCATGCCGGAAGCAGAAGAAGTGGATGTAGAATTAGATATGAACGACTGTAAATTTGATGTGTTCCGTGCTTCAGGTAATGGTGGACAGTGCGTTAACACAACAGACTCTGCTGTACGTCTGACACATATCCCGACAGGAATTGTAATTTCATGCCAGGATGAAAAATCACAGTTGAAAAATAAAGACAAAGCATTGAAAGTACTTCGTGCCCGTCTCTATGAACTTGAACTTGCAAAACAGCACGATGCGGAAGCAGAAGCGCGTAAAAGCCAGGTAGGTACAGGCGATCGCTCTGAGAAGATCCGTACTTATAACTTCCCGCAAGGACGTGTAACAGACCACAGAATCAAATTGACTTTGCATAAATTAGATTCCATTTTAAATGGAGATCTTGATGAAATCATCGATAGTCTGATTGCTGCAGACCAGACTGCGAAACTTGCAAAAATGAACGAAGATTAAATATTATTTTAAATAGACAACTTAAATCGGAATAAACAAATAAGACTGGAAAGAAGGAACTAGAATGAAAGTATTATTATTAAACGGAAGTCCAAGAAAAGCAGGCTGTACATATACAGCTCTGACAGTTGTTGCAGAAACACTTGAGAAACAGGGAATTGAGACAGAAATTTTTCAGGCAGGCAATCCCGACATGGAAAATGTAAAAGCAGCGGCAGCGAAGATGGCTGAATCAGATGCATTAGTTGTTGGTTCTCCAGTTTATTGGGCATCTCCATCTGGCCAGATTATTGAATTTATGGACAAATTATGCTCATGTGCCGGAAAAGACATGTTGCACAAACCAGCTGCGGCTGTTACTTCTGCACGTAGAGCCGGAACAACTGCTACTTTGGATGTGATCATGAAATATTTTACATACCATCAGATGCCGGTTGTATCGTCTAATTATTGGACAATGGTACATGGTAATACACCGGATGAAGTGCAGCAGGATGCCGAAGGAATTCAGATTATGAGAACTTTAGGTAATAATATAGCATGGCTTTTGAAATGCCTTGAGGCAGGAAAAAAAGCAGGCATTGAGATGCCGGTGGATGAAGAAAAAATTAAAACAAACTTTATCCGATAAGCTCATTTTAAGCAGCGGAAGTCCCGCTGCTTTTTGCACTTAACAATATATGAAACAACTATCGGTCACAAAATATGTGATCATCACAAAAAGAAAGGATTTTTAGAATGGATAAAATCCAATTTAAACGACCTGAATTAGAAGACCAGGAAATTATTCACTCTTATTTTGAAAAATCGCCAAGTCGAAGCTGCGAACGTACTTTTGCAAATGTTTATCTTTGGTCCAGACACTATAAAGTAGAGTATGCCATTATTGAAGGCGCATTAGTTTTCAAGGATAATTCTGAAAAAACGCTTTTTGCCTATCCTGCCGGAGATGATGATTCTGTGCATAAAGCAATCGAATGGCTAAATCAATATAGTAACACTGTAAATGCTCCACTTATGTTTTATAATGTAACAGAAGAAAACTTTGCACAGCTGGAAGGTTGGTATCCAGACGTATATAAAATACAATATGACCCGGATCAGGCGGATTATGTATATGATTCAGAAAAACTTATGACTCTTGCAGGGAAGAAGCTGCATGGGAAAAGAAATCATATTAATAAATTTAAATCCCTGCATGAAAACTGGAGCTATGAAAAATTAAACGAGGATAATGTTGAAGAATGTTTTCAAATGGCTCTAAAATGGCGTACGCAAAATGGATGCGATGAGGATGTTGAGAAAAATGCAGAAATGTGTGTAACATTAAATTCCTTACGTCTTTATAAAGAACTTGGTCTTGTAGGGGGTGTCCTTCGTGCAGAAGGAAAAATTGTTGCATTTACAATTGGGGAACCGATGTGTGAAGATACATTTGTTGTTCACATCGAAAAAGCTTTTGCAGACGTAGACGGTGCTTATCCAATGATCAATCAGCAGTTTGTTCAGCATGAATGTACAGATTATGCATATATAAATAGAGAAGACGATGCCGGTTCTGCCGGACTTCGAAAAGCTAAATTATCTTATCAGCCTGCATTTATGGTACAAAAAGGATTCGTCACAAAGAAATAGGAGGATACAAAGATGATTTCAAAAAAAATGGAAAATATGGTTGCAAATAGTTCTGCAATCCGGGCAATGTTTGAAGAAGGTAACCGATTGGCAAAGATATACGGATCTGAAAATGTATTTGATTTTAGTCTTGGCAATCCAAATGTTCCGGCTCCGGATGCAGTTAAATATGCAATCAAAGAACTCTTAGAAGAGGAAGATCCTGTAGTCTTACATGGTTATACAAACAGCAACGCCGGATATGAAGATGTCAGAAAAGCTGTTGCGGATTCTTTGAATGAGCGCTTTGGCACACATTTTGGCAGTAAGAACATTACAATGACTGTAGGAGCCGCAGGTGGATTAAATGTCATTTTGAAATCCCTGATCAATCCAGGCGATGAGGTCATCGCATTTGCTCCATATTTTGGAGAATATCGCAGTTACACAGATAATTATGACGGCGTGCTCATAGAAATTTCTCCTAATACGATTGATTTTCAGCCGAAATTAGATGAATTCGAAAAAAAAATCACACAAAAGACAAAAGCTGTAATCGTAAATACCCCAAACAATCCAACGGGTGTTGTTTATTCAGAGGAAACAATTCAGAAAATGGCCTCTATTTTAGAGAAAAAGCAGAAAGAATATGGAACAGATATTTATTTAATCTCAGATGAACCATATCGTGAATTAGCCTATGATGATGTGGAAGTACCTTATCTTACAAAGTATTATGCAAATACAATTGTAGGTTATTCATACAGTAAATCTCTTTCTCTTCCGGGAGAACGTATCGGTTATCTTGTAATTCCGGATGAAGCATCTGACAGTGAAAAGTTGATCGGAGCGGTTAATGTAGCAACTCGAATTCTTGGTTTTGTAAATGCTCCGACTTTACAACAAAAAGTTGTAAAATCATGTTTAAATGAAAAAACGGATATTTCTTACTATGACCGTAATCGTGAAACATTATATAACGGATTAAAGGAGTTAGGCTTTGATTGTATCAAACCGGAAGGAGCCTTTTATTTATTTGTAAAATCTCCGATTGCTGATGAAAAAGAATTTTGCAATGAAGCCAAAAAATATAATATACTAATTGTACCAGGGTCTTCATTCGCGTGTCCTGGATATGTAAGAATGGCTTATTGTGTATCCTACGAGACAATCGTAAATTCATTGCCTAAATTTGCCGAACTCGCTAAACAATATAATCTGTAAGAAAGGAAAGAAAAATGGGATTGAATGAAACTATACGAAAGAATATTCGCCAGGTAGAACCTTATGTGCCAGGCGAACAGCCACAAAATAAAGTAATTAAATTGAATACAAATGAGAATCCTTATGCACCGGCACCAGGAGTTGAACAGGCACTTCAGTCAATGGATTTAGATCGACTTCGCTTATATCCGGATCCGACAGCAGAATTACTTACACAATCTCTGGCTGAGCGATACAATGTGAATAAAGATCAGGTATTTGTAGGGGTTGGCTCAGATGATGTGTTATCCATGTGCTTTCTGACTTTTTTCAATTCAGATAAGCCGATTCTTTTCCCGGATATTACTTATTCTTTTTATAAAGTATGGGCTGATTTATATCGCATTCCATATGAATGTCAGAAATTAGATGCTGATTTTCATATTCGCAAAGAAGATTATTATAAAGAAAATGGGGGCGTTATTTTCCCAAATCCAAATGCACCCACAGCAATTTATGAAAATCTAGATTTTGTAGAAGATATCATCAGACACAATCAGGATGTCATCGTAATTGTAGACGAAGCATATATTGATTTTGCCGGAAAGTCTGCATTGGAATTAGTCTCAAAATATGACAATTTGATCGTTGTTCAGACATTTTCAAAATCTCGTTCGATGGCTGGTATGAGAATAGGTTATGCTATCAGTAATCCAACCTTAATTAAATATTTAAATGATGTGAAATATTCGTTTAACTCTTATACAATGAACCAGACCTCTCTTGTTTGTGGAGCAGAAGCAGTAAAAGATGAAGCTTATTTCAAAGAAACTGTAAATAAAATCGTTGAAACAAGAGAATGGGCCAAAGAGCAGTTTAAAGAATTGGGATTTGAATATCCAGAATCGCAAGCCAATTTTATTTTTGTTACTCATCCGAAACTGGATGCAGAACAACTATTCACAGCTTTGAAAAAAGCCAATATTTACGTCCGATACTGGGGAAGTGAAAGAATTGAACAGTATTTGCGTGTGACAATTGGTACGAGAGAAGAAATGGAAACTTTCTTTTCTTTCTTAAGACAATATATTGCCGAACATGGAGGAAGACAGTAAATGAAAGAAGCTTTAATAAATGGATTAATTGCAGGACTTAGCGGAAAAGTTGGAAAAGAATTCATCATTTTTTTGATTTCTATGGTACCAATTCTTGAACTTAGAGGTGGACTCCTTGCAGCAGGACCAGCACTTTTGGACGTACCTATGTGGCAGGCTATTCCTATTTGTTTTATTGGCAATCTGGTTCCGATACCATTCATTTTGTTATTGATCACAAAAATTTTTGATTGGATGAAAGGGACAAAGAAACTAAAACCTTTAGTTGAAAAACTGGAACATAAAGCAATGAGCCAGAGTGCCAATATTGAAAAATATGAATTTTGGGGACTGGTAGCATTTGTAGGAATTCCACTTCCTGGAACAGGAGCGTGGACAGGATCTTTGATTGCCGCATTATTGGGAATTCGTTTTAGAAAGGCTTTTCCTGCCATTGTTCTTGGTCTTGTAATTGCAACATTTATTATGACCGTATTATCTTATACTGTTCTCGGAACAATATTTGGCTGATGAAATTAGATTGACATAAAATACGAGAATCCGTATAATTAAAGAAGAACAAATTAGAGGAGAAGAAAACATGCTCGCAAAAAATGATGATCATACAAGAAGTATTATTTGGCGAAGCGTAATGTCTGTCACATCTGTTGTGATTATTTTGATTGCAGTGTTTTTCCTGGTTCGTATGTTTACAATGAATCCATTGGAAGGAACATGGGATTACGAAGACAGTGATCTTACTATGACAATCAAAGGGAATAACACAGCAATTATAAAATGGCCGGATGAATTTGATGGCAATCAAATTGCAGTTTCTATGGATTATGATATTGACTCTAAAACAAAAACTTTTAGTTTACATCTCAATACAGATGCTGTAAAAAAAGCAGCAGATTCAGAAGGCATATCCGAGGATGTGATTACCCAGGCATTGGATCAGTTAGATGGAACCTATGATTACAATATGGAACAGAATCAACTGACGCTGACAGACCGGGAATATGGCAGCCAGTTAATATTTGAAAAAGAGTAAAGATAAACAGGGATGAATATGAAGCGTCCCTGTTTTTTCTATCATGAAATAAAACGAAGGACATTTCAAAAAAGGAGGAACTATGTTAAGAGAAAAGACAAAGGAAATCAAAATTGGAGATGTAATAATCGGTGGAAATCACCCAATCGCAATTCAGTCTATGACTAATACACCTACTGAAGATGTAGAAGCAACTGTAGCACAGATTTTACGTCTGGAAAAAGCAGGATGTGAGATTATTCGATGTACGGTTCCAACATTAGAAGCAGCAGCAGCTATCAAGGAAATAAAAAAACAAATTCATATTCCACTTGTAGCGGATATCCACTTTGATTATCGCATGGCAATTGCGGCCATTGAAAACGGTGCAGATAAAATACGAATCAATCCTGGAAATATTGGATCAAGAGATCGTGTACAAGCCGTTGTCGATAAAGCAAAAGAATATAATGTGCCAATTCGTATAGGTGTAAACAGTGGCTCACTTGAAAAGCAATTAATAGAGAAATATGGCGGTGTTACAGCAGAAGGAATTGTCGAAAGTGCTTTAGATAAAGTAAAAATGATAGAAGACATGGGTTATGACAATCTCGTAGTCAGCATTAAATCTTCAGACGTGCTGATGTGCGTTAAAGCACACGAATTAATTGCCAGTCAATGCCCATACCCTTTACATGTCGGAATTACTGAAGCAGGAACACTTTATTCTGGAAATATCAAATCTTCTGTAGGACTTGGCATCATATTACACGAAGGCATTGGAAATACAATTCGAGTTTCATTGACCGGAGATCCTGTAGAAGAAATTAAAACTGCAAAATTAGTTCTTCGTACCTTAGGACTTCGTAAAGGTGGAATTGAAGTTGTATCTTGTCCTACCTGTGGTCGAACAAAGATCAATTTAATTGACTTAGCAAATCAAGTAGAAACCATGGTTTCAGAATATCCACTTGATATTAAAGTTGCGGTTATGGGATGTGTTGTAAACGGACCTGGAGAAGCAAAAGAGGCTGATCTTGGTATTGCCGGTGGTATTGGAGAAGGCTTGTTGATCAAAAAAGGCGAAATTATAAAGAAAGTTCCGGAAACAGAACTTTTGAATACACTTCGATGGGAGTTAGACAATTGGAACAAGTAAGTAATGCCAAAAGATTTTTTGAGGTATTTCCAACGTTAAAAGTCGAAAAAGATATACAAGAATTATTTGCAGATGTACAGATTAAAAAAATTACAACAAATTCTTCAAGAGAATTTTTAAATATCCATCTATTCAGTCTGCATTTAATTCAAAAACGTTATATCAAACGAATGGAAGAACACATAAAAAAGCAGCTGTTTGGAAAGACCTCTGTAGTGATAAAAATTGAAGAGGATTATCAGCTTTCTGAACAATATACGCCAGAAGCACTACTGGTAGAATACCATGACAGTATTTTATTAGAATTAAAAGAAATCAGTGTGCTTGCAGCAAGCATGTTTGAACAGGCAGAAATTAGTTTTGAAGCAAATTCAATCATGCGTCTTGAATTATTAAATACCATTGTTTCAGAAGGCCGAAAAGAGGAAATCGTATCGTTACTAGATGAGATTTTTAATCAACGTTTTCATATTCCGACGGATATTCGTATAGAATATCGGGAAAAAGAAAAAGATGACAAAAACCTGGAATATGATGAACAGCGTATTCAGAGAGAAATAGATGCTATTTTTGCAAGAAACCGTAAACTTCACGGAGATGCAAAAGAAAAAGAACCTGGTGAATCCAGTCCTGAAAAGAAAGCCACACCGGTTTCTCAAAAATCTGTTGTTGAAAAGAAACCAAAGGACAATGGGAATGATAGTGGTGAACGTAAAAGCTTTAAATCTGATTTTAAGAAAGGTTATATACGTCCGCTAAAACAAGGAAATGATCCAAATCTCATCTATGGTAAGGATTTTGAGGATGAACCAATCCGATTGGATGTCGTCGAGACAGAAATGGGTGAAATTACATTTCATGGAAAGATTATTACTTTTGAAACCCGCGAAATCCGAAATGAAAAATCTATTTTAATGTTTGCTGTAACAGATTTCACCGATACTATTATGGTAAAAATGTTTATTCGTAACGATCAACTTCCGGATTTACTTGGAGATTTAAAAAAGGGTGCATATATAAAAATTAAAGGTGTGACAACAATTGATCGTTATGATGGCGAATTATCTATCGGTTCGGTTACCGGCATTAAAAAAATCGGTGATTTTACAACGAAAAGAGAAGATTTAAGTCCCGTAAAGCGTGTAGAATTGCATTGCCATACAAAAATGAGTGATATGGATGGAGTGTCTGAAACACAGGACATTGTCCGTCGTGCCCATGATTGGGGACACTCAGCAATCGCCATTACTGATCATGGTATTGCACAAGCTTTCCCTGATGCAAATCATTTTATCGAACGATTGGATAAAAAGGATCCATTTAAAATACTATATGGTGTGGAAGGCTATGTTGTAGATGATCTGACAGAAATTGCTGTTGGAGCAGGAGATGAAACACTGGATGATATTTACGTTGTGTTTGACATTGAAACCACAGGATTTAGTGCCATAAAAGATAAAATCATCGAAATTGGAGCTGTAAAAGTTGTCAACGGCAAAATTGTTGATAAATTCAGTACTTTTGTAAACCCTGAAAGACCAATTCCTTTTGAAATCACGAAACTGACAAGTATTACAGATGATATGGTTATGGAGTATCCGAATATTGAAGTGATTCTTCCACAATTTCTGGAATTTGCAAAAGACGCAGTACTTGTCGCCCACAATGCAAGCTTTGATGTTGGATTCATTGAGCAAAACTGCCGTTATCAGGATATTGAACCAAAGTTTATATCTGTAGATACAGTGGCTCTTGCCAGAGTGCTCCTTCCAACTTTATCAAAATATAAATTGAATATTGTGGCAAAAGCACTTGGAATTTCTTTAGAAAATCATCATCGGGCAGTAGATGATGCAGGAGCAACCGCAGAAATCTTTGTAAAGTTTGTTGAAATGTTGAAAGAGCGTAATATTACAACATTAAAAGGAATTAACCAGTTCGGTGATATGAATCCAAATGCGATTCGTAAGCTTCCAACGCATCATATCATTATTCTGGCAAAAAATGATATTGGACGTTACAATCTATATCAGTTAATATCAGAATCCCATTTAACTTATTATGCACGACGTCCACGCATTCCAAAAAGTTTGTTGAACCAATATCGAGAGGGACTCGTCATAGGAAGTGCCTGTGAAGCAGGTGAATTATATCAGGCTATATTAAATGGGAAATCACCTCAGGTAATTGCCAGACTGGCAGAATTTTATGACTATTATGAAATCCAGCCACTTGGAAATGATAAATTCATGCTTGCAAGTGATAAGTACTCAAATATCAATACCCTGGAAGATTTGATGGAAATAAACCGACAGATTGTACAACTTGGAGAAAAATTTAAAAAACCTGTTGTTGCGACTTGTGATGTGCATTTCCTTGACCCGGAGGATGAAGTGTACCGCCGTATCATCATGGCTGGAAAAGGCTTCAGTGATGCAGATGACCAACCACCATTATTTCTTCGTACAACCGAAGAAATGCTGGCAGAATTTGAATATTTAGGTTCTGCAAAGGCTCATGAAGTCGTAATTGAAAATCCTTGTAAAATCGCAAATATGATAGAAAAAATATCCCCGGTAAATCCTAACAAATGTCCCCCGGTCATCGAAAATTCTGAACAGAATCTGCGTGATATTTGTTATAACCGTGCTCATGAAATCTATGGTGAAAATTTACCTGAACCAGTATCCAAACGATTGGAGAAAGAATTAAACTCTATCATTTCTAATGGATATTCCGTTATGTACATCATTGCGCAAAAGTTAGTATGGAAATCAAATGCAGATGGATACCTTGTTGGATCACGAGGATCCGTAGGTTCTTCATTTGTAGCTACTATGGCCGGAATCACAGAAGTTAATCCATTATCTCCGCATTATTATTGTGCACATTGTCATTATAGTGATTTTGATTCTGAAGAAGTAAAATCATATGCTGGAGGATGTGGATTCGATATGCCTGATAAGAACTGTCCGGTATGCGGTGAGAAACTGATAAAGCAAGGATTTGACATCCCTTTTGAAACCTTTCTTGGTTTTAAAGGTGACAAAGAGCCAGATATTGACTTGAACTTTTCCGGAGAATATCAGTCTAAAGCTCATAAATATACCGAAGTTATTTTTGGAGAGGGACATACCTTTAAAGCCGGAACAATCGGAACACTGGCAGATAAAACAGCTTATGGTTATGTAAAAAATTATTATGAAGAACGTGGTATGCGTAAACGACGTTGTGAAATAGAGCGGATCAGTCAGGGATGTACAGGTATCCGACGAAGTACAGGACAACATCCGGGTGGAATTGTTGTACTTCCTCATGGACATAACATCAATGAATTTACACCTGTTCAGCATCCGGCCAACGATATGACTGTAGACATCATAACAACACATTTTGATTATCATTCAATCGATCATAACTTGTTAAAACTAGATATTCTCGGTCATGATGATCCGACCATGATCCGTATGCTGGAGGATTATATTACATCTGATGCTCTGGAGAATGAATATAATGAAGAAAATCCTTTTGTAGCAACAAAAATCCCTCTGGATGATAAAGATGTTATTTCGTTGTTCCATAATACAAGTGCACTTGGCATTAAACCAGAAGATATCAGCGGTTGTCCGCTTGGAAGTCTTGGAATCCCAGAGTTTGGAACAGATTTCGTTATTCAGATGGTACAAGATGCAAACCCACAGTCATTATCTGATTTAATCCGAATTTCCGGTCTGTCCCACGGGACCAACGTATGGCTTGGAAATGCACAGGAATTGATCAAACAAGGAAAGGCAACGATTTCTACTGCAATCTGTACCCGTGATGATATTATGATTTACTTGATCAATCAGGGAGTTGATAGTGCGCTTTCTTTTACAATTATGGAGAGCGTACGAAAAGGTAAAGGGTTAAAACCTGAATGGGAAACTGCAATGAAGGAAAAAGATGTACCGGACTGGTACATTGATTCTTGTAAGAAGATTAGCTATATGTTCCCAAAAGCACACGCTGCTGCCTATGTTATGATGGCTTATCGAATTGCATATTGTAAAATTAATTATCCGCTCGCTTATTACGGTGCTTATTTTAGTATTCGTGCCGATGCATTTTCTTATGAACTTATGTGCCAGGGCAAAGAAAAATTAAATTATTATATGAATGATTACAAAAAAAGATCTGATAGTCTCACAAATAAGGAACAAGATACTTTAAAAGATATGAAGCTGGTTCAGGAAATGTATGCCCGCGGATTGGAGTTTATGCCGATTGATCTATATCGTGCAAAAGCAAAAGATTTTCAGATTATCGACGGAAAACTGATGCCGTCTTTTGCAAGTATTGACGGAATGGGTGATAAAGCTGCAGAAGCGGTAGAACTCGCTGCAAAAGATGGCAAATATCTGTCGTTAGATGATTTCAGACAAAGAACAAAGGTTAGTAAAACTGTTATTGATCTGATGTCAGATCTTGGATTATTCGGAGATTTACCACAAAGTAATCAATTGTCATTATTTGACTTTTAGATAATATATGCTATACTTGTTTCCAATGGGGAACAAAAGAAGAGATGGAGGGAAACTACTATGTATGATTTTGAAGAAATAGTAAAAACAGATCCTGAGATTGCGAATGCAATCAAAGACGAAATGAATCGTCAAAACTCACATATCGAATTAATTGCATCTGAAAACTGGGTAAGCAAAGCAGTGATGGCTGCAATGGGAAGCCCGCTCACAAACAAATACGCAGAAGGATATCCAGGAAAAAGATATTATGGCGGATGCCAGTGCGTAGATGTTGTGGAAGATCTTGCAAGAGAACGTGCTAAAAAGTTATTTGGATGTGAGTATGTAAATGTGCAACCACATTCTGGTGCACAGGCTAACATGGCAGTTATGTTTGCTATGCTTGAACCTGGAGATAAGATCATGGGAATGAACCTTGACCATGGCGGACATTTAACACATGGTTCACCTGTAAATCTGTCCGGTAAATACTTCGATGTTGCTCACTATGGCGTAGATGAAAATGGATTTATTGATTATGATGAAGTATTACGAATTGCCAAAGAACATAAACCAAAATTAATTGTGGCAGGAGCAAGTGCTTATGCAAGAACGATTGATTTTAAACGTTTTCGTGAAATTGCCGATGAAGTAGGAGCTTATTTAATGGTTGACATTGCACATATTGCAGGACTTGTAGCAACTGGATTACATCCAAGCCCAATTCCTTATGCACATGTTACCACTACAACAACACATAAGACTCTTCGTGGACCTCGCGGAGGCATGATCATGTGCAGCGAAGAGATGAATAAAAAGTTTAATTTCAACAAAGCTGTATTCCCTGGTATTCAAGGGGGTCCGTTAATGCATGTTATTGCTGCAAAGGCAGTTTGTTTTGAAGAAGCACTTAAACCGGAATATAAAGAATATATGGAACAGGTTGTTAAAAATGCACAGGCCTTGAGTAAAGGTCTGATAGAACGTGGTATAAAGATTGTTTCCGGCGGTACCGATAATCATTTAATGCTGATTGATTTATCTGAAACAGAAATCAGTGGAAAAGAACTTGAAAAACGTTTGGA
The DNA here is from genome assembly GCA_934435195.1 of uncultured Schaedlerella sp. Lineage (GTDB taxonomy): Bacteria > Bacillota > Clostridia > Lachnospirales > Lachnospiraceae > Schaedlerella. The sequence goes on from CAKSAJ010000001.1 coordinate 175,735, forward strand.
TGATGCACATATTACAGCAAATAAAAATACAATTCCAAACGATCCTCGCTCACCATTTGTTACAAGTGGCGTGAGACTTGGAACACCAGCTGTTACAACTCGTGGTATGGTGGAAGAAGATATGGATAAGATTGCTGAAATTATTGCACTTGTAGTAGAAAGCGAAGATAATGTAGAAAAAGCAAAAGCAATGGTCGCAGAACTGACAGATAAATATCCGTTATGTTAAATAAATATGAATCAAAAAAGAGCATCGTGAAAGATGCTCTTTTTTTAATCTCGTTTTGTTATTTGCTTTTAAAAATTATAAATATTAAATCTCGTCATAAATTTATATAATTAAAAGGTACATAAAAAAATCTGATTAAAGTTTTACTACGTTTGTAGCCTGTGGTCCTTTAGCGCCTTCTGTTACATCAAATTCAACAGCCTGACCTTCTTCTAAAGATTTGAAACCATCCATAACTAATCCTGAATAGTGAACGAATACGTCATTTCCTTCAGCATCTGAGATGAATCCGTACCCTTTTTGGTTATTAAACCATTTTACTGTACCTGTCATTGCCTGACCCTCCATAAAAATTTAAAAAATAGTAGTATGTTTGTTCTTATCTTTGAACAACACTTGTTTATTTTAGCATATTTAACAATAAAAGTCAATCGGGTTATTTTACTATTCGTAAAAATGTACAAATCCATTCAATAAAAAATTTCCAAACAATGCAGAGAAAAAGAAAAATCGATGCATTAATAATAAAAGTATTGTATAATTAGAACTAACAGAATAAGATATCATTAATATGATACTTATGATCAATATACCAGAATAAGAGAGAAGGGAGTAAAATGAAAGAAGAGATTTTTATATGGCTTGGATTGTTGATTGTATTTTTAATCATTGAGATTATTACTGTCGGACTTACAACAATCTGGATGGCAGGAGGAACTTTAGTAGCGTTAATTTTATGTCTGGCTGGTTTAAATCTATGGTGTCAGATCATATCCTTTTTAATTGTATCCTTTATCTTATTATTATTTACAAGACCTTTTGCTATGAAATACATAAATTGTCATCACGAAAAAACTAATTACGAGCAAATAATAGGAAAAGTGGTTAAAATCACAAAAAAAGTAGATAATTTAGAAGAAACGGGTGCAGCTGTCGTTAATGGTTTAGAATGGACGGCACGTACAAAACATACCGGAGAAATTTTAAATCCGGGAGATCTTGCAAAAGTGGTTGAAATTTCAGGTGTAAAATTAATTGTTGAAAAATATCAGGAGGGATAAACATGTTTGGATTTTTAGTACTTATCATCATTTTAATTATTGTACTTTTCGTACTTATTTCATGTGTCAAGATTGTTCCGCAGGCTCATGCTTATGTCCTTGAGCGTCTCGGCGGATATAAAGAAACCTGGAGTGTAGGTATTCATTTCAAAATGCCAATTTTAGATCGAGTGGCCAGGAGAGTTTCTTTAAAAGAGCAAGTTGTTGATTTCGAACCACAAGCGGTTATTACCAAAGATAATGTAACAATGCAGATTGATACGGTTGTCTTTTTCCAAATTACGGATCCTAAAAAATACGCATATGGAGTAGAAAATCCAATTGCAGCAATTGAAAATCTGACAGCTACTACCTTGCGTAATATTATCGGAGATTTGGAATTAGATGAAACCTTAACATCCCGTGAGACAATCAATACAAAAATGCGTACAATACTTGATATTGCTACCGATGAATGGGGAATTAAAGTAAACAGAGTAGAATTAAAGAATATCATGCCGCCTAAAGCTATTCAGGATGCTATGGAAAAACAAATGAAAGCAGAACGTGAACGAAGAGAAGCCATCCTGCGTGCTGAAGGTGAAAAGAAATCTACAATTCTTGTTGCAGAAGGTGAAAAAGAATCTGTTATTTTGGAGGCAGAAGCTGCAAAACAAGCTGCAATCTTAAAAGCCGAGGCAGAAAAACAGAAACGGATCAAAGAGGCAGAAGGTCAGGCCGAAGCGATTCGTACTGTACAAAAAGCTTCAGCGGAAGGTATTGAATTTATCAAGGCAGCAGGAGCCGATGAAGCTGTTTTAACACTAAAGAGTCTGGAGGCATTTGCAAAAGCAGCTGATGGTAAAGCAACGAAAATCATTATTCCGTCAGATTTACAAGGAATTGCAGGTCTCACAAAAACAATTTCAGAGGTTGCAAGAACAGAGAAAGCAGAAGAGTAGATAATTATAATGGAAGAACCTATCATAAAAATTTCCGTCCGCAATCTAGTAGAATTCATATTGCGGACGGGTGATATAGACAATCGGACATCCGGCAGTCTGGAGAGGGATGCGATGCTGCAAGGGAGCAGATTGCATCGTAAGATCCAACGCAGAATGGGTGCAGATTATCATGCCGAAGTAGCATTAAAAACAGAAGTTGTTTGTGCGGACTTTTTACTTTTGATTGAAGGAAGGGCAGATGGTATCATTGAAAATAATTCTGGAATCTGCATAGATGAAATAAAAGGAACTATACGCGATTTATCTCATATAGAAGAACCGATAGGCGTCCACCTTGCTCAGGCAAAGTGTTACGCCTATATCTATGCCACACAGCAACATTTGACCAATATTGATGTGCAGATGACATATTGTCACCTGGAAACAGAAGAAATAAAACGCTTTAAACAACATTTTTTGTTTGAGGATCTGGAAAATTGGTTTAATGAATTAATTCACGCATATGAAAAATGGGCAAAATTTCAAATTCAATGGAAGAAAGAACGTGATCGTACAATTCAAAAAACAGAATTTCCATTTTCATATAGAGAAGGACAACGTGAAGTGGTATCTTCAGTATATCGTACGATACTTCGCAAAAAAAGTTTGTTTATCCAGGCTCCAACCGGAATCGGAAAAACAATGGCTACAATTTTTCCGGCTGTTCGCGCAGTAGGCGAAGGACTGGGAGAAAAACTATTTTATTTGACAGCAAAGACAATCACAAAAACCGTAGCGGAGCAAGCTTTTTATATACTTCGCAAGCATGGATTAAGATGGAAATCTGTCACAATCACTGCAAAAGAAAAAATTTGTTTTTGCGAAGAAACACTTTGTAATCCAGACGAATGTCCTTATGCAAAAGGACATTTTGACCGCGTAAATGATGCTGTATTTGAATTAATCAGCACAAGGGATGAATGTACGAGAGAAATCATAGAAGAACAGGCAAGAAAATACCATGTATGTCCATTCGAGATGTCACTTGATGTCAGCGAATGGATGGATGCAATCATTTGTGACTATAATTATGTGTTTGATCCTGACGCACATTTAAAACGTTTTTTCTCAGAAGGTGAAACAGGAGAGTATTTGTTTTTAATCGACGAAGCACATAATCTTGTTGAACGAGGCCGGGAGATGTACAGTGCCACGCTTTACAAAGAAGATTTTTTATCTATGAAAAATTTATTCCGAAGTGACGCCCCGAAGCTTGCAAAACGTCTGGATGAATGCAATAAACAGCTCTTAGCATTAAAACGTGAATGTGAAACATATCAAGTGGTAGATAATGTTTCACACATTGCCTTAAAGTGCTTAAATATTCTGGGAGAAATAGAAAACTATTTTGACGAACAACCTTCTCCCGAAAAAAAAGATGCACTTCTTGATTTTTATTTTCAAATTCGTTCATTCATTAATATCCATGATATTTTGGATGAAAATTATTTAATCTATACGGAAATGGAATCAGATGGTCGTTTTAAATTAAAATTATTTTGTGTAAATCCGGCAGCAAATCTACAGCGTTTTTTAGAATATGGGAACAGTACAATTTATTTTTCGGCAACATTTTTACCTGTTTTCTATTACAAAAACTTACTCAGTGTCAATCCCGATGATTACGCAATTTATGCAAAATCTACATTTCCAGAAGAAAATAAACTTCTCTTATTGGCAGATGATGTAAGTACGAAATATACATTACGTGGACCTGAAATGTATCAAAAAATCGCACGATATATTCAAAATATTGTATCTGTCCAACAAGGAAATTACATGGTATTTTTTCCTTCTTATCGCATGTTAGAAGAGGTTTATGAACAGTTTGTTAAACTTTCTACATCTTCGATAAATAATTCTGTAGAATGCATTCTTCAATCACAGTATATGAATGAAGTTGAACGTGAAGAGTTTTTGAATTGTTTTGAAAGCCAGAACAATAGAACCTTAATTGGTTTTTGCGTAATGGGAGGAATTTTTTCAGAGGGAATTGATCTGGCTGAAGATCGCTTGATCGGAGCAATTATTGTTGGAACCGGATTGCCTCAGGTATGTAATGAAAGAGAATTATTGAAACAATATTTTGATGCAAAAAAGATGTCAGGATTCGATTTTGCCTACTTATATCCGGGAATGAATAAAGTATTGCAATCTGCTGGACGTGTAATCCGTACAGAATCAGACAAAGGAGTTATTGCATTACTTGATGTCAGATTTTTAGACAAACGATATCAGGACATATTTCCACGTGAATGGAAACAGTATCAATTGTGTCAGTTAAATCATGTAACTGACACAGTAGCCGCCTTTTGGCAGGACAAAAATAAGGAGAGAATATAAAATGCGTGATAAATTAACCAAAAGCGATGTAAAAAAAATAGAAGAAGAAATTGAATACAGAAAATTAGTTGTCAGAAAAGAAGCAATTGAAGCAGTAAAAGAGGCTCGTGCCCATGGCGATTTAAGTGAAAATTTTGAGTATCATGCGGCAAAAAAAGATAAAAATAAAAACGAAAGCAGGATTCGCTATCTGGAAAGAATGCTGAAGACGGCCATTATTGTCGATGACAGTTCAAAAGATGATGAAGTCGGAATTAATAATACGGTAGAGTTATACATGGAAGATGATGACGAAGTAGAGACCTACAGACTTGTCACTTCTGTACGAGGCAGTTCAATTCAAGGATTGATCAGTATTGATTCTCCGCTTGGAAAAGCAATCTTAGGACATAAACTAAATGACAGAGTGTATATTCAGGTAAACGATAATTTCGGCTATTATGCAATTATTAAAAAAATTATAAACACTCAAAATGATGAAAATGATGAGCTTCGTAAATTCTAAGTATTGAAAATGAAAAACAGGAAGTTTCCACTATATTTCGGGAAACCTCCTGTTTTTTATGCCTGTTCTTTTTCTAAGTTTTTATTTGCTGTCGACAACATCAATTTAATTCTATTCAGCTGATTTACCTCACTTGCACCTGGGTCATAATCAATCGCAACAATGTTAGACTGCGGATATAATCTACGAAGTTCTTTGATTACACCTTTTCCAACTACGTGATTTGGAAGACAGGCAAATGGCTGTGTACAAACGATATTTCCAGCTCCACTGTGTATCAGTTCTAGCATTTCTCCTGTTAAGAACCAGCCCTCACCAGTTTGATTTCCGATAGATACGATGTCGGATGCCATATTTGCCAAATCCTCAATCCGAGCCGGTGGATTAAAATGTCTGCTTGCTTTAAACGCTTCGGTTGCAGGAAGTCTAAACCATTCTAATACTTTAATTCCTATATTTGCAATTCGTGCTTTGGATTTCTTAAATCCAAGGTGCGATGCTTTAAAATTCTGATTATAAAAACAATACTGCAAGAAATCCAGCAAGTCTGGGACGACTGCCTCAGCACCTTCTGACTCAAGTAATTCAACAAGATGATTATTTGCAGCAGGAAGGAATTTAACAAGAATCTCGCCAACGACTCCTACACGAGGTTTTTTCACATCTAATGTTTCAATGTTATCAAAATCTTCTATAATACTGCGGCAAAGTTGTTTGAATTTTCTTCTTGAAGGATATCCTTCTGAGACAAATTTCTTACAAACTTCTACCCATTTTTTATGTATTGCATCTGTTGTCCCTGGTACAGCTTCATAAGGACGCATACGATATACACATTTCATAAAGATGTCACCGAACACTGCCCCGTAAACTCCTCTCAGTGCAAGAGAAGGAGTGATCTTAAATCCAGGATTTTTTTCCAGTCCGCTTAAGTTGATAGAAATCACTGGAATATGTGCATAGCCGGCTTTTCTTAAGGCACGACGGATAAATCCAATATAGTTGGAAGCTCGACATCCTCCACCCGTCTGACTTATGATCACTGCAAGGTGATCTGTATCATATTTTCCTGATAAAATAGCATCCATAATCTGTCCTACTACCATAAGTGACGGATAACAGGCATCATTATTTACATATTTCAGTCCGACATCTACAGCCTGTTTATTATCATTTGGGAGCACTTCCAATTTATAACCTGCTGCCTTAAATGCTGGTTCGATAAGCTCAAAGTGAAATGGAGACATCTGTGGACAAAGAATCGTATACGTTGTCCGCATTTCTTTTGTAAATGAAACTTTATCTATCGATGCCGGCTTGATATCACGTTTTGTATTCCGCTGTTCGCGAACTCGAATAGCAGCAAGTAAAGAACGAATACGGATTCTTGCAGCGCCTAAGTTGTTTACCTCATCAATCTTTAAGGACGTATAAATTTTATCTGAATTTGTTAAAATTTCTGCCACTTGATCCGTTGTTACCGCATCCAATCCACAACCGAAGGAATTAAGCTGGATCAAATCCAGATTATCTACCGTTTTTACATAATTTGCAGCTGCATATAAACGAGAATGATACATCCACTGATCCATTACATTTAACGGGCGTTCTACTGGATTCAAATGTGAAATAGAATCCTCTGTTAAAACAGCCATATTATAAGAATTGATCAGTTCCGGAATACCATGATTAACCTCTGGGTCAATGTGGTATGGACGACCTGCAAGTACAATTCCTCTGTTTCCTGTTTCCTTTAAGAACTGTATCGTTTCTTCTCCTTTTTTTCGCATATCATTACGGCAGGCTGCAAGTTCCTCCCATGCATCATGAACCGCTGCACGTATTTCTTTTTCGTCAATTGAAAATTTTTCTCCAAGCTCTTCAACCATTCGATATGCAACAGTTTCTTCGCTTTCCAGACTTAAAAATGGATGAATAAAATCTACCTCTCCCTGAACGATTGGATCCATATTATTCTTAATATTTTCCGGATACGATGTTACGATCGGACAGTTATAATGGTTATTCGCATCAGCAAATTCTTTTCTTTCATATGGAATGGAAGGATAGAAAATATGCGTTACACCCTGATTGATCAGCCATTGTACATGCCCATGTGCAAGTTTTGCCGGATAACATTCTGATTCACTTGGAATGGATTCGATGCCCAATTCATATATCTTTCTTGTAGAAGCAGGAGAGAGCAATACCGAAAATCCGAGTTTCGTAAACAATGTAAACCAGAACGGATAATTTTCATACATATTTAAAACACGAGGAATACCAATCACACCATGCACAGCTTCATTTTCTTTTAACGGAGTATATCCAAAATAGCGTTGCATCTTATATTCAAATAAGTTTGGCAATTTATTTTTCACCTTTTCTTTTCCAAGACCACGCTCACAACGGTTTCCGGTAATAAATTTACGCCCGCCACTGAAATGATTGATTGTCAGACGACAGTTATTTGTACATCCTTTGCATTTTGTCATGGTGGTAGAATACTCCAAGGCCTCAATATCCTCAATCGAAAGCATTGTCGTACCTTCACATTCGACATAACGTTCACGAGCAATAAGAGCCGCTCCAAAAGCCCCCATGATTCCGGCAATATCCGGACGGATAGCTTCGCAATTTGCAATTTTTTCAAAACTTCTTAATACAGCATTATTGTAGAATGTTCCACCCTGTACAACGATATGTTTTCCGAGCTCTGATGCATCTGATACTTTGATTACTTTAAATAAAGCATTTTTTATAACAGAATATGCAAGTCCTGCAGAAATATCAGATACTTCTGCACCTTCTTTTTGTGCCTGCTTTACTTTTGAATTCATAAACACTGTACAACGTGTTCCTAAATCAATTGGATTATGTGCATATAATGCTTCCTGTGCAAAATCCTCTACCGAATAATTCAATGATTTTGCAAATGTTTCGATAAATGATCCACATCCCGAAGAACATGCCTCGTTTAATTGTACGCTATCAACGGTTTGATTTTTAATCTTGATACATTTCATATCCTGACCGCCGATATCAAGAATACAGTCAACATCCGGTTCAAAAAATGATGCTGCGTAATAGTGTGAAACGGTTTCTACCTCTCCCTCATCTAAAAGAAGTGCCTCTTTAATCAACGCTTCACCATATCCGGTAGAGCAGGAGTGCACAATTTCTACATCTTCCGGCAACTGGCTATATATATCTTTAATAGCAGAAATCGTTGTTCCAAGTGGATCTCCATCATTATTATGATAAAAAGAATACAAAAGCGTTCCATCATCACCGACCAAAGCGGCTTTTGTAGTTGTTGAACCTGCATCGATACCTAAAAATGCCTTTCCTTTATATGAGGCAAGATCTTTCATTGGCACTTGATGCTGATCATGTCTTGAAATAAATGCATCGTATTCAGCCTTTGATGCAAACAGTGGTTCCATACGATCCACTTCAAATTCCATTTGGATTTTAGCGGCAAGTCGTTCCTGCATTTCACGAAGAGATACTTTCACCTCTTTCTTTGAGTTCAATGCGGAACCGATAGCAGCAAATAAGTGTGAATGCTTAGGTGCAATAATATGTTCATCGTCCAGCTTCAGTGTACGGATAAATGCCTCTTTTAATTCTGACAAGAAATGTAATGGTCCTCCCAAAAAAGCGACATGACCACGAATTGGTTTACCACAGGCAAGTCCACTGATTGTCTGATTGACTACTGCCTGAAAAATAGAAGCTGCCAAATCTTCTTTTGAAGCCCCTTCATTGATCAGCGGCTGGATATCTGTTTTTGCAAATACTCCGCAACGGGCAGCAATTGAATATAATGCATGATAATTTTTGGCATATTCGTTTAATCCGGTAGCATCTGTCTGTAACAGAGAAGCCATTTGATCGATAAAAGAACCTGTTCCACCGGCACAGACTCCATTCATACGCTGTTCCACATTACCGCCCTCAAAATATATGATTTTCGCATCCTCGCCACCTAATTCGATAGCAACATCTGTTTGCGGAGCATAATCCTGTAATGCCGTTGAAACAGCAATTACCTCTTGTACAAAAGGTACTTCTAAATGTTTAGCGAGCGATAGTCCACCGGAACCGGTAATAACAGGGGATACCTGTATTGGACCTAACTTATAAAGAGCTCTTCCCAACAGATCCGATAATGTTTCCTGAATATTAGCAAAATGTCGTTCGTAATCAGAGAATAATACTTCATTATCTTGATCAAGAACTGCAATTTTAACAGTTGTAGAACCGATGTCAATCCCCAAAGTATATAATTTGTTCAAACTCATAATTATCCTCTTTCTTATATTATTATAGCTGTTACTTCTTATTAAAATAGTGTAAGCAAAATAACACTACCGTACATTATACGACAGGATTTTTAAAAACACAATCGTCATTATGCTGTACGTTTTCCTTTGAAAACTATTTTCTAAAGAAAAATTTGACAAATTTTTCTCAATCCTATCTTATTTACAGAATCTTCACATACTTTTGTTTGACAAACGCACGTTGGGAATGTACAATACACGTATCAGATTTGTACGTATCTAAGTACAATCTTATTATATGAATGAAAATAATCCATAAAGGAGATGTACATTTGAATTGGTTAGATAAATTAGAAAAGAAATTCGGACGATTTGCAATTCCAAACTTGACGATGTATTTAATTGGAGCATACATTATCGGTTTTGGAATTTATTATTTTTTGCCTGGTTTGTTTAAATGGCTTACACTAGAGCCATACTTTATCTTGAAAGGACAAGTCTGGAGAGTGATATCCTGGGTACTTGTTCCACCAAGCGGAAGTTTGATTTCTATCATTTTTATTGTACTTTTATATTATTCTCTCGGTACTGCGCTGGAACGGGCATGGGGAACGTTTCGGTATAATGTATATATTTTTTCTGGGATTTTATTTACTGTAATTGGTGCATTTGCATTATATTTTATTGCGGGCACAGGCATGGTAGGATATGGAGGGCTTTTCAGCACATACTATATTAACATGTCAATTTTTCTTGCATTTGCAGTAAGTTATCCGGATATGGAACTGTTACTTTATTTTATTATTCCTATTAAGATGAAATGGATGGCTATTGTATATGCTGTATTCATTCTATATGACTTTATTGCCGGAAATTTCATTTCAAGAGTAACAATCGCAGCATCATTATTAAATTTTATTGTATTTTTCCTTTCTACCAAAAAAGGATATTCACCGAAACAGCAGATGCGAAAGAAAAAGTATCAAAAACAGTCACGCCCACATATGACTTATTCAAATGGGGCAAGACATCGTTGCGCAGTATGTGGCAGAACAGAATTGGATGATCCGAATCTGGAATTTAGATTCTGTTCAAAATGTAATGGCAATTACGAATATTGCCAGGATCATTTGTTCACACACGAACATGTGAAATAAAGATAGTGTTATAAGGAGATTGAGAAGATGAAGAAGACAAAAGTAGTATGCACAATGGGGCCTAATACAAACAATCCGGAGATTATGCGTGGATTGGTTAAAAATGGAATGAATGTGGCTCGTTTCAATTTTTCACATGGAGATTATGAAGAACATAAAGGTCGTATGGACTTATTAAAGCAGATTCGTGAAGAAGAACATGCAAATGTTGCAATTTTACTTGATACAAAAGGACCAGAAATCCGTACAGGCGTTCTCAAAGATGGAAAGAAAGTGCGTCTGGAAACTGGTATGGAATTTACACTCACAACAGAAGATATCGTTGGTGATGAAAATCGTGTATCTATTACGTACAAAGGACTGGCTGAAGATGTTGATGCCGGCAAAGTTATTTTGATCGACGATGGTCTGATTGGATTAGAAGTCATCGAAAAATCCGGAAAAGATATCCGTTGTAAGGTAATTAATGGTGGTGAGCTCGGCGAACGTAAAGGTGTGAACGTTCCTAACGTACCTGTAAGACTTCCTGCCATCACAGAAAAAGATAAAGAAGATATCAAATTTGGTGTCAGCCAGGATATTGATTTTATTGCAGCATCTTTCGTTCGTAATGCAGAATGTATTTTAGAGATTCGTGCTTATCTGAAATCACTCAATGCGCCATATATTCCAATCATTGCTAAGATTGAAAATTCAGAAGGTATCGAAAATATTGATGAGATCATACGTGCAGCAGATGGAATCATGGTTGCCCGTGGTGACCTTGGAGTAGAAATTCCGGCTGAAGAAGTTCCATATCTTCAGAAAATGATGATCAATAAATGTAACGATAACTTCAAAACAGTTATCACTGCAACACAGATGTTAGATTCTATGATCCGTAATCCACGTCCGACAAGAGCTGAGGTTACAGACGTTGCAAATGCTGTATATGATGGAACAGATGCAGTAATGCTTTCCGGAGAAACAGCAGCAGGAAAATATCCTATTGAAGCTTTACAGATGATGGTTCACATTATCGAGAGCACAGAAAAACACTTGGATTACGATCTGCTTCTTGGGCAGTCCGGAAATCATTTGAAAACTGGTATTTCCGGTGCAATTGGGTACTCTTCAGTACTTGCTGCATCAAATCTGAATGCAAAATGCATCATTACACCATCTGTTTCAGGTGCTACAACAAGAGTTGTTTCTAATCTTCGTCCAAAACAGAGAATTTTAGGTGTCACACCAAATGAGCGTACAATGCGTAGAATGGCTATTTACTGGGGTGTAGAACCATTGAAATCTTTAGAATTTGACACAACAGAAGATATCACTACAGGAGCAATTGAACTTGCACTTGTAAAGAAATATGTTGAACCAGGAGATGTCGTTGTACTGACAGCAGGAATCCCTTCACCTAACGTTGAGAAGGGCAGAAATGGTGTAAGTAATACAATGAGAATTGCAGTTGTAGGCGAGTAATCCTGAGAAAAATTTAGCAAACTATGATTTAATAACAAAAAAGAATGAAGCAGCTTATGCAAAAGTTGTTTCATTCTTTTTTTATTAAAATTTTCTAATTAAAGTAATTTAAAAATTCTACCGCTGCATTGGATAACGGAACCTGTTCATTATATGCAATAACCAGTTCACGTTCTGGAAGTGATTCTTCAGTTTCTACAACGAATAAATCTTCTGACTGTCTGGACAGACAATAATCCGGAATAAATGCAATTCCAAGGCCGATTCTTGCAAGATCTATTAAAAGATCATTACTTGTAAGTTCGATTTCCGGAACAAGGTCCAGATGATGCTGTTGAAATAACCGATGTAAAAATTCGCTTGTTGTACTTTGTTTATCCAACATTAGAATAGGATATTTCGACAACTCCTGATAAGAAAGTTTCTTTTCTTTTAAATAATCAAATGAATGATTAGCAATAAATACATCATGAAACTTCTGAATCTTCTTAATTGATGAGACATTGCTTAAATATTTATTTGGATAATTGACAACAATCAGATCAACCTGTCCGGTTTCCAATAACTCTACACATTTAATAGATGTTTGATTGATTACCTTCAAATGTGCATTCGGAAAATCCTGGTGGAATTTTTTTAAATATGGAACAAGAAAATAACGGCAGATTGTATCACTTGCACCGATTCGAATCTGTCCTCCGGTAGATGCCGCATCCATCAGCTGCGCCTCACCGCGTCGTATTAAATTCATCGCAGGTTCGATATGTCTGAGAAGTATCTCTCCCTCTGGTGTTAATTGTACACGCTTAGTACTACGAATAAATAATGTCTGATCTAATTTCTTCTCCAGTGTTTTTATAGATTGACTCACGGCTGATTGTGAAATGAATAATTGTTTTGAAGCCTCTGAAAAATTTAATGTAGATGCGACATGATAAAATACTTTATATAATTCATAATTAATATCCATCATTAATTAGTCCTCCTAATAAAAGATGCTTATATTATAAAGTAAAATTTATAAAAAAGCAATTAGAAGAACTGTGCAAATTTAAGCAAAACTTATCAATGAGTTTAGTTATATTAATTTCACTTATCACCTGATTTGTGATAGGATTGTAACATAGAAACGAAAAGTGACATGTAGAAAATAGATTACATGCAAAGGAGAACCAATATGAGTAATGTAAAACGTGTATATGTTGAAAAAAAGGCTGATTTTGCAGTACAGGCAAAAGAGCTGCGCCATGAGATCAAACATTATCTTGGAGTACCTGATGTGACAGGTGTTCGTGTTCTGATCCGTTATGATATAGAGAATGTTTCTGATGAAACTTTTGAAAAAGCTTGTCATGGCGTATTTGCAGAAGCCCCTGTTGATATTTTATATAATGAAACATTTCCTATGGCAGAAAATGAAACTGCATTTTCTGTGGAATCTCTTCCAGGTCAGTTTGACCAGCGGGCTGATTCAGCAGAACAGTGTCTGCAATTCATTAAAGAAGATGAGCGTCCGGTTGTAAAAACTGCAATAACTTATGTTATCGAAGGAGATATAACTGACGCAGAATTAGAAGCCATCAAGCATCACTGCATCAACCCTGTAGATTCTCGTGAAACTGGTTTCGACAAACCAGAAACACTTGTCACTGTCTTTGATGAGCCTGCTGATGTGAAAATTTTTGATGGATTTAAAGAAATGCCAGAAGAAGAATTGAAGGCATTGTATGATTCACTTGGTTTGGCTATGACTTTTAAAGATTTCCAGCATATTCAGGGATATTATGCAAATGAAGAAAAAAGAGATCCTTCCATGACAGAAATCCGTGTTCTGGATACATACTGGTCTGATCATTGTCGTCATACAACATTTTCTACAGAGTTAAAATCAGTAAGTTTTGATGATGGAGATCTCAGAGAACCTATTGAAAATACTTATAAACAATATTTAAAAGATCATAGTGAAATTTTTGCAGGTCGTGAAGATAAGTTTGTGTGCCTGATGGATCTTGCATTAATGGCAATGCGTAAACTCAAAAAAGAGGGTAAATTACAGGATCAGGAAGAATCCGATGAGATTAACGCATGTAGTATCGTTGTTCCAATAAAAGTAGATGGTGTAGAAGAGGAATGGCTGATCAACTTCAAAAACGAGACGCACAATCACCCTACAGAAATTGAACCATTTGGTGGTGCTGCAACTTGTCTTGGCGGCGCGATCCGTGACCCACTTTCTGGCCGTACTTATGTATATCAGGCTATGCGTGTAACAGGTGCTGCTGACCCGACAGTATCTGTCAAAGAGACATTAAAAGGTAAACTTCCACAGAAAAAACTGGTTCGTGGTGCTGCAAAAGGATATAGCTCATATGGAAATCAGATTGGTCTTGCAACAGGTGCCGTAAAAGAAATCTATCATCCAAATTATGTTGCAAAACGTATGGAGATCGGAGCTGTATTGGGAGCCGCTCCAAGACGTGCTGTTATTCGTGAAACATCTGATCCGGGTGATATCATCATCCTGCTTGGCGGCCGTACAGGCCGTGATGGATGTGGTGGTGCAACAGGATCTTCCAAAGTACATACTGAGCAGTCTATTGAAACATGTGGAGCAGAAGTACAGAAGGGTAATCCACCAACAGAACGTAAGATCCAGCGCTTGTTCCGTCGAGAAGAAGTTAGTAAATTAATAAAAAAATGTAACGATTTTGGTGCCGGTGGTGTTTCTGTTGCAATCGGTGAATTAGCAGATGGTCTTAGAGTAGATTTAGATAAAGTTCCTAAAAAATATGCCGGCTTAGACGGAACAGAAATTGCGATTTCTGAATCACAGGAGCGTATGGCCGTTGTTGTTGATCCAAAAGATGTTGAAGAATTCCTGGCATATGCAAAAGAAGAAAACCTTGAGGCTACAGAAGTTGCTGTTGTAACAGAAAGTCCAAGACTTGTTCTTACATGGAGAGGAAAAGAAATCGTTAATCTTTCACGTGCATTTTTGGATACAAACGGTGCACATCAGGAAACAAATGTAGCAGTGGATATCCCATCGCTTGAAGAATCTGTTTTCCAGAAACAGGAAGTAACTGATGTAAAAGCAAAATGGCTCGACGTTTTAAAAGATTTAAATGTGTGTTCACAGAAAGGACTTGTCGAAATGTTTGACGGTTCTATCGGTGCAGGTTCTGTATTTATGCCACACGGTGGAAAATATCAGATGACAGAGACACAAGCTATGGTTGCTAAAGTTCCTGTTTTAAATGGAACAACAGATGCAGTATCTATGATGAGTTTTGGATTTGACCCATATCTTTCAAGCTGGAGTCCTTACCATGGAGCTATTTATGCTGTTGTAGAATCTATTGCAAAGATTGTAGCAGCCGGAGGAGATTACAAAAAAATCCGTTTTACATTCCAGGAATATTTCCGTCGTATGACAGAAGATCCTAAGAGATGGAGCCAGCCATTCGCTGCACTTCTCGGAGCATATGATGCACAGCTTGGATTTGGACTTCCATCAATCGGCGGTAAAGATAGTATGTCAGGAACATTCCAGGATATTGATGTACCACCGACACTTGTGTCATTCGCTGTAGATATGGCAACCGAAAAAGATATCATCACACCTGAGTTGAAAAAAGCAGACAATAAATTAATTCTTGTCAAGACAGAACGTAACAAATATGATTTACCAGTATATGAGCAGATTATGGAGCAATATGGTAAATTTGCAGATGACATCCATAGCGGAGCTATTGTATCTGCATATGCACTTGATCGTCACGGAATCATCTCTGCTGTAAGTAAAATGGCATTTGGTAATGGCCTTGGAGTAGAATTGAATTCAGAACTCTCAGCAGCCGATGCTTTTGCTCCTGCTTTTGGAGATCTTGTAGCAGAAGTAGCTGCTGACAAATTGGATAAATTAACTGTAGATTATACAGTAATTGGTGAAGTAAGCGAAAATAAACTGTTTAAATATGGTGATGCAGAAATCACTCTTGCAGAAGCAAAAACAGCATGGGAAGAACCATTAGAAAAAGTATTTGCCACAAAATCTGCTGCAAGCAGTAATGAAAAGATTGAGGAACGATTGTTCAACACATCTGATATTCATATTTGCAGCCATAAGCTTGCTCAGCCGACAGTATTTATTCCTGTTTTCCCAGGAACAAACTGCGAATATGATAGCAAGAAAGCTTTTGAAAGAGCAGGTGCTAAGGTTATTACAAAAGTATTTAAAAACTTAGATGCAACGGGAATCCGTGAATCCGTAGATGAATTTGAGAAAGCTATTTCTCAGGCTCAGATGATCATGTTCCCAGGTGGATTCAGTGCAGGAGACGAGCCGGATGGATCTGCAAAATTCTTTGCGACTGCATTCCAGAATGCAAAAATCAAAGAAGCTGTAGAAAAATTGCTTAACGAACGTGATGGACTCGCTCTTGGAATTTGTAATGGATTCCAGGCATTGATCAAACTTGGTCTTGTACCATACGGACAGATTGTCGGACAGAATGAAGATTCACCAACATTAACATATAACACAATTGGACGCCATATCTCAAAAATGGTATATACAAAAGTTGTTACAAATAAATCACCATGGCTTCAGAATGCACAATTAGGCGGTGTATATACAAATCCTGCCTCTCATGGTGAGGGTCGTTTTGTAGCAAATGATGAATGGATTGAAAAACTTTTTGCAAACGGACAGGTAGCTACACAGTATTGTGATCCAGAAGGAAATATCAGTATGGATGAAGAATGGAATGTAAATGGCTCCTACTATGCAATTGAAGGAATTACAAGTCCAGATGGAAGAGTCCTTGGTAAAATGGCTCATTCCGAACGCCGTGGAGATTCTGTTGCTATTAACATTTATGGAGAACAGGACCTCAAGATATTTGAATCCGGTGTAAAATATTTTAAATAATATTTTATATAATAAAACCTTAAATTGTACAACTTTGAAAAAGGGTGTATCTGATAATAGGGATCAGATACCTCCCTTTTTCTATATATCAAGCATATAAATTGTAGAAAATATAGATACTTTTAGAAAAAATCAAAAAAATTATAAAAAGGTGTTGACATTTATTGGATATAATTGTATACTAACGAAGTCGGTTGCGAGAGAAACGCACCAATCACTGATAATAAGGGATCTTAGCTCAGCTGGGAGAGCATCTGCCTTACAAGCAGAGGGTCACAGGTTCGAGCCCTGTAGGTCCCATAACCTTAATGATTATCAGTAGAATATATGGCGGAATAGCTCAGTTGGCTAGAGCACACGGTTCATACCCGTGGTGTCGCTGGTTCAAATCCAGTTTCCGCTATTTGGCTAAAACATGTTGACAGTTTGCAACATTGTTGTTATACTAGCCTAGTGAGTTCTTTGGAACTTACCAAGTATTGCTTCTTGGGATCTTAGCTCAGCTGGGAGAGCATCTGCCTTACAAGCAGAGGGTCACAGGTTCGAGCCCTGTAGGTCCCATAGAATTTCAATATACATATCATGGCGGAATAGCTCAGTTGGCTAGAGCACACGGTTCATACCCGTGGTGTCGCTGGTTCAAATCCAGTTTCCGCTACTTGAAAGACTTAGCGTTATGCTAGGTCTTTTTCTTTTCCATTTTTCAAATTCAAAACAAATTTCCGGACCATTTCGTGTTTATATTGCCGAAAAAGTATGTTACATGATACAATAGCTTTAAATGTATCGCCATATCCCAAATATCAGATATGGAAAAACGGAGGATAGAGATATGAACAAAAAGACAAACTATATTTTAAGACTTATGCTGGGAATGTATTTAGCATTTATCGGCGTTAATCTTATTAGGGAAACACTTGCTGCACATCCAAGCGATCTGGCATTTAAACTTTTCATGGGAATCATCTTTGTTATCATCGGAGCCGGTTATACTATCTGGATCATCAAAAGAATGGTTTCATCAAAAAAAGCTGAGCAAGAGGAGCAAAAACGTGAGGAAGCTGCTGAGGCTGCATTGCAAAAAATGGAACAGCGCAGACAACGTGTACTCACTCAAAGCCGCACTGCGCCAATGCCATCACCAGCCGAATTAGAAGCAGGTATGAAAGAACTTAAACAAGGTAACAACGAGGAGAATAAAGAATCAGATTACGAGGAGAAATAAAACATGCGAGTAGGAATGGGCTATGATGTTCACAAATTAGTAGAAAACAGAGATTTGATATTAGGCGGAGTTACAATCCCTTATGAAAAAGGGCTGCTTGGTCATTCTGATGCAGATGTCCTTTTACATGCAATTATGGATGCGCTTCTTGGAGCTGCCGCACTTGGAGATATCGGGAAACATTTTCCGGATTCCGATGATAAATACAAGGGAATCTCCAGTATAAAATTATTGGAGCATGTCGCAAAATTATTAGATGAGAATCAATACATTATAGAAAATATTGATGCAACTATCATTGCACAAAAACCTAAGATGCGACCATTTATCGATCAGATGCGTGAAAACATTGCCGAGGCATTAAATATAACGGTAGAGCAGGTAAATGTTAAAGCAACGACAGAAGAGGGGCTTGGTTTTACTGGAAGTGGCGAGGGCATTTCTTCTCAGGCAATCTGTGCACTGGAGAAATTAACAAACTATAGCAGCTATGATGTAACTTTTGACAGAGCATGTACCAATTGTCAGGGATGTCACAAGGAGCTGTAAAAAGGTTATGAAAACAAGAAAGCTAGAATTAAATGAGCATAATCTGACAAGAGCTTTGTGGGAAGAAATTTTCAGTGAAGATTCAAAGGAATTTTTAGATTATTATTATTTTATGAAAGCAAAGGGCAATGAAATATATGTGATTGAAAATGAGCAGGAAATCTGTTCCATGCTACATTTAAACCCATATACCTTAAAGCTGGAGGATACGCAATTTCAAGGAAGTTACATTGTTGGTGTTGCAACAAAACCCCTTCACCGAAAAAAAGGATATATGGGCACTCTATTACGTCAAAGCTTATCAGATATGTACAAACGCAAAGAGCCTTTTACATTTTTAATGCCTGCTGCAGAATCTATTTACACGCCATATGATTTTCGCTTTGTTTATGATCAGCATCATACAACGCTGACAGATGTTAAGAATATAGATGAATACAAAAGCGTAGAAGCAACTTTTTTTGATTGTGAAAGGATTGCTGCTTTCTACACCGAAAACATAGAGAAAAACTGGCAAATCTGTACATTGCGAGACAGTGCATATTATCAATCACTTTTATTAGAACGGCAAAGTGAACTTGGCGGCATTCGTATGGTTTTTGAAGAAGATAAATTGATTGGTATTTTTACTTATATGTTGGAAGAAGGACTGGAAATTATGGAGCCGCTTTTTCTTCCCGGATATGATAGTGCAATGGAACAATCTATCGCCCAATTAAAAAACGAGAAAAATATTTCCGGTAATGTAAAAGTTTATGCTTCTTTGAGCACTACACAAGAAAAAAAGCCAGCCATTATGGTTCGAATTTTACACCTTGAACAATTTTTAAAGACATTAAAAGTAAAATCCGGCAAACAACTACATTGCTCTTTTGCTATTCTGGATTATATCCTTCCTCAAAACAGCAGGGTATGGGAAATATATAACGATTTAAATAGCCCTGACACACCGAATGTACTCCATGTAAAAGAAACTGAAGATTCTGAAGGAGTTTTAACAATTGGTGCATTGACAAGTTTCATATTTGGCTATAAAACACTCGAAGAAGTTGCGAAAGAAGAAAATGTAATACTTACAGACCATTTGGCGGGAGAGTTAAAAAAACTGAAAACACTTAATCGAATCTATTTAAATGAGGTTGTTTAAAGAGAATCTGTTGACAAAATTCAGAATTTTGCATAATATATAGTGTATCGGTATAGAGATAAAAGCGAAGAACGAAAAGAGTAACAAGTAATTGACTCACCAGAGAGAAACTGTCGTCGGCTGAGAGCAGTTTTTGAGGAAATCTTGTGAAGTGCATTCGGGAGCTGATTTTGTGAATCAAGTAGCAGAATACGGGTGACGGACGTTATACGTTATAAGTGAAAGAATTAATTCTTTTAATAGAGTGGAACCGCGGATAAACTTCGTCTCTTGTTTAGAGATGGAGTTTTTTATTTATATCAGATGTGAGATGACTCACATCTGATATAGCCTCCGGCAGGATTGCAGAGGCATTCTTGAAATTTAGGAAAGTGCTCTTTTCGTCTATATAAAAACACTCTGTATGAAAGTGAGGAAAGAATTATGGGGATGATATCCTATATTAAAGAAGAAATTAATGTTGTAAAAGATCGTGACCCGGCAATCAAATCGAATTGGGAAGTCTTGCTGTATCCAAGTTTTAAAGTTATGCTGAGTTATCGAGTCGCACATAAGCTATATATGAAAAAACATTATTTTATGGCAAGATGGGTTTCACAGAGAGCTGTTCGCAAAACAGGTATCGAGATACACCCTGGAGCGACAATCGGGAAAGGATTGTTTATTGATCACGGAAGCGGTGTTATCATTGGTGAAACAGCAATTCTAGGAGATAATATTACTCTTTATCAAGGTGTTACTCTGGGAGGTACTGGAAAAGAAAAGGGGAAACGTCACCCAACTTTAAAAGATAATGTTATGGTAAGTGCAGGTGCTAAAGTAATCGGTTCTTTTACCATCGGAGAGAATTCTAAAATTGGTGCCGGTTCGGTCGTATTGGAGGAAGTTCCACCAAACTGTACAGTAGTCGGAGTCCCTGGTCGTATTGTCCGAAGAGATGATAAAAAAGTACCTCGTGAAGAATTGGATCAGGTACATCTTCCAGATCCGGTTCTCAATGATATCCGAGAATTGCAGATTGCCAATTTCCAACTGCACGAACAACTTCTTGCAATGGAAGAGCGCTTAAAAAAATGTGTAGAGCAAAACTGTAAAAATTAAAATACAATAGATATTTCAGATACAAAGGTATCTGTTAAAGTAACAAGGAGGAAATTTAAATGAAACTGTATAACACGATGTCAAAACAAAAAGAAGAATTCGTGCCATTAGAAGAAGGGAAAGTTAAAATGTATGTCTGCGGTCCAACCGTATACAATTTTATCCATATCGGAAACGCACGTCCTATGATCGTATTTGACACAGTCAGAAGATATTTCGAATACAAAGGGTTTGATGTGAATTTTGTGTCAAACTTCACAGATGTCGATGATAAGATTATCAAAAAGGCAAATGAAGAAGGCGTCACAGCTGAGGAAATTTCAAAAAGATATATCGCCGAATGTAAAAAAGATATGGACGGCATGAATGTAAAACCTGCTACAAAGAATCCTCTGGCAACAGAAGAAATTGGCGGTATGGTAGAGATGATCCAGTCTCTGATCGACAAAGGATATGCTTATGAAAAGAATGGCACTGTATATTATCGTACACGTCAGTTCAAAGAATATGGAAAATTATCGCATAAAAATTTAGATGATCTTCGTTCCGGTAATCGTTCCCTTCTGGTAAGCGGAGAAGATGAAAAAGAAGACCCATTGGATTTCGTTCTTTGGAAACCAAAAAAAGAGGGAGAGCCTGCATGGGAATCTCCATGGAGTGAAGGAAGACCTGGATGGCATATTGAGTGTTCTGAAATGTCGAAAAAATATTTAGGAGAACAGATTGATATTCATGCCGGTGGAGAAGACCTTGTATTCCCACATCATGAAAACGAAATTGCTCAGAGTGAAGCTGCAAATGGAAAAGAATTCGCAAAATACTGGCTGCACAATGCATTTTTAAATATCGATAATAAAAAAATGTCAAAATCACTTGGCAACTTTTTTACAGTTAGAGAAATCAGCGAAAAATATGATTTACAGGTACTTCGTTTCTTTATGTTAAGTGCACATTACAGAAGTCCTTTGAACTTCAGTAGCGATCTAATGGAAGCTGCAAAAAGCGGATTGGATCGAATTATCACTGCTACAGACAACTTAAAATTCCTGGCCGATAATGCAAAGACAGATACTCTTACAAACAATGAAGAGGATGCACTTACAAAAACACAAGACTATGTTGCAGCCTTCGAAAAAGCAATGGATGACGACTTTAATACTGCTGATGCAATTGCAGCAATCTTTGATCTTGTAAAATATGCAAATACAACTGCAAATGGTGACAGTTCAAAAGCATATGTTACAGCTTTATATGAGTTGATCGTAAAACTTGCAGATGTACTTGGTATTGTGGTTGAGAAAAAAGAAGAGCTTTTGGATGCCGATATTGAAGCATTGATCCAGGAACGTCAGGCAGCCAGAAAAGAACGTAATTTTGCCAGAGCAGATGAAATTCGCGATGAACTTTTAGCAAAAGGAATCATTTTGGAAGATACAAGAGAAGGTGTAAAATGGAAAAGAGCATAACAATGGATTTTCGCGATTGTATTGAAAATGTGCTCCAATTAAAAGAGGTGGATGTGAATCAATATTCACCTCTTGTTTTAGCATATATCGGTGACTGTGTTTATGATTTAATCATCAAAAGTATGATTATTAACAATGGAAACAAACAAGTAAATAAATTACATGAAGAGACCAGTCATCTTGTACAGGCTTCAGCACAGTCGTTGATGATGCGTACAATGCAGGAGCATTTAAACGAAGAAGAGCATGCTGTCTACAGAAGAGGGAGAAATGCAAAATCTGTTTCTCCGGCCAAAAATCAATCAATCACAGACTATCGTCGTGCAACAGGATTCGAAGCACTCGTCGGTTATCTTTATTTAAAAAAGAGATATGCACGCTTAATGGAACTGATTAAAATAGGATTAGACAGTTTGGAAAATAAAGAAAAATAAGGAGAAGATCATGTCAGAAAAAATCGAAAAAGAATTTGACAGAGACCATCGTGAACATACTCTGGTCGTAGAAGGAAGAAACGCTGTACTGGAAGCTTTTCGCTCAGGCAAACCAATCGATAAGGTATTCGTCCTGGATGGATGTCAGGACGGACCTATACGTACAATCATAAGAGAGGCTAAGAAACATGACACGATTATTAACTTTGTTAATAAGGAACGTTTAAATCAAATTTCTACAACAGGAAAACATCAAGGTGTAGTCGCATATGCCGCAGCATATGAATATTCCGAAGTGGAAGACATGTTAAAGCTGGCTGAAGAAAAAGGGGAGGATCCGTTTCTCATTCTGTTAGATAATATCGAAGACCCACATAATCTTGGTGCGATTATACGTACTGCGAATTTAGCCGGAGCACATGGTGTTATTATTCCAAAACGCAGAGCAGTAGGACTCACTGCAACAGTTGCCAAGACTTCTGCCGGTGCTTTGAATTACACTCCTGTTGCAAAGGTTACAAACCTTGCAAAAACAATGGAAGAATTAAAAGAAAAAGGACTCTGGTTCGTATGTGCAGATATGGGCGGTGAATCCATGTATCGCTTAAATTTAAAAGGACCAATCGGTCTTGTTATCGGAAATGAAGGAGAGGGCGTTGGAAGACTTGTAAAAGAAAAATGTGATTTTATTGCAAGCATCCCAATGAAGGGTGAGATTGACTCCTTAAATGCATCTGTGGCAGCAGGTGTACTTGCCTACGAAATTGTTCGCCAGAGACTAAATTAGTTTGAAAGGATAGCTGGTTTCATGAATACATATAATAAGATTCCAGATGAACAATTAATCTGTCGTTTGAGAAATGGTGAAGATGAGATTATGGATTATCTTATGATCAAATATAAATCGATGGTACGTCGAAAGGCAAGGGCAATGTATTTGATCGGGGGAGATAACGATGATCTGATCCAGGAAGGAATGATTGGATTGATCAAGGCTGTTCGAGATTTTAATCCTGAAGCCGGACAGTCCTTTTCCGGTTTTGCAGAACTATGTGTATCACGTCAAATGTATTCTGCAATTGCATCATCAAAAAGGAAAAAGCATATTCCATTAAATTCCTATGTTTCTCTTTATGATGAAGGAAATCATGAAGACGAGAAAGCACTTCCGTTAATTGATACGATTGAGCCTGAAGTTGAAAATAATCCGGAAACGCTTTATTTCGGGAAAGAATCTTCAGAAGCATTTATTGAGAAATTAAAAGGGAATTTAAGTGATTTGGAAAATCGAGTACTCTATTTACATATGCTGGGAACAAATTATCGAGATATTGCAAATTTACTTGATAAAAGTCCAAAAACGATTGACAATGCACTTCAACGCATCCGGACAAAAGCCGGAAAACTTCTAAGCCAGTAAAACAATTTTAAAAGCGTAGCAGTTCAGCATTTCGTCTGAACTGCTGATTAAAAAACAAACGTAAATTTTTCCGTAAATTTTTCAAAAAGAAGTATTGACAAATGATAAAGAGAATGTTATATTCTATGAGTATGCCGCACAGCGAGGTTAAAGAGCTGTTTTACAGACACCGTAGCTGGCGAGTAATGATAATAGGAGGTGCCATATGTACGCGATTATAGCAACAGGTGGTAAACAGTACAAAGTAGCCGAAGGCGATATCATTAAAGTAGAGAAACTTGGTGTAGAGGCTGGAGAAACTTATACATTCGACCAGGTACTTGCAGTAAACAATGATAAACTGGTTGTTGGTAACCCAACTGTAAACGGAGCATCCGTTACTGCATCCGTAATCGGAGACGGAAAAGCAAAAAAAGTTGTTGTTTACAAGTATAAGAGAAAGACTGGATACCATAAGAAAAACGGTCACAGACAGCAGTTTACAGCAGTTAAGATCGAAAAGATCAACGCTTAATTATGATTAATGTAACTATTTATGTGGATGAAAAGCAGACATATACAGGATTTGATGTAATTGGACACGCAGGATATGATGAATATGGTCATGATATCGTATGTGCCGCTGCATCAGTATTAATCATTAATACATTAAATTCAATTGAATCCTTTACGGAGGATGAGACAAGTTGTGTTAGTGATGAAGATACAGGTAATATCGAATTTCGATTTATGAAAACTCCTGGACATGATGCTCAACTGTTGATGAAATCCATGGTTCTCGGTTTACAGAGTATGGAAGAAGATGACAGTTACAAGCCATATATTGATATTATTTTCGAGGAGGTGTAACTACCATGATGAAATTAAACCTTCAGTTTTTTGCTCATAAAAAAGGAGTAGGTTCTACAAAGAACGGTCGTGACTCCGAGGCTAAGAGATTAGGTGCCAAAAGAGCTGACGGACAGTTTGTAAAAGCTGGTAACATCCTGTACAGACAGCGCGGAACTAAGATTCACCCAGGTGTGAATGTTGGACGTGGAGGAGATGATACTCTCTTCGCACTGGTTGACGGTGTTGTTAGATTTGAAAGAAAAGGAAGAGATAAGAAACAGGTTTCTATCTATCCAGTAGCTGAATAATCATCAGTTCATGAAGGCAGGAAGTATTTCCTGCCTTTTTTCTCTGCCAGAAATCTTGTTACTGTTCACAGTACCTGTGACCAGCAACTTTTCTTGCAGATAATATATATAAGTATGTTACACTGATACTAAATAACCCAAAAATAAGAGAGGTGATCGCGATGTTTGCAGATAGAGCAAAAATTATGATTCGCTCCGGAAAAGGTGGAAATGGTCATGTAAGTTTCCGACGCGAATTATATGTAGCAAATGGTGGCCCGGACGGCGGTGACGGTGGAAAGGGCGGAGATTTAATTTTTGAAGTAGATGAAGGATTAAACACGCTTTATGATTATCGTCACAAAAGAAAATTTGCAGCCGGTGATGGTGAAGAAGGTGGAAAACGTCGTTGCCATGGAAAAGATGGTAAAGATGTTGTATTAAAAGTTCCAGAAGGAACTGTGATCAAAGAAGCAAATACAGGTAAGGTTGTTGCAGATATGTCAGGTGAAAATCGCCGCCAGATTATCTTAAAAGGTGGAAAAGGCGGACTTGGTAATCAGCATTTTGCAACAGCTACAATGCAGGTTCCTAAATATGCACAGCCAGGACAGCCTGCTATGGAAATGGAAGTAACATTAGAATTAAAAGTAATCGCAGATGTGGGATTGATTGGATTTCCTAATGTTGGAAAATCAACCCTTCTTTCCAGAGTAACAAATGCTGATCCTAAGATAGCAAATTATCATTTCACAACATTAAATCCAAATCTCGGAGTGGTTGATCTTCCAAACGGAAAAGGATTTGTTATGGCAGATATTCCTGGTCTGATCGAAGGTGCTTCCGAAGGTGTCGGGTTAGGGCATGAATTTTTACGTCATATCGAACGTACAAAAATGATGATCCACGTTGTTGATGCTGCCGGAATTGAAGGTCGTGATCCAATTGAAGATATTTATAAAATCAATGCGGAATTGGAAGCTTATAATCCTGAAATTGCAAAACGTCCTCAAGTAATTGCAGCAAACAAAACAGACTTAATCTATTCTGAGGACGAAGATCCGGTTGAACTTTTAAAAGCAGAATTCGAGCCAAAAGGAATCAAAGTATTTCCAATTTCCGGAGTATCCGGAAAAGGTATCCAGGAATTGTTGTATTATGTAAGTGAGGAACTTCAGAAGATTGGAACTGAAACAGTTATTTTTGAGCAGGAATTCTTCCCTGAAGATGAACTTATTTATGAAGAACTTCCATATACTGTCGAAAAAGTGGATGACATGTATGTGGTTGAAGGACCTAAAATTGAAAAAATGCTTGGATATACGAACTTAGATTCAGAGAAAGGTTTTGCATTCTTCCAACGTTTCTTAAAAGATACCGGTATCCTTGAAAAACTTGAAGCTGCCGGAATAGAAGAGGGCGATACTGTAAAAATGTATGGTCTGCAATTTGACTATTATAAATAAAAGAAACCCGTAATTGATACAATAAAATTAATAGGAGAATAAAAATGACATCAAAACAGAGAGCTTATTTAAAAGGTCTTGCAATGACAATTGATCCGATTTTTCAGATTGGTAAATCCAGTATGAATCCTGGACTTACACAAGCAATTTCAGAAGCTTTAGACGCCAGAGAATTGATTAAAATCAGTGTGTTACAAAACTGTGCAGATGATCCACGCGAATTAGCTGAGATGGTCGCTGAACGTACACACTCTCAAATTGTACAGGTAATCGGAAAGAAAATTGTTCTTTATAAAGAAGGAAAAGACAATAAGAAAAAAATTGTTTTACCATAGGTGATAACGGATGAAAATAGGAATTATGGGTGGAACCTTTGACCCAATTCACATTGGCCATTTACTGCTTGGAGAATTTGCCTATGAAGATTTTGGACTGGATGAAATATGGTTTCTTCCAAACGGAAATCCACCACATAAAAAAGCAGAAGACATGAAAGACGCATTACGACATCGTATAGAAATGGTTCGCTGTGCAATTCAAAACGTACCTTACTTTAAAATTTGTTTGCATGAAGCAAATGAAAGTTCGCACTCTTATACCTATAAGACAATGCAGGAATTAAATGAATTATATCCGGAAGATGATTTTTACTTTATTCTTGGAGCAGATTCGTTATTTGCAATCGAACACTGGAGATATTTCGAAAAAATATTTCCCACTTGTATAATTTTAGCTGCTATGCGTGATGACAAAGACATAGAAGATATGCGTATGCAAATCAATTATTTGAAACAAATATATGGGGCTAAAATACAATTATTACAGGCCCCACTTCTTGAAATCTCTTCAACGGTCATACGAAAACGTGCAGCAAAAGGATTAAGTGTACACTTCATGGTTCCTGATGCCGTAGATGAATACATCAAAGAAAACAGATTGTATGTTACAAAAGGGAAAAACAAAAATGGATTTAGACAAGATAAGTAAAAAATTAGAAAAGAAATTAAAACCTGACCGTTATCGTCATACAAAGGGTGTTATGTATACAGCAGCTGCCATGGCAATGCGTTACGAACAAGATATTCAAGAAGCAATGCTTGCCGGGTTATTGCATGATTGTGGGAAATTTACTTCTCCTGAAGAACAGGTAGAGCTATGTAAAAAATATAAAATTGAATTATCAGAAGCAGAATTACAAGTTCTTCCTTTAATTCATGCAAAGCTTGGGGCATATCTTGCAAAAGAAAAATATAAAGTGGATAACGAGCGTGTAATTAACGCTATCCTTTATCATACTACCGGACGCCCAAATATGACTATGCTGGATAAAATCATTTATTTATCGGATTATATTGAACCGGGCAGAAAAATGATTCCTGGTCTTACTGAAGTAAGAAAAGAAGCATTTACAGACATTGACCATGCAGTAAGTTTATGTGCCAAAAATACATTAGAATACTTAAAATGGCAGAAAAGACCAATCGATCCGATGACAGCAAAAACATATGAGTATTATTCAAAATAATGCGTTAAAAGGAGGCAGACAATGGAACAGGCAAAAAAAATGGTAAAAATCGCATATCAGGCTTTAGATGAAAAAAAAGGTGAAGATATTAAGATTATCAATTTGGAAGGAATTTCTGTCTTAGCAGACTATTTTATCATTGCAAATGGTACAAACTCCAGCCAGGTTCAGGCATTAGTTGATAATGTAGAAGAAGAACTTCACAAGGCTGGATATTCCTTAAAACAGCGCGAAGGATACAGCAATGGGAACTGGGTACTTCTTGATTTCGGCGATGTTATCGTTCATATATTTGATCGTGAAAATCGTCTTTTCTATGATCTCGAACGAATCTGGAGAGATGGAAAAGAAATCGCTTTTGATGAGTTATAAAAGCCACTCCGAAGCAAAAAATTTTCTATAAACTGAGATAAAAATAACAGGTTGACCAAGAAAACTTTAATTTCATGGTTATACCTGTTATTTTTATTCTCATAAACAATCAATTCAATTTATCTTATAGAAAATCGTTCATACATTACTTAAAAAATCGGAACACACCAATTACTTTACCAAGAATGGTACAATCCTTCACGATAATTGGATCCATAAAATCATTCTCTGGCTGCAAACGAATGATTCCCTCTTCACGATAGAACGTCTTTACTGTAGCACCATCATCTATTAATGCAACTACCTTATCTCCATTATCTGCTGTCTGTTGCTGTTGTACAAGGATATAATCACCATTTAAGATTCCTGCATTAATCATACTTTCTCCTTGTACTTGTAACAGAAAAGTCTGTTTATTAGGCATCATCTCTGCCGGAATCGGAAAGTAATTCTCAATATTCTGCTGTGCAAGTAATGGCTCACCTGCAGCAACACGACCGATTATCGGTACATTGACCATCTCACGTCTGGTCAAATTAAATGTATCATCTAAAATTTCAATTGCACGTGGTTTTGTCGGATCTCTATGTATATATCCGTTCTTCTCCAATGTCTCAAGATGAGAGTGTACTGAGGACGTAGACTTTAAATTAACTGCCTCGCAAATCTCACGAACGGCAGGTGGAAACCCACGCTCCAGAATCTGTGATTTGATATATTCTAAAATTTCTTCTTGCTTTTTACTGATTTTTCCCTGTGCCATACGAATCCCCTCCCGGCTGTTTTACTATTTTTATAGTATCATAGGAAAAGTGAAATAGCAAACATTTGTTGCGAAAATATGTTCGAATTTTATAGCAAACCTCATTGACAAACATATGTTCGTGCCGTATACTATATTCATAACCAGAACAAATGTTCTTTATAGTTATGATGAATAGGAGAGTGCAGTATTATGAAAAGAAAAAATATAAACAAACGACATAATCGTAACAAATTAAAAGGAAATATTTTGTCCATTATAACAGCATTTTTATTAGTTTCTGTTTGCTGGGTTGGATTTGGCAGTGTAATCTCATCAGCAAAGGATTCAGATATTGCTGTTTCAAAAAATCAGATGCTTTATAAAAGTATTACAATTCATGAGAATGATACATTATGGAGTATTGCAGAACAATATAAACCTGAAAGTTATAGTGTTGATAGATATATTAAAGAACTGAAGGAGTTAAATCATCTGCAAAGTGATCAGATATACACCGGTAACAAACTGATTATCATCTACGATGCTTTGACCAATATAGACCCGAATGGAATCCAAATTGTTTCCAGATAAAAACTTTATATTAAATAGAACTTTTAATAGTGCATATAGAATAGATAAGAACATAAAGACATGTTTAGGTAAAATTCAAACATGATTCCATATGTTCTTTTTGTTTTATAGAAAAATAGTACTAAGTTATCACAATTCAATCTATACGACAAATACCGATTTTTCCAATAGATATAGACAAGATATACTTAATATGTTATATTTTAACTATATACTATCAAAATAAGGGGTTTTAAACACTATGAACGAATCAGAACTTGAAAATCAAAATACACCAACTTTTATTGAAAACACTGCTGAAAAATCTTATCATGAACAAACCTATATCGATAACACATTGAGACTGCGTGAAATATTAAAAACGCTTCCTTCTTTTGCCAAAGATTATTTCCGGGCAATTGAACCAACCACGTCTGCTAAGACAAGAATATCTTATGCATATGATATACGCGTGTTTTTCCGCTTTTTAATGGAAAATAATCCACTATATAGGAATTACTCCGTCGACCAGTTTGAAACGTCCGATTTGGAGCGATTAGAGCCTGTAGATATTGAAGAATATCTTGAGTTTCTGAAAGTTTATAAAAATGACGAAGAAAAACAGATTACAAATACTGAAAATGGACTTTCACGTAAAATGTCGGCTTTGCGAAGTTTTTATAGTTATTATTTTAAACATCAAATGATTTCTAAAAATCCGACATTATTCGTAGATATGCCAAAATTACACGAGAAGGCAATTGTTCGACTTGATACAGATGAGATTGCACTTTTACTTGATTTTGTTGAACACGGCGGTGACAAATTAAGTGGACAAAAAAAAGCTTACTATGAAAAGACAAAAAATCGAGATCTTGCCATTATTACATTATTATTAGGAACAGGTATCCGTGTTTCAGAATGTGTTGGATTAGATATACAAGATGTAGATTTCAAGAATAACGGGGTTAAAGTCCTCCGTAAAGGTGGTAACCAAATGGTTGTATATTTTGGTGATGAAGTTGAATATGCATTAAAGAACTATCTATATACAACGAGAAAAACAGTCACTCCTCTTCCGGGTAATGAAAATGCACTGTTTCTGTCTACGCAGAGAAAACGTATGGGGGTTCAGGCGGTTGAAAATATGGTTAAAAAATATGCCCGCCAGATAACTCCTAACAAAAAAATTACCCCTCACAAATTGCGAAGCACTTATGGCACTGCATTATACAAAGAAACCGGAGATATTTATCTTGTTGCAGATGTTTTAGGACATAAAGATGTAAACACTACGAAAAAGCATTATGCAGCAATTGATGAGGATAGACGCCGACAGGCCGCATCAGCCGTAAAGTTACGAGAAGAATAATAGAAAAGTGGAAGAAATTCTGGAGCATCTGCCATCCTATCTTCCACTTCTACTATTTTAACATATTTAACATAAAATTAGATTTGTTTATCAGAAATACCTTCCTTAAACAGTACGTACTCTTCAATTGCTTTAGCTGTTCCTTCTATGCCTAGCTTTGAGCTGTTCAAACATAATTCATAACTGTCAGCATCGCCCCAACGCTTGTTTGTATAATAGTTATAGTAACTTGCTCTCTTCTTGTCTGTCTTTACGATACGGTCTTTTGCTTTATTAGCAGGTAAATCATAAATTCGACTAATACGGGAAATTCTTGCCTCCAAATCTGCATGGATAAATACACTGACTACATTATCATAAGATTCCAATGCATAATCTGCACAACGACCAACCAAAATACAAGGACCTTCGTCTGCGATTTTCTTAATCGTATCAAACTGAGCAAGGAATACTTTATGATTGAGCGGCATATCATTGTATGCGCTTCCAGCATACCCCATAGAATATGTATCCATTACGAGTGAATAGAGAAAGCTGTTTGTTGGCTTCTCATCGTGAGTTTCAAAAATCTCTTCACAGATACCGCTTTCCTTTGCAGCTCTGGCGAGCATTTCTTTATCATAAAGTTTGATTCCGAAATCCTCAGCAATCTTATAACCAATCTCTCTTCCAGCGCTTCCATATTGTCTTCCAATTGTAATAATCGTATTTGTTTTCATACTAGCCACGCTCCTTTACGCTGTATTGATGCACGAACTCATCTATACTCTTTATTATATTCGTTCTAATGCATTTTTTCAAGTAAACCCTGAAAATAATCTGGTAATGGTGCATCGAATTCCATATATTCACCGGTTGTTGGATGTGTGATTCCAAGTACCTTCGCATGTAATGTCTGTCCCTGCAATTTATAAGGGCATTTTGCCGGTCCATATACCTGATCCCCTAAAATCGGATGCCCGATACTAGACATATGCACGCGTATCTGATGCGTTCGTCCGGTTTCTAACTGACATTCAATATAAGTAAATTGCTGAAATCTTTTCAGAACGCGATAATGCGTAACTGCTTCTCTTCCGTTAGTACAGTGAACACTCATTTTTTTTCGGTCAATCGGATGGCGACCGATTGGTTTGTCAATGGTTCCCTCATCTTCTTTTAATCTTCCATGAACAATAGCGTGATATTTTCTTGTAATAGAATGTTCTTTAAGCTGCTCCGCAAGAGCCTGATGCGCACGATCATTCTTGCATATCAATAAAGAACCTGTTGTATCCATATCTATCCTATGAACAATACCTGGACGCATAACTCCGTTAATTCCTGATAAATTATCCTTACAATGATACATGATTGCATTCACCAGTGTTCCTGTATAATGTCCGGGTGCAGGATGTACTACCATACCTTTTGGTTTGTTTACTACAAGGATATCCTGATCTTCATATAAAATATCCAGAGGAATATTTTCCGGAAGGATATCTGGTTCTTTCAATTCTGGAATTTCTACTTCAATCTGATCAGAAGCTGAAAGTTTAAAATTTGATTTCACAGTCATTCCATTTACCCGCACCATATTTTCCTTGATTAATTTTTGAATGTGTGAACGAGTCATATCTTCAAGCTGTTCTGACAAATATTTATCGATACGTTCTCCGCCCTTTTCAATTGTAAAGAACAATTTCTCCATACTTCTTTATCTCCAATCTACTACAATAATTCTGTAAATACAGAAAGTGACATTACAAAATGTAATGCCATCTTTATATGAACTCTAATTATTTTTTATTTTCTGCTTACCCATGCAAAATCTTCATCTTTATAATAAAATAAAACAAGAATTGCAAAGAGTACACAAGCTACTACAACATAACAATCCGCTACATTAAAAATCGGAAAATCTATTAAACTAAAATAGAAAAAATCAATAACATAATTGAGTCGAATTCGATCAATCATATTCCCAATTGCACCGGCACAAACTAAAACTGCACAGAAGCGAAGCCAAAAATAGTGTGACGTATGCGGTATTTTCCCATACAAATAACCGATTGCAATTAAAACAATACTTGCACCAATTAAAAATATAATCTGTTTGTTCTGCAACATTCCAAATGCTGCACCTCGATTTTCAAGATAATGCAATTCAAAAACGTTTGGAATTATTGTAATACTGTCTTTTCCCTTTAAATTGTGTACTACAAGCCATTTCGTAATCTGATCAATAAAAATAGCTATTACACACCAGAGCACAGCATACATATAGCTTTGAAAAGTTTTATTTTTATTCTGCATAATACAAGCTCCTAAACTATACATATTTATGTATTAAGACATAAATTCTTTTTTTCTTTGTAAAAGCAAGTGTTTCTATAAACTCAAATTTTCCCATCCCTCGAACAGAAATAATATCATGCTCTTTTACTTGATATGCATTAGAAGTAATCAAACGTCCATTTACAAAAACTTTCCCGCCTTCTATAAGACCTGATAATTTACTTCTGGAAGACGAGAATGCAACCGATAAAAGGCTGTCCAAACGCACTGATGCCACAGTGCCTTTTATTTCTTCATAACGCGGGCTGTAGTGAAAATCTGTTAATTCATCAATTGTTGCTAATACTGAAGTATGACGGATGCGAGTTATATTTTCTGTTAAGAACTCCTGCATTTGCATCTTTACAAATACAATTGCCTCGGAATCAGTAATAAGAATATCTCCAATCATTCCTCGTTCTATTCCTAAATTTAAAATAGATCCCAGATAATCTCTATGACTCAAAGCTTCACTGTATTTCTTATTTAAAGGAGAAATATGCAGCACTGACAGTTCTGATTGAAAAATATCTGAAATAATACCCGAATCTTTAACATCACGCAAAGAAAGAGCATCAGGTATAAATGCTGCCATCTGACGCTCTGCAAAATCATATCCTCCAAAAATTATAAAACCCGTGTAAAGATTGTCTTTCGGAATTGAATGTAAAATATTCTGTTCATTCAAATTCAAAAAATCTGAATATGTAATAATATTACGATGATATGCCTGTCTGGATAAATCAATAAAATGCTTTTCCAGAAGCTGTTCTTCTTTTTGCATCTTTTTCTGCCTTATTAAAATCTGCCTCTTACAGCGGATGTTTCCATAGAACCGCTAAGTAAATCCTGTAAATCACCTGTAATGTCAACATTTGTAGGTGTTACAAGGAAAATATAATTTGAAATTTTCTGAAGATTTCCACTGATTGCAAAAGTAGCACCAGAAATAAAATCAATAATTCTCTGTGCGATCTCAAGATCCAGACCTTCTAAATTCAAGATAACCGTACGTCCTGCAAGTAAAGTCTCTGTAATCTCTCGAGAATCATCTACTGAAGTAGGTTTTACTACACACACTTCCATGCTTGCTCCACGTCTGGATGCAGGTTGACGCATTGGTGTTACCTTACTGCTTGCTGCAGGTGTAAATTTATTCTCGATATCTTCTCCAGCATCAAAATCTTCAAATTCAGGTTCTTTATTAGTATGTTTCTTCCCGAAGAATGAACGATGAGGTTTTTCTTCTTCATAGTCATCGTCATACATCTCATCCTCATCATAGAAATCATCATCATAATCATCATTTAATTTCATGATGTCCAGAAACTTATCAAACACTCCCATGTTTACACTCCTTCTTGTGCGATACACACAACATATTTTTATACATTACTTTCTTTATATTTTTATATATTATAATTTCTTGCACCAAAAATCCCTGTTCCAACACGAACCATTGTAGCACCTTCTTCAATTGCAACAGCATAATCATTGGTCATTCCCATAGAAAGTATGCTCACATTAACATTATCAATGTTTTTTGCATTAATGTCAACAGATAATTTGCGTAAATTCGTGAAAATTTCACGATTTTCTTCAGAATTTTCTACAAAAGGCGCAATTGTCATCAGTCCACATACTCGAACATGTGAAAAAGCAGAAATTTTTTCTATAAAAGGAATAACCTCTTCCATTTTCAGTCCAAATTTACTTTCCTCTTCTGCTACATTGACCTCCACTAAAATATTGGCCGTCAAATTCTTCTTAGCAGCTTCTTTTTCAATTGTCTCTGCCAGCTTCATAGAATCCACAGAATGAATCAAGTCAACTTTATCAATGATATACTTTACTTTATTGGTCTGTAAATGTCCAATCATATGCCAGTGAATATCTTTTGGCAGGGCCTCGTATTTTTCAGTTAATTCTTGAACTTTGTTTTCACCAAACACGCGTACCCCTAAATCATATGCTTCCTGAAGCACTGAAATAGGTTTTGTCTTACTGACTGCGATCAAAGTTACATCCTCTCGTGAACGTGAAACTTTATCACAAGCCTGTTGGATATTTTGTTCTACTTCATTTAATTGTTCTTTCAACATTATAAAAACCTCCATATATCTTTTTTACTGAAATACTACTTCATTTTCTGTAACAGAGTGCCCATCTTGAACAATATGATCATAATTGCTCAAGCCATATGCTGTACCTTCTTGAATGATATAATAATCATCGTTTTCGCAAAGGATTTGAATTGTTTTAAATACGGCATATCCTTTATTAATACAAAAAACCCCTTTTAAAGCTCTTTGATCACCTAAGGAATATGTTTCCTGAGTTCCGGATTCCCCTGTCTTGATCAGGACTGTTCCGGATTCAAAGGCTTCCGGATTTAAATAAACAGTTCCATCTGCCTCTGTATAATAAATATCTACGGTTTGATATTTTACAGAATCACCATCTTGTATCATCACGCCCTGTGAAGAACTGTTTCCACTCGTCGTCAGATATTCACCAGGGATTGTATAAAACAATTTTTCAATCACTGCACTCTTTGGTATTTTCAACCCACTCTGATCATCCAGAATCAATTCTACAGATAAAAATCTACTATTAGAATATTGAATCATTGCACTATCATAAGCCAAATGTCCATAATAATCGTCTCCTTTTTTAACGATTGATAAACCTGCCCAAATAGTATCATTATTCTTATTAATCCGCGTTTTAACATACTGGATTCCCGCAAGACTGGCTGCTGTTTTTTTATCTAGCTGTATATAAACATCCCAGTTTTCATCCGTAACAACTTTATATACTGGATCACCGGCTTTTATTTTTGTCTGATCTGTCAATTGTGTAGATTCATAATTGCTTCTGTCAAAATTTTTATTATCAAGAGTATCTTCTGTTAAATTTTCATAACCATCTACATTTAAAACAAGTATTCCATCTGAATCACTTGGATATGTAGCAATGACATCTGAATTTCCGGCAATTACTGCATCTAACTGTGAGGTTTTTGACTGATTTGCAGCACCATGTAATGCCGAATTAATTTCTGTTTTTAATGAATAAACAGATGAAAAATGTCCATTTGTATAGCTTTCATTAAAATCCTGTATTTTATAAATAAGATTATTTTGCTCTTCATTTGTAAGCATGGTGCCTTCCGTATCATTTCCACTTGGAATATTCAATTTATTATTGGATAATACATAAATATTATTACCTTTTCGAAGCTTGGAATTTTCATCTTGAAAATAATTCACATAGCCACTTGCATCGGCATAAAATACTTGCTCTTTTCTAAGTACAAGTCCGGTATAAGAATTATCTTTTACAATGCTTCCCTCTCGTACTTCATATACAGATATTCTTTTTGCGGTTGCATATGTAAAAATTGTAACAACAAGATAAATAAATATAAATGCAAAAAGAACAATTCCTATATTCATTTCCTGTTTATTTTTATAATGTCGGATATTAATTGTTTTCTTTACTTTTCGTTTCAATTCAGACTCCTCAAATGAAATCCTATAAATCTATTCTTCATTAACTTGTCTAGTATAACATTTTTTTATGTATATTTCCAGCGTTTCAACAAATAATAAGAGTATTGATTGGAAAAGGAGGAATTCAAATGAAATGGTTTGATAACACGTCTTTAACGCTTGTAATCATCGGAGCAGTAAACTGGTTGTTAATTGGAATTTTCCGTTTTGACTTGGTTGCATTCTTATTTGGAAATATGAGCTGGCTTTCTCGTATCATTTATACGCTCGTAGGATTATGTGGGCTCTATCTAATTAGTCTGTATGGAAGAATAGAAAATATATCAGAATAATATTTTAGAATATTACATCAAAAAAGATGCGGATTAAATATGATTCCGCATCTTTTCTGTATTTAAATTAATTTTCTGATGATTTCGTTCCAACTCCTGCAGCAAGAAGTGCTGTCATATCATCGTAAAGAATTGTCTTAGTATCTGCTCCCATGATTACAGATATATAAGGGTTCGAATCCATATCCTGATTGTATAAAATAACACAAGATCCTGCTTCGTCAGTTGTACCTGTTTTACCTCCAAGTACATTCACGCCATCTGGCGGAGTTGCTTCTCCGGCTGAATAATAATTCGTAGGAATCCACTCTGTTGTCCACTGGTCTCCATCAGCAGATGTAATCGTTGCTGAGTATGATTTCTGGGAAATAATATCAATAAATGTTGGATTCTTCGCACACGCATTAAACATTAAATAAAGGTCATAAGCCGTTGTATATTGTTGTGGATCATGAAGCCCATGTGGATTAACAAAATTTGTATTAGTTGCACCTAAAGCCTTCGCCTCTTCATTCATCTTCTGAACAAAAGCTTCTACACTTCCACCAACATGCTCTGCTATTGCCAATGCTGCATCATTACCTGAATAAAGCAGCAGACCGTTCATTAAATCATACATAGATACCTGATCACCTGCTTCAAATCCGCAAACTTGTGCATCTGCTTCCAAATTCACAGCATTTTCGCTTATTGTAACAATATCATCGAGATTTCCATATTTTAGAGCAACATAAGCAGTCATAACTTTTGTTGTACTGGCCGGATATAACTGTGTATGAATATTGTCTGCATAAAGTACTGTATTATTTTTAATATCGAATAAACCGGCAGCCCCCAAAGAATCGTCGTCTGAATATCCTTCCAATGAAACATTGTTTGAAGTTACACATAAATCTTTTGCAAATGTATCTCCTTTATATAGGCTTTTATTATAATTTTTCGTCTCATAATCAATTACATAATCCTTCTTAGATCCCGAATGGATTAAATACGCAATTCCTATAGCAGTCAGACATAAAATAAGAATAACCAATACGGTTACTACCTGCTGTTGTCTTCGTCTTCTTTTTCGCAATGCCTTTCTTCGTCTTGCTGCATCATAAGAATTCTGTGTCTGTTTTTTGTTTTTATTTGTACATTTCACGCCAATCCAAATCTCCTCTGTCTAATGCAAGAATCAAAGCCTCTGCAGTGGCAATGTTTGTTGCAATTGGTATGTTATAGATATCGCACAGCTTTACAATATCGTTGACATCCGGTTCATGAGAACGTGATGTTAATGGATCTCTAAAGAAAATAAGCAAATCCATATCATTATGTTCAATCTGTGCCCCTAACATCTGTTTTCCGCCTAAATGTCCAGGAAGATATTTATGGATTGTTAGGTTTGTAACATTTTCAACCAAAGTACCCGTTGTTTCCGTTGCATACAGATTATGTTTACTCAATATTCCTCTGTACGCAATACAGAAATTCTGCATAAGTTTCTTTTTTGCATCATGTGCTACTAATCCGATATTCATTACAAGTTCACTCCTCTTACTGGTATTTATTCTGTTGAAGTCCAACATTAAGAACAAGGCCGATTCCTATATAGAAACAGACAACCGAAGTCTGTCCATAACTGACAAACGGAAGTGAGATTCCGGTATTTGGGAACAACATTGTTGCTACACTGATATTAATAAAACTTTGAAGTCCGATCAATGCAGCTACTCCAGAACAGATGATCCTTCCACTTATGTCTTTCGTCCTCATTCCAACAGAAATACAACTGATTACTATTAATAATAGCAAAATAATGACGCTACAACAACCCACAAATCCTAATTCTTCACCAATAATTGCAAAAATAAAATCTGTTTGAGGCTCTGAAATAAAATTACCATTCTTAACAGAGGTTGTTGCATCACTATTATAGCCTTTACCGGTTAGTTGTCCTGACCCGATTGCCATAACAGAATTCAGCTGCTGATATGCTTCATCCGATTCATATTTCTCCGGTTCCAACCACGCAAGAATTCGGTTTTGTTGATATTCATGAAGAAGTGGTTGATTCGGCTGTATGACAATCACAAATAAAATCACTGCTATTGGAACTACAATGGCCAATACTGTTCCTATAAATTTGTAACTCAACCCGCCTACAAACATCAATACACAGAATAATAAGCCCAGACATATTGTATTTGATAAATTTGGCTGCTTATAAATCAACGCTAAGGACGGAAGAATAAGTGCAACGCCCTGGATGATCGTCCACTTATCATTGATTACCCGATGTCGTTTCTTTAAAAATTGTGCATAGAATAAAATCATTAAAATTTTAGTCAGATCAGATGGCTGAAATTGAATAAATCCTAAATTTAACCATCTGGTTGCTCCATTTGCCTCAACACCGAATAAAAGTACTGCTATAAGTAATACTAAATTAACGATGTATAATAACCAGTAAAATTTTAAAATCCACTCATAATCAATCAAAGAAACAATCACCATCGCAACAAAACCAATGAGCACTCCAAGGAGTTGTTTGAATTGATAAGAGTCTTTTGCGCTTCCTACAACAAAAATTCCAACAATAGATATTGCAAGAACAAGTGCAATTAAAATAAAGTTATAATCTTGTATATGATATTGCTGTTTAAGCTTTTTAATAAAAAATTTCACTTTTTTTCTCCTATAGTTTTATATGTATATCCGATCTTGAAATTTTGATATCTAACTGTTCTGGTTTGATATCAATATATTTGGAAATTGCAAGATATATATCGTTTGACATTTTCTCTACTATATCAGGTGTACATTTCATTCTATCGGCTACAACTAATGACCGTACTCTTTCTTTTGCAATCTCAACAGATGGCACACTCATATATTGCAGCCTCCTAATTTTTTACAAATATATGTTTAAAACGAGAAAGGATGCCTTCTGGTCTGTTAAAATCCGGTATTGGTATCTCTTTTCCTAAAATCCGCTGACAGATATTACTATATGCCTGCCCGGCAGCACCAGATTCTCCGATGACCGCTTCCCCCTGGTTTGTTGCAATTACAACCTGCTCATCATCCGGAATTACTCCCAGAAGCGGAATTGCCAGAATTTCCGTCACATCTTCTACTGACATCATATCGCCCCTCCGTACCATATCAACACGAAGTCTATTGATCAGCAACTCTTTTTTTTCAATTCCATTTGCTTCCAGAAGACCTATGATACGATCTGCATCACGAATAGCAGAAACTTCCGGTGTAGTTACAACAATTGCTCTGTTAGCACCTGCAATTGCATTTTTAAATCCTTGTTCGATTCCGGCAGGACAATCAAGTAAAATGTAATCAAATTCCAGCTTTAATTCACTGATCAGCTTTCGCATTTGTTCTGGTGACACCGCTGACTTATCTTTTGTCTGCGCTGAAGGGAGTAAATACAACTCCGGAAAACGTTTATCCTTGATCAATGCCTGCTTCATCCTACATCCACCGGAAATCACATCTACCAGATTATATACAATACGATTTTCCAATCCCATGACAACATCAAGATTCCGAAGTCCTAGGTCTGTATCAATAACTACA
Organism: uncultured Schaedlerella sp.; assembly: GCA_934435195.1. GTDB lineage: Bacteria > Bacillota > Clostridia > Lachnospirales > Lachnospiraceae > Schaedlerella. The sequence continues at coordinate 216,954 of CAKSAJ010000001.1, forward strand.
ACCTTCTTGCCCTTTGATGCAAGTCCTATTCCGATATTTGCTGTCGTTGTTGTTTTACCAACACCGCCTTTCCCTGATGTAATGACAATTACCTCACCCATTCTTGTCAATCCTCCTGCAATTATTTCTTAATCTCCCGCTATCGCTGTTCCAAGGCCTGCAGCATGTCCTGTAACCAGTTCTCCCTTATCTGCCAAGTTAAACTTTGCACGCACAATATCTCTGCCGATTTCTGCTGCATAAGAAGAACTATATCCATTCGCAATACGAACAGCAAGTGCGATTTCAGGCTTTTCTGCCGGAGCAAATCCGACAAATAGTGCATGGTCAGGATGTACGGTACTTTGCTGTGCTGTACCTGTTTTTCCAGCCATTGAAAAATCAAGCCCGCTAAATGTTGCATCATATTGTACCATACTGATCATTCCCTGATGTACAAGATCCCAGGAATTAGACGATATCTCATCCATAGTATTCACAACAGTTGGTTCATATTCTTTAATAATTTTTCCATTTGAATCTGTTGTTTTATCTATTAATGTAAGCTTATATACTGTTCCTCGGTTTGCTACTGTAGCAACATAACGATTCAACTGACTTACTGTATAGTTGTTTGTACCTTGTCCAATCGCAGATTGTACAGCATATTGGTCGGAAATCTGTGGTTCCGACTCTGGTATTTCCAATCCGCTTGTTTCACCTAGTCCAAATTCTTTTGCATATTTTGCAAGCTTTTCTACTCCAAGATCACTGTCGTAATTTCCTTCTGCATCTGTTCCAAGTTCGTACCCGACTTCATAGAAAAAGTTATTACATGACACTTTAAGTGCATCAACTATTGTCAGATCTCCGTGTGCATTTGGATATGCCCAACATTTCGGACTTGGTGTTACCTTGTCAAAAGTTCCGGAACAATTTAAGTATGTGCTTCCGGTTATTACGCCTTCCGTCAGTCCTGCAATAGAGGAAACCATCTTATAAGTAGATCCCGGTGCTGTTTTTTCCTGAGTTGCATTATTATAAAATGGTCTGGAAAGTCCGGTTACTAACTGATTGTAATAAGCTGAATCCATTGTGTTAGCCAGACGATTGTTATCATATCCAGGATAAGATACACATGCGAGAACTTCACCTGTATTTGGATCACTCACCACAGCAGAGCCAGTACATGGTTCTAAAGCCAACTGTCCTGGGGTAATCTCCAGATTTTGAATTTTACTATACAACCAAGAATATGAATCAACAGTTCCTGAACGCAAACCATTGTAAGCAGCCTCATCCATAGGAAGTACTCCCTGTTCATATACGATTGCACAAATCTGCGCACCGCTGATTCCACTTGATTTTATAAGATATTTATAGAGAAGTTTGTCGAAATTTATATCTGAATTCAAATAATCTTGTAAATATCTTAAAATTGCCTGATACACCTCAGATGCATCTGAATATTTTTCAGACGAAATATAGTTACTAAGCTTTGAACTATCAACCCAGTTTTTTGAAATCGCATAGTTCAAATATTGATTTAATGTGATTGTTTCCTGTTTTGCCCATGCCTGATATGTTTCATCTGATGTATCAATTGAATCTGCAACAAGAATACCTGACTTATCTCTAAGTACCTGTTCTATATAATCTTCATAAGCTTTCATTTCATCCGGAAGGTCTTTATATGCTGTTCCACCATTTAATTCATTTATAATACTTTCAATAGCAGATGCCTTTTTCGCTGCAAATACGGCATATACTTCCTGCTCCGTCTGTCCTGCATTAGCCGCTGAAAAATGAGCTTCATCAATGATTTCATTTGCAATAAAAGCATTATAGGCATCATCTACCGGAATAATGATTTCTTTGGAGTCGTCTACCGTACTCGGATCATAGTTCATAACATTACGAAGCTTTGACAATACAATACCCGCTATTTTTTCTTCCAGCAGCTGATATGTTTCTTCCTGCAAGTCCTTATCTATCGTCAAATAAACATCATTTCCGGCGCCTGGTTCTTTATAACTTACAACGTCAGTTACTTTTCCCACACTGTCCACGTAAAAAGTCTTACTTCCTTTTGCCCCCTGTAACGTCTGGTCAAGTGTCTGCTCCAGTCCTGATTTACCAACAATATCGGATAATGAATAATTCTTTTTTGATTTTTTATCTAAAGAATCATATTCATCCTGTGATATTTTTCCTGTATATCCAATAATAGATGCAAAATATTTGCTGTCTGTATATCGACGTAATGATTCTTCTTCTATATTGACACCTTCTAATATATCCAGATTTTCCATGATTGCTGCTGCCGTCTCATCACTAACATCTGAAGCAAGAACAGTTGGAATATACTTCTGAAAACTGTTCAGATTAATCGCATAACGCAAATTCACCAATTTTAATGTGTGAGCCTTATCCTCACTCGTATCATCAATGCCATATCCATAAACATCGTCTGTACAAAGATAATGCATCAAATCATCCGGTGTTGCATTCTTTTGCTTTTCAGTCAAGTCATCTACATATGTTTTTCCATAGACGTCTGCAATAAAACGAAGTCTTGAGGTTTCATCTGTTTTTGAAAACTGATAGTTTCCGGCCGAATCCAGAACAATTCCGAAATCACTGATAACAGAATCTCCATGTGCTTCAACAATATTGATCACATTTTCCAATGTCTGATTTAATGTCGTATTCCGATTCTCATCAGACGGAATATCATCCTCCAGTGTAACAGAATATGCAAGTTCATTATATGCAAGTAAATTTCCATTTCTGTCATAGATATTTCCACGTGTGCCGGCAATCTCTCTTGTCTTACGAATCTGAAGTTTATAGTTACTGAGATAATACTCGCCTTTTACAATCTGAAGATAAAATAGTCTACCAATAAGGACGGCAGAAAGTATAATAAACAGCAGAATCAATATAAATAATCTGGACTCTACTAACTGATGTCCCTTTTCTTTTATACGCTTTACGAATCGCTTAAACAAACTTACTTGCACTCCTTTTTTCTTCTGCTTCTAATTTATGGTTTATAAAAAGTATCAACGGATATAAGCCGATAGTAATGGCTATGGTATAAATAAGTTCCGGAATAATTATATGGTTTAAATAATATAAAAAGTTAAATTCACTACGTAACATAAACATAAATAAATAAATTGTAATACCATAGAAAAATTCACTTCCTGCAATCAGGCAAAGTGGCAACTTAATGTTATCATCATAATACATTTTCTGAAACATTCCATTAATATATCCAATGATAAGATAAAGCAATGCATAAAATCCAAGCATTGTACCAAATTGAATATCAATCAATAATCCAGAAAAGAATCCAAGGAACATGCCTTCTTTTGGCCCACGCATAAACCCAATAGATGCTGTTATGATCAACAACAGATTCGGTTTTATGGAAGCAAGTGTTAGTTTTTGAAACACTGTACACTGTAAAAGATAAGATACAAATAAAATGACGACCATTACAATAAATCGTTTTATTTTATTTTTTTTCATATTGCCTGCTCCTTTACTTATTTTCTGTAATAGATGATTTTTTTGTTGTAATCACAAGAACTTCCTGAAGATTTTTAAAATCAACTGCCGGAGTAATATAACCGGAACGAGTCAGATTATTAGAATCTACATTCACTTCACTTACATAACCGATCAAAATTCCCTGTAAGTATTTGTCGCTTATATACGATGTAACGATCTGTTCTCCTACATTTATTGTATTATCGTTATTTTCCATCTGTTCAAATCGTATTTTACCATCGCTCATTAAAGAAAGATCTCCTTCTACAATGCATCGGTCAGATGTAGATAAAACCATGGCACTTACGTTGCTTGAATCATCTATTATCGCACGTACCTTTGCCCATGTCGGACCTGTTTCTGTAACAATACCGACAAGTCCGGTTCCGGCAATCACATTCATATTTTTCTCAATTCCGTCCTTGCTTCCTTTATCTATTGTAAATGTACTGAACCAATTTCCAGAATCCTTTCCGATAACATGTGCTCCGACCTTTTCATATTCAGCATAATTCTGGTCAAGTTTATAAAGTGCCTGCAAACGTTCCAGTTCGTATTTATCTTCCTGCAGATTATTATTTTCTGTGATGAGATCATTCACCTGTTCTTTCAGCTTCTTATTCTCTGCCTGAACCTCTTTTAGTGTTTTAAAGTTGTCATTCATGTCACCAAGCCATCCACCGATATGATTGATTCCCTGCTGCATCGGAATCACTGTAACATTTGCCATAACTTTAAAAGGTCCGCGTACTTTGTCTGCAAATGTAGACAGCACCATAAGTAAAATACATACCAAGGCCAATCCAAACAGCCAATATCGATTTTTATGAGAAGTTTTTTTTGTTTTCTTCATAATTATTCTAACCACCTATACCCTTTGTCTAACATTGAATATGTCAAGCGTCCATATCTCTTTTTATCCTGAATAATCTCTCTTAATCCGTTCATGCTGCACAATTCCGGATAATCTACTGTAAACACGCGCACGCCAACGCTTTCTTCAAGATATTCTGCGATTCCTCTTAAATTTGCCATTCCACCGGTGAGATAAATCCCGTTTTTTTTCAATTCTCTGAGAACGTCCGGTGGAATTCGTTGTATCATTGTCTGAATCGCATCAACACAATCATCCATCTGTTCTTTGAGGGCAGCTCTGACTAGCCCAATTGAGATATCTGTACGCTGTGGAAGTCCAAGGATTAAATTTCTTCCGGCAATCTGCATTTTAGATTCTGTATCCTCGCTAAATATTCCGAATGTTCTTCGCAATTGCTCAGCAGTTTTTCTTCCTATCAGAAAATCACGGTTTCGTCTTACTAAACTGATGATTTCCTGATCAAATTGTCCTCCTCCAAACTTTAACAGACGATTCATCACAATACCACCATATGCGAGGACGCTTAGTTCCATCGTTCCTCCGCCCATATTTAATATCATAACTCCGCCTGTCTGATATACATCTATTTTACAACCTATTGCATCTGCAATCCCTCGCTCAACAACTGAAACCGACTTGGCTCGTGCTGAAGAATGATACACTAAGTCATAAAAAGCTCTTTTCTCGACTTCTGTGATATCAGTTGGAATTGCAATTACATATTCACTTCCGAAAAACTGTCTTTTTTTCAAAAGATTCTCTAAAAGATTCTGCATGTCACAAAAACGGGCAATTACACCTCCCTGCATAGGAAATATTACATCAATATTTTGAGGTGCCTTCTCATACATAGCGTACGCTTCGTCCCCTACTGCAAATATCTCTGTTTGATTTTTAGTTGCAATTGCACTTTTTTCTTTCCAGATTTCATCTTTTTTTTCATCATATACTTTAATTTCGTAAGTGCCCAAATCCAGTCCGTAAATATTTCCGGCCATTCTTTATCCTTCCCCTAAATTTAAATTAAAAAATTTTTTTCTCGCGCATACTGACGTAACAATTATTCCCAATAATGATATGATCTAACAGATGCACGCCTAGCAGCTCCCCTGCTTCCTGTATCTGCTTTGTAATGATAATATCCTCTTTGCTCGGTGTCGGATCTCCACTTGGATGATTATGAAGCAATATAATAGAAACGGCACCTTTCTGCAATGCTTCTATAAATAATTCTCTTGGAGAAATAATAGCTGCATTGACTGTCCCTTTTGAAATGATTGTCTCGCCGATTAATTTTGTCTTGGTATTAAGCAGTAATAATTTCATATGTTCCTGCTTCTCATGGCGCAAATCTTCCATATAATATCTGGCAATAGATTCTGGAGAATTAAAATTTAATTCTTCTTCTGCCGAAGCTTTTGAAAGACGTTTTGCCAATTCTGATAAACACAAAATCTGTATTGCTTTTACTTTCCCGATCCCCTTCATATGAATCAACTGCTCATATGACCAGCGATGGATATTTAAAATTCCACCTTTTGATGAATCGGGATATAATATTTTTTTTGCAAGCTGAAGCGAATTTTCCCCTTTTGTTCCGGTTCGAAGTAAAACCGCCAGTAATTCAATATTGGTTAAATGCTTTGCTCCAAATCTTTCACATTTTTCATAAGGACGCTCTTCTGTGTTTAATTCTTTGATTTTTTCCATGGTAATTTCTACCGATGATACAAATTATAATATACACCGACTCATTTTAGCACAAAAAAATAATGATGTATAGTTTCACCAAATTAAAATTTGTGAAAATTTTGTAACGTCTTATGATGAAAACGCCTCATATTTTTTTATAATTGCCTCTGCTACTTTCATTCCATCCATTGCCGCAGAAGTGATACCTCCTGCATATCCGGCACCTTCTCCACATGGATAAATACCCTTGCAAGTACTCTCAAAAGACTCTTCCCGTAAAATTTTAACCGGTGATGATGTTCTGCTCTCTACACCCGACAGTAACGCATCTTCTCTTGCAAACCCGTGAATTTTATGATCCATATTTAAAATTCCCTGTTCGATTGATTTGGCAAGTTCATCCGGAAAAATAGCACGGACATTAGCCAGACGATAATTTCCTTTCATCCGTGGACGTATATCACCAAGCTTTTCTGTCGGTATGTTGTCACAAAAATCTTTATAGCACTGTACTGGGATATTTCCCTGACCAATTTGATAAGCGCGTTCTTCCAGCTTTCTTTGAAATGCTATTCCGGCAAGTGGCGAATCAGATTCAAAATCCTGTGGTGTAACTGTCACAATTACCGCACTATTTGCATTTTCCCCGGAACGATCATGATAACTCATTCCATTTACTGCAAGTTTTCCTTCCTCAGATGAAGCATTCACAACATATCCTCCAGGACACATGCAGAAAGTATAAACGCCTCTTTTATTTTCTAATTGTGTCGTCAGTTTATATGCTGCTGCCGGAAATAAATCTGCCATTTCTTTTCCATACTGTGCTTCCTGAATCATTTTTTGCGGATGTTCAATACGAACACCTACAGCAAATGATTTTGCCTGCATAGGAATCCCTTCATCATATAAAACCTGAAAAGTATCTCTTGCGCTATGTCCAATCGCAAGAATCAAAACATCACAATCTATTTTTTCAGAATTATTTATTATGATTTGTTTTAAGTGTCTGTCACTTTTTTCAGACCCCTCAAAAACAAAATCTGTTACCTGTGCATGAAAACGCACCTCACCCCCAAGTGACAGAATTTCACGACGCATATTTGAGACAACGCAAGCCAATACATCCGTTCCGATATGAGGCTTTTGTTCATAAAGAATTGCTGGATCAGCTCCAAACTTCACAAATGTTTCTAAAACGAAATTATTTCTGCCAAATTTATCCTTAACAAGCGTGTTGAGTTTCCCATCTGAAAAAGTTCCGGCACCGCCCTCTCCAAATTGGACATTTGATTTTGGATTTAGAATTCCTGTATTCCAGAATTTTTCTACATCCTGCATTCTTTCTTCTACCATAGCCCCGCGTTCAACCAAGATTGGTTGATATCCTTGCACTGCCAATGAGTACGCACAGAAAAGCCCAGCCGGACCAGCCCCGACGATAATCGGCCGATGTCGTAGCTTCATTGTCCCGGCTTTGGGAAATTCATATGCTTTTTGAAAAACTTTTTGAACTTTATTCTTTGCCTTTTTTAAAATACGCTCTTCATTTTTCACTTGAAAATCAATGGCGTATGAATAAAAAATAGTCGGTTTTTTCCTTGCATCGATAGAACGTTTATGAATATGATATTCTAACAATTCCTCTTCTTTTAAATGCACTGTCGTAAGCAATGCTTTTTTTAACTCCTGTTCTGTATGATCAGGAGCTAATTTCAACTGATTAATTCGAAGCATTTCCTGCTGCCTCCTTCCCTGCAACAAATCCACTTGACCATGCCCATTGTAAATTATAGCCTCCGCAGATTCCATCCACATCAAGAAGCTCTCCTGCGAAATAAATTCCCGGAACATAGTTTGACTCCAACGTATCAGGATTGATCTCCGTTGTATCAACACCTCCACAACAAATTTGTGCCTGTTCAAATGAATTTGTCTCTGTAATATGTGTTCGTAAATGCTGGATCAACAGTACTAATTTTTCAAGTTGTTCCCCGGACAAGTCAGACACTCTCATTTCTTTTGGCAGCCGTGAAAGTCGAATCCACAGTTCACAAAGCTTTTTAGGAAATACTCCGGTAAAAAACTCATCTAATGTTTTATATGGGCACAAAGTGATTCGTTCTTGTAAAAATAATAAAAATTCCTCTTTATTCATATCCGGCATAAAATTCAAAATAGCTGTAACTGACTGTTTTTTATATAGAGCCTTTGCCGCATAACGACTTACCTGAAATACCGGAATGCCGGAAATACCATAATTCGTCAGCTGAATTTCCCCCGTATCTGATGCGAGAAAAATGTCATCAGCATAAATTTCAACAGTACCTTGAACTCTCACCCCCGAAATACTTTTATAAAATTTCTCTGCACATCGAAGCTGAACAAGTGCCGGAAGCACCGGAACGATTCTGTGACCAAATAATTTTGCTAATTGATATCCAGAACCATCCGATCCTGTCACCGGTGCTGCCTTTGATCCACAGGCAAGAATAACACTGTCTGCGGTGATTGTTTTTTTATCGGTAGTAACGCGAATCCCTCTTTTTACTGGTTGAATATCCAGAACATTTATTTCTGTCATGACACAAATATCTAATTTTGCAACTTCTATCTGTAATACCTCCAGTATGGCAGCCGCCTGATCAGAATACGGATATAAATAGCCATTTCTATCCTTTGGATAAATTCCAAGCTCTTTAAAAAATGAAATTGTTTTTTCTACATTAAATTTTTGAATGATATTCCATGCAAAATCTCTGTTATCCGAACGATAACATGCAGGTGTCTGATAAGTATTTGTAAAATTACAACGCCCATTTCCGGTTGATAAAATCTTTTTTCCAATTCGTTCTTTATGTTCCAGAATGGTTACCCTTGCTCCCTCACGTGCGGAGGTGATCGCAGCCATCATTCCGGCTGCACCACCCCCGATTACTGCGACATGTCTCATTAATCTATCCTCTGACTACAAATTTTTTAATTGTTCTTCTGTTACAATACCTGCCGATACAAGCTGCTGCAAGGATTGTAAAATTCCCAGCTTTGCATGTGGCCATGTAAGACCGCCCTGAAAATATACAGCATATGGTGGCTTAATAGGACCATCCGCGCTTAATTCGATTGAAGAACCCTGTACAAATGCTCCTGCTGCCATAATCACATCACTGTCATATCCAGGCATTGCCCATGGCACCGGCGTTACAAAACTATCCACCGGTGCAGCGGCCTGAACTCCCTTGCAAAATGCGATCACCCCTTCAGCAGTTCCTAATTCAACAGCCTGAATAATATCATGTCTGGATTCCTGGCCATTCGGAATAACGCCAAACCCAAGACGTTCATATATATTAGCAGCAAATACAGCTCCTTTAATTGCACTGCTGACAACAGTTGGTGCCAGGAAAAATCCTTGATAAAACGACTGCATTACACCAAGCGATGCTCCAACTTCTTTTCCAAGTCCTGGTGAAGTAAGACGATACGCACAGTTTTCAATCAGATCACTGCGTCCTGCAACATATCCACCGATTGGAGCAAGTCCACCACCCGGATTTTTGATCAAAGAACCAACGATCATATCTGCTCCTACATCACTTGGTTCAATCGTCTCAACAAATTCCCCATAACAGTTATCAACCATACAAATTACGTCTGGTTTAATCTTTTTTACAAATGCAATCAGTTCACCAATTTTTTCTACTGAATAACTAGGACGGGTCTGATAACCTTTTGAACGTTGAATCGTAATCAGTTTTGTTTTCTCATTGATTGCTTTCTCAATGGCCGGATAATCAAAATAACCATCTTCCAAAAGTTCAACCTGACGATATGTAATTCCGTATTCAGCAAGAGAACCTTTTGATGGACGAATTCCAATTACCTCTTCCAAAGTATCATAAGGTTTTCCAACCGGAGAGAGGAGTTCGTCTCCCGGACGTAAATTTGCGGATAGTGCAAGTGCAAGTGCATGTGTTCCACAAGTGATTTGTGGACGAACCAATGCTGCTTCTGTGTGGAACGTATCTGCATAAACCTGCTCTAAAGTATCACGTCCCTGATCGTTGTATCCATATCCGCTTGCATAGTGAAAGCAGCCTTCATTGACGCGATTTTTTTGCATCGCATGAAGAACCTTTAATTGATTATATTCTGCTACCTTGTCAAAATTTGTAAATCGTGGTTTCAACTCTTGCTCGATTCTATTTCCGGCATCAAGCACCACTTTTGATATTCCTAAATTTTGATACATTTCATCCATTATTGTATTCATTTATAATTCCTCTTTCTTTCAATTCCTGAAGCATTGCTTTTAGAATTCTTTCTTCGTTATATTCATATTCTTTTTTATCAATCCACGTAACATCAGATTCTCTTTTAAACCATGTTATTTGTCGCTTTGCAAAATGTCTTGTATCCCGCTTGATAATTTCAACAGCCTCTTCCAACGAACACTTATTATCCAAGTAATCTAGCATTTCTTTATATCCAAGACCTTGCATGGAAACCATATCTCTTGTATAACCTTTTTCTTTTAAAGACTGTACTTCACTTACCAGACCTTCATTTATCATCTGATCCACACGAAGATTAATTTTCTCATATAAATGTGCTCTCTCATCATTCAATACAAAATAAGAGAAATTATATGGAGATACTTTTTTTCGTTGTTCTTCATTATGCTCTGATATTTTTTCTCCTGTTTGATGAAAATATTCTAATGCACGAATGACACGTTTTACATTATTGGCATGAATATCCTGTGCCGATTTTTCGTCTACTTCCCGTAAAAGGTCATGAAGATATTCTGCACCTTTTGTTTGTGCCAGTTTTTCCAGTTCTTCTCGATAAGATGTATCTTTTTCGTTTTCAGAAAAGTCAATATCATACAAAACCGCCTGAATATAAAATCCGGTTCCTCCTACAAGGATTGGTATTTTCCCTTTCTCATAGATTTTCTGTATTGCCTGTTTTGCCATCTGCTGAAAAAGAACAACATGAAATTCTTCATCCGGCTCCAAGATATCTACAAGATAATGTGGAACTCCTTCCATTTCTGAAGGCTTTATCTTTGCTGAGCCAATATCCATCTGTTTATAGACCTGCATGGAATCAGCAGAAATAATTTCTCCGCCAATTGCTTTGGCAAGGCCGATAGATGCTTTTGTTTTTCCAACAGCCGTTGGTCCTGTTAAAATAACTAAAGGTTTTTTCATATTATACAATCCTCTTGAATTTTTTCTCCAATTCTTTTTTTGACATTGCAATAATCGTCGGACGGCCATGTGGACAATGATACGGATTCTCCAATTCTAACAGTTCCCCGATCAATGCATCAACTTCTTGTGCAGATAATCGGTTATTTCCTTTTACAGCCGCCTTACATGACATAGACGCTACTTTTTCATCAATGATATCCGGTGTCATATTGGTGCTAAGACCATCTGCCAGATTATCGAGCATTTCCATAAACAATTCTTTTTTTGCAATGCTAAATAAATTTGCAGGAACTGCACGTATCGCATATTCTTCGCCCCCGAATGGCTCGATTTCAAAACCTATACGCTCAAAACGTTCTTTATGTGTCTTAAGCAGTTCTGCTTCCTGCATAGAAAGTGTCAGTATGATCGGAGGACTTAAATACTGTGAGGTAAACTCTCGGTTTTTCATTTCTTTTAAAGTCCGTTCATATAAAACACGTTCGTGAGCGGCATGCTGGTCTATAATATAAAGATTATCCTGAAATTGAACAAGCCAGTAGGTATCAAATACTTGTCCAATCAGACGATACTCTGCCCGGACCTCCCGCTTTAATAACTTTTCTTCAAATAAATTCAGCTGCTCTGGTTTCTTCTGGACTACCGGTGTCTCATTTATCTTATATGTTGTAGCTTCACGAACCGAAGTCTGTATCCGTTTTTTCTGTTCTTCCGGTCTGAAAATCTTTTTCTGATCTTTCACCTCTGCTGAAGAATTCCGATTATGATAAGACATAACACGCTCTCTCATTTTACGGATAAAGTAATCTTCGTTATGGGGTTCCTCCTTCACCGGCTCCGGCACTGTCTGTGCCGCAGAATCTATCGGTGTTGTCGCAATCGAAACTGCGGCTTCCTTTGAATCGGATGGCATTACTCGTCTTACAAGTTTAAGATCCGGTGACGGAGTCTTCTTTTTTTCCTGAACAGGCGATGTCAATGGTTCTGGAACTTCCACCTGTGGAATCAATTCCGGTTCTAATAATTGTCGATGTATTGCTTCAAATACAGTTTTATATACTTCTTGTTGATTTTGAAAACGAAGTTCCATCTTTGTCGGATGCACATTTACATCTACTGTTTCTGTATCCACCTGGAAATGCAATACTACAAATGGAAATTTATGCTGCATCATAAAATCTTTATACGCATCTTCAACAGCTCTTGAGATCATCGTACTTTTTACATAACGTCCATTCACAAAAAATGTTTCAAAATTTCGGTTTCCTCTTGTGATCAAAGGTTTCCCAAGATACCCGGTAATATAAATGCCTCCTTGCCGATAATCCAATTCCAGTAAATTAGATGCAACATCACGTCCATAAATATTATAGATCACATCCTTTAATTTGCCACTTCCGGAAGTTCTAAGCTTCTCTTGATTATTATTTAAAAATCGAAATGCAACTTCCGGATGAGATAATGCCAAACGTATTAACAAATCTTGTACATGTCCCGCTTCTGTCATTGCAGTTTTTAAAAATTTGCGTCTTGCAGGGACATTATAGAATAACTGTCTTATTATAAAAGTTGTTCCGTCAGAAGCTCCGGCTTCATCTAATGAAAGCTCCTGTCCTCCTTCAATCACATATCGTGTTCCAAGTATAGCCTCTTTTGTTTTTGTGATTACTTCCACCTTTGTAACTGCCGCGATGCTGGATAATGCCTCTCCTCTAAATCCAAGAGATGTAATGTGAAGCAAATCCTCCACATTACGGATTTTACTTGTAGAATGGCGCAAAAATGCATTGCGGATATCTTCTTTCATGATACCGCTTCCGTCATCGGTAATACGGATCAAAGAAATCCCGCCTTCTTCAATCTCAATTGTAACATGTGTTGCTCCGGCATCAATCGCATTTTCTACAAGTTCTTTCACAATAGAAGCCGGTCGTTCAATCACTTCCCCGGCGGCAATTTTATCAATTGTAACCTGATCTAATACTTGAATATGCTGCATGATATACTCCTTTTACCAGCGGTTTTTTAATTTGTTCTGAAGTCTGTAAATGGTATTTAAGGCATCGATTGGAGTCAGATTACCCACATCAATAGATTTCAGTTCTTCAAGAACATCATCATCTTTTACTGTGTCAAATAAAGAAAACTGTGCAATATCTACTTCATCATATTTTTTAGACTTTGTTTTTTTCTTTGCTTCAGCCTCTCTGGAAGCTATTTCACTGACACGTGAAGTAATATCTTCATCTGCCAGTTCCTCTACAATTTCTTTTGCCCGATTGATTACAATATCCGGAACTCCTGCCAGTTTTGCTACCTGAATACCATAACTCTTGTCTGCTCCGCCTTTTACAATCTTTCGCAAAAATACGATATCATCACCTTTTTCTTTCACTGCGATACAATAATTGTTTACATTGTTTATTTTTCCTTCTAACTCTGTTAGCTCATGATAATGTGTTGCAAATAATGTTTTCGCGCCAAGTAATTTTGCATCACTGATATATTCCACAACAGCCCAGGCAATGGAAAGGCCGTCAAATGTACTTGTTCCTCGACCGATTTCATCCAATACAAGCAGACTCTTACTTGTAGCATTTCGTAAAATATTGGCTACTTCCGTCATCTCTACCATAAATGTACTTTGTCCTGATGCAAGATCATCTGAGGCTCCGACTCTGGTAAAAATACGATCCACAAGTCCAATGTTTGCTTTGGAAGCAGGCACATAAGAACCAAGTTGTGCCATCAGTACAATAAGGGCAACTTGTCTCATATATGTAGATTTACCAGCCATATTCGGACCTGTAATAATAGAAATCCTCTGTTTTTTATCATCCAGCACAGTATCATTGCAAATAAAGGAACCATTTGGAATCATCTGCTCTACAACTGGATGCCGCCCATCTTTAATATCTATTTTCCCCTGAACATTGATTGTAGGGCGGATATAGTTATTGCGTTCTGCAACAAGTGCAAGGGATGTAAATACATCCAATGCTGCAACTGCTTTCGCTGTCTTCTGAATTCGGACAACTTCTCCAGCAATCGTATCACGAACAGTACAATACAGTTCATATTCCAGTGCATAAAGTTTATCTTCTGCACCCAAAATAGTGTCTTCGAGTTCTTTTAATTCCGGTGTAATATATCTCTCGGAATTTGCCAGTGTCTGTTTACGTGTATAATATTCCGGCACAAGCTCTTTATAAGAATTTGTTACTTCCAAATAATATCCAAACACTTTGTTATATTTAATCTTTAGGTTTTTAATTCCTGTCTTTTCGCGTTCCTGTTCTTCCAGTTTCGCAAGCCATGTTTTTCCATCGGATTTTGCACGACGGAGCGTATCTACTTCCTCACTGTAGCCATCACGTATAATATTTCCTTCCTTCATAGCAAGTGGTGGTTCTTCCGCAATTGCTGATTTTACAAGGGAGCATAAATCCTCCAGCGTATCCATTTCTTTACAAATCTCACATAATAAGTCGGATTTCATATCTTCTAATATATAATGGATAGCCGGCAGCATTTCCAATGAGCTTGAAAAAGCGGTAAGATCTCGCGGATTGGCAGAGCCATACGTAATTCTTGTAATCAATCTTTCCAAGTCATATACAGGAGATAAATACTCTCTGATTTCTTCTCTGGAAATAGCCTCTTCTTTTAATTCTGTAACCGCATCCAGACGGCGTTCTATTTCGCTACGCTCAATTAATGGTTGTTCAATGTATTTTCGTAATGTTCTGGCACCCATAGCTGTTTTGGTTTTATCCAACACCCATAATAACGAACCTCTTTTTTGTTTTTCACGTAAAGTTTCACATAACTCCAGATTCCGTCTTGTAGAACTATCCAGCATCATATATTTTCCGGTCGTATACGGTGTAATATGTGTCATATGGGACAGATCATTTTTTTGTGTTTCCAATAAATATTGAAGCAGTGCCCCTGCGCTGATTACTCCGCAGTCATAATCTGAAAGCCCCAGTCCTTGTAGCGAAGATACTTTGAAATGTTCCATTAATTTAGATTTACAGATTTCATCATCAAAATACCATGATTCTAATGAATAAATTGTTATTCCAAGTCGATTTTTCATATCTTCAAGATCCATTCCACTCATGTAGAATGATTCATTACAAATAATTTCTGACGGCATAAATTTAAAAATCTCATCTTTTAATTTTTGCCCGTCCGGCAGTTCTGTCACAAAATAATCTCCGGTAGTTACATCTGCAACTGACAGTCCATAACGATCAGCAATGTATACAATACACATAATATAATTATTCTTGCTCTCGTCAATTGCAGCTGCATCCAAAATAGTTCCAGGCGTTACAATTCGAACTACTTCACGCTTTACAATGCCTTTCGCCTGTTTTGGATCCTCAACCTGCTCACAGATTGCTACTTTATATCCCTTGGATACTAATTTTGTCAAATATCCATCTACTGCGTGATAAGGAACCCCGCACATTGGTGCACGTTCTTCCATCCCACAATTCTTTCCTGTCAACGTGATCTCTAATTCTTTGGATGCAGTCAATGCATCATCAAAAAACATCTCATAGAAATCACCTAATCTATAAAATAAAATGCAGTCCGGATATTGAGACTTTGTCTCCATATATTGCTGCATCATCGGTGTCATTTCAGCCACTTATTACGCCATCCTTTCAATTCAAATTAATGTATCTCAAAAGAAATCCAATTTATTATAGCATTTTTCGACTTTTTATAAAACATGGATATGTGGTTTTTTTTCACCACATATAAAATGTAAAAAATATGCTGATAAATAAATAGCTATCACGCATAACCCGGAAAATAAAATAATGAATGCCAAACAAATTTGTCCAAGAAGATGAAACGGCTGATCCGAATAATCCCACACATTCAGCTTCAGCCATTTATTTACAATAATTCCTGTAATAAATTCTCCTGCAGTAACAAAGATCGAACACCTTACTACCTGCATCCACAATGGGTCCTCCCACTTTGTCCACATTCCCTGCTGCCCACAAAAAGTCATACAGACTCCTCCCAGCACAAACATGGACCAATGTGAAAAGCCTCGAAAAATCACTTCTATTCCGTAATATAACATTCCGCCCAAAATCCATAATCCAGTGTATTCTTTTAGTTTTTTCATGCAAAAACGTCCTCCTATATAGTTTTGCTACATAGTTTGGACGTTTTTGGTAAAAATATTGCCCGAAGAAAATTTTTTCTTAAGAAACGATTTCTCCCATATAATAAAATCCATGACATTCTTTGAGTTCAACATCAACTAATTTTCCAATCAATGAAGCATCTCCCGGAAAATGAACAAGCAGATTGTTGCTCATACGTCCTGTCACCAGATGCTCATCATGGTCATTTTTTGTCTCAACCAGAACACGCTGTATCGTTCCTTTATGTACGCTGCACACTTCTGCCGAGATTGTCTGAACTTCTTTTAACAGACGGTCAAAACGATCTTTCATGACCTCCGGTGAAATCTGGTCTTCAAGTACGGCAGCAGGAGTTCCTGTACGCTTTGAATATTGGAATGTAAAGGCACTGTCATAGCGTACCTTACGTACTACATCCAATGTTTCCTGAAAATCTTCTTCTGTCTCTCCCGGAAATCCAACAATAATATCTGTTGTAAGTGAAATATCCGGAATTGCCTTTTTGATTTTCTCTACCAGTAATAAATACTGTTCTTTTGTATATCTTCTATTCATCTTCTTTAAGATATCTGTACTTCCTGATTGAACCGGTAAGTGAAGATGTTTACAGATTTTTTTTGAATGTGCCATTACTTCAATCAGTTCATCTGATAAATCCTTTGGATGAGATGTCATAAAACGGATGCGCTCAAGCCCTTCTATTTTTTCAACCTCCTGTAAAAGTTGAGCAAATGTCATTGGCTCATCCAGATTCTTTCCATATGAATTTACATTTTGTCCAAGAAGCATGACTTCTACTACACCATCAGCAACCAGCTTCTCTATCTCTCGAATAATATCTTTCGGATTACGGCTTCTTTCTCGTCCACGCACATAAGGTACAATACAATAGCTGCAGAAATTGTTACAGCCAAACATAATATTCACACCAGATTTGAATGAATACTTACGATCTGTCGGCAAATCTTCAACAATTTTATCCGTATCCTTCCAGATATCGATCACCATACGTTCTGATTCAAAGCATGTTACGATCAGTTCTGCAAATTTATAAATATTATGAGTTCCAAAGATCAGATCAACAAATCTGTAACTTTTCTTTAACTTTTCTACAACTTCCGGTTCCTGCATCATACATCCGCATAATCCGATCATCATATGTGGATTCTTCTTTTTGATGCGGTTAAGCTGTCCAAGACGTCCATAAACACGCAGATTCGCATTTTCACGAACAGTACATGTATTATAAATAACAAAATCTGCCTTATTTTCATCTGTTTCTTCTTTATAGCCCATCTGCTCAAGAATACCAAGCAATTTTTCAGAGTCTTTCGCGTTCATCTGACAACCAAAGGTGTTTACACAGACATAAAGAGGACGACCTAATTTTTCACTCAGCCCAGCAACATACGCTCTTCCTTTTTTGATAAAATAATACTGGCGCATAGGCTCTTCGATTGGTGCTTCTTCACTTATATCAATCTCTTCTAATATTTTTTCTATTTCTTTATTGTTATTATATTCCATCGTTTTCCAATGTTCCTTTCAATATTAAGACGATATTATATTATACGTTACAAAATGCTTTTTTTCAACTGCTTTTCTAATATAATAAAACGACAGGCTTACGAATTGTTTTTCGTAAACCTGCCTTTATCCTGACATTAAACAAATTGATTACGATTACTATCATAGAAATAATCAATCGCATTTAATTTTAATTCGATTTCTTCTTTTGCAACGTTCATATCATCACACAGTGCATTTAGGTCGTGATAATGATCTCGTAATTTTGTATTTACGACACTTAACAACATAACCGGATCCCCTGGAAGTCCATTTAACATAATTCAAACACCCTTCCTAGTTCCCGATTTTTCTTCCGTATTTCTCACCAAGGTTTGTGATACTTCCATCTTTTTCCTTGATATCGATATTATTTAACTGACTGCGCAGGTTACCGCGAATACTTTCCAGATACTCCTGTCGTAAAAGTTTCTGTTCTTTTTTCTCGGATTCTGTCAGTCCTTCTGCTTTTGATTTTCTATATAATTCATTAATTCTTGCTATCTTTCGCTCGTCCATTGTAATTCCTCACTTTACTTTTCCACGTAAATTTTTCGTAAACATAACTATACTACACTATTTTTTTAATTTCGTCTACCCGTCTGCCAAAATTCTCTAATCTCAGCTTGAATAGTTTTCTAAAAATTGATATAACTCCTCTGCACTTTCGATATACATGGAATCCATTACTTTTTCCTGTATATCTTTAGGAAGTGAATTGATTGGAATATCTGTTACTTCATATACCGTTTTATGGTCATCACAATATACGACAACATATCCCTGCATGGATGAAATATAATACCCGTTATTTTTTACTGCATCCCCTTTTGTGCTGATGCTTCCTGATTTTTCAATATGTTCTGTCAGCATCTGTTCTTTACTCTTTTGAGCTTTTGTATTCGTATACTCATAAGTCAATTGATATCCTACTGTAATTACACTAAATACTATTAAAATAACAGAAAAAAAGCCAATACAATATTTTCTCATAGGATCTCTCCTTTTTTATATAGTATTGGCTTCTTTTTAGTTCTTATTCAGTTAAATTTATAACATTCTATATTTTGGAAGCAGGTGGAATTTTTTACAAATATGTAAAATCTTATCTCCCTGTGGCAATGCCCGGATGTCATCATTTGACAACGTCCCAAGTTTTAATAATGCAAGTGCATAAACGATCACTGCAACTAAAATCGCAATACATGTTGCAGCAAAACGCCCTCCAATCAAAAGATCAAAAATAAAGTGTACAAGATACGTAACTACACCCATGATCAATGCTGCGATCAATGGTTTGACAAAGGTATTATCAGTTTCCTGCCGATAATCACATGCTTTATGAACTGCATGTGTATTGAGCAGACACATACAAATCGCAAATACAATGTTGCTTCCTACTAATGCATAAATATTCCATTTTAATACAACTAACATAATAAATAATGCGATCAAATGTACAACCAATGAAATCCCTGCATTTTTAGCTGGTTCAGATAACTTATCAAGACCTTGTAAGATAGAATTTAAAACAGTTGACCAGCAATACAGAACAACCGTGATTGAGCCGATAGCAAGCAGTGTTGCCGGTGTCTTGCTTGTATCATTATACAGAAGAACCATAAGCGGAGACCCAAGTACAATAAATCCAATAAAACATGGGATTGCAATAATCATTGTAAATCGAATCGATTGACTGATTTTTTCATGGATCTGATTTTTGTCATGCACTGCAACGGCTGTTGTCATACTCGGAATAATTGAGGCAGCCAATCCATTTGCCATTGCAAGCGGTACATTAATCAAAGTATTATACTTTCCAGTATAAATCCCCTGTAAAGCCATATACTCTTTTTCCGTAAAGCCTTGTGCTGCCATAACCTTATTGAATATTGTCAGATCTAAAATCTGATTGATATTATAAATTGCTGTACTGAAAATAATTGGTGCAATTGTAATTAAAAGGATTTTAATGATACGTTTATAACTTTCTTTTCTACGAGTAGTATCACTTTTCAATTGTCTACGAATATTATTTCGATATAAGAAAATCGCAAAAAGCAAGAAAAGTAAAGCTGCAAATGCACCTACCACTGTTCCAAGAGTTCCGCCGGCAGCTCCATATGCCGGACCAAGTAATTCTTCTCCTGATTTTTTCCCTGCTGCAATGCCAACATCAAACAGAACTTTTGCCCCTGCAATACTTACGATTGCATTGACAATCTGCTCTATAATCTGAGAAATTGCAGTTGGAACCATAGTGCCAAGTCCCTGGAAATAGCCTCGAAGGACACCAAGAACAGCAACAATAAAAAGACCTACTGCCAATACTCGAAGTGCATATACACTGAGTGGCGATTCCATCATATGCGTAGAAATTGCCCCTGCTCCAAAAAAGATTAAAAGTGAGATAATCAGTCCTACGACAATTGAAAACACCAACGCTCCGAGAAATACTCGGAAAGCATTTCGTTTCTGATGCATTGCAAGTCTTGCTGAAACTAACTTTGAAACAGCAACAGGAAGACTAAATGTTGAAAGCATCAAAGCCATCGCATAAACTTCAAATGCATAACCATAGAACCCGTTTCCTTCGTCTCCCAGGATATTTGTCAATGGAATTCTATATACAACTCCGATAATTTTTGTAAGGAACATTGCAACTGCCAATATTGCTCCCTGCATCAAAAAATCATCTTTTTTCTTTGTTTTTTTATTGCTTTGTAAATCTGTCATCATCCCCTCCGTCAGTTAGCGTAATATTTGTATTTTTTCCATAATTTCCCGCTGCTTTGCTTCCATTATCATACGTTCTTCCTCTTCCATGTGATCGAACCCAAATAGATGAAGCATGCTATGTGCAATGAGGAAAGCAAACTCCCGCTTTGGAGAATGTGCATAAGCTTCTGCCTGTGCAAGAACATGTTCTTTTGAAATCACAATATCTCCAAGCATCAATTCTCCTGTTTCCGGGTTGAATGCATCTTCTTGTTCTTCAATTTCTGAAAAATCACCCGGAATTGCATATTCTAACATTGGAAAAGACAATACATCTGTAGAGCGGTCTACCTGTCTAAATTCCTGATTCATTTCATGAATTGCTTCATCATCTGTCAGTAACAAGTTTACTTCTGCTTCAAACGGACACTGGATATAATCCAATGCTGCTTCTACCACAAGATTTGCAATTGATTCCGTCTCAATCGGAAGTGTAATACTGCTCTCATCTTCTATATATAAACTCATGATTTTCTCCTTTTTGCATTTGTTTTTCCTGAACGAGTACTTTTATTTTCGTATGCTTCATACGCTTTTACAATACGTTGTACAAGTGGATGGCGCACGACATCTTTACTTGTCAAAGTACAAATGCTGATATCTTCAATGTCTTTGACTACCTTTACCGCAACATCTAATCCAGACACACTTCCTGCCGGTAAATCCTTCTGCGAAGAGTCTCCGGTAATAACAACCTTTGAGCCAAACCCGATTCGCGTAAGAAACATCTTCATCTGGGCAGGTGTTGTATTTTGTGCTTCATCCAGAATGATAAACGCATTATCCAAAGTACGCCCTCTCATATATGCCAGCGGAGCCACTTCGATCAATCCTTTTTCCTGATTTTTAATAAAGCTTTCAGCTCCCATAATCTGATATAATGCATCATATAACGGGCGTAGATATGGATCGATCTTGCTTTGCAGATCACCGGGAAGAAATCCAAGCTTTTCTCCTGCTTCAATAGCAGGTCTTGTTAAAATAATTCGACTCACCTCATTATTTTTAAATGCAGTGATTGCCATCGCCATTGCTAAATATGTTTTTCCGGTTCCTGCCGGTCCTAATCCGAAAGTGATCATTCCATTCCGTATCGCATCTACATATTTTTTCTGACCAAGTGTCTTTGGTTTGATTGGTTTACCCTGTAATGTATGACAAATTAAATCTTTATCTATTTCTACAATTTCTTCCTCCTGCCCTTCAAACACAAGTGAAATTGCATAATTTACATTTTGTTCTGTGATCGTATTTCCTCTGCGGGATAATTCTGTAAGCTGGCTAAGTACACGATACGCTTTCTGTGCCAGTGACTGTTCACCAAGAATTTTAATCATACCATCTCGTGAGATCAATGTTACATGAAATGTACGTTCTATTTTTTTCGCAAATACATCAAACTGGCCGAACACATTTTTTTCGTGTTCAGCCGGGATATCAATATTTAATTCCGATAAGCTCATTCCGGTTCGTTCCTTTCAATTTCCATCATTTCTGTCTCGACAGGTTGTGTAATTGTCTGATTTAAATATAATGTTCCCTCTGCCGACGCAAAAACGTCATATAAATGTATATTAACACTTTTCCCTGTTATTTGAATACCCTTTTCTTCCAATTTTTGGAGAAATTGTTCAAAATTCAAATTCAATTTTGTTTTTAATTCTTCTCTTGAGTAATTTTGGGTTATAAAATGATACCCCTTAGCCTTCATATATCCATAATAGATCGGCAATTTAAAATTTTCACCAAATTGAATCTGATATTCCACCGATTCCTTTTCAACATTCGAAAAGGAATTTCTCAGACTTCCAATTTCAACAGACCAGGATTTTATTCTAAAAAAGATAGTAAATCGTTGTTCTTTTTTATTATACTGTTTTTGCTTATACTTCCTGGGAATTTTATCTGTATAAACTTGTATTGTATCTGCTAAAACATCTGCATCAGAATGTTCATATTGATAACGAATAATTTCCTGGGAATCATTCTTGATTTCCAGTCTTCCGGATACAAGGACATCTCCTTTTTTCACTTGATCTCCGACATGCACAAGTGGGATTCCTTTTCTTGTTATAATTTGTGTTATAACACCATCACAAGTTGCGATCAAATCTACCCCTTCCGCATCTTCCAATGAATCTAAGTCATTTCTTCGCATCTCATTTTCTTTCATCTTAATTTGAAGAACACTTCCATCTAGCGAAGCAGACACCCATACAATCTCAGGATATTGTTCACGAAGTGCTTTATTTATCTGAAAGCAATCAATTTTTTCCTTACGCATTCCAGGATATATAGAAATTGTCTGCAAAAAATCCATTAGTGATTCCGCAGTCTGCTCTTGATTTCCACTAAAATGCACATCCCATATTCTGGCGGAACATTCTTTTAACAAACAGATACAAAAAACAATTCCAACAAGAAAGAAAACTCTTCCTTTATGAGAATATATAAAGAACGGAAATCCAAAACGATTTTTGATTTTTATATGTGTATGCGTTTTTCGGGCAAGCGGGCGGATTTTTCGAAAATCTTTGATTCTTATTTGTAATTCATAAACATTATCATGAATGGTTACAGTCCAAATATATATTTTATGATAAGAACATAGATTCAAAAAGCGCTCTGCTGAATCCCCTTCCACATATAAAGTCAAATACCCTTGAAGATATTGGATGATTGAATGAATCAATAGAAAACTCCTTATTTACAAAATTCTATCGAACAAATATCTCCTGTGATTTTCATTTCTATATTTGTATAATATTCTATTTTTAATTTCTTTCCAACAACACGTATTTGTGCCTGTTTTGTCTGAATACGTATCAGGCAAGAAGTATATTCAAGGATTCCACGATAGTTTTCTATATATAACGTATGATATCCAAGTATATTTATAACCGATGCACCTAAAATAACCTCATCAGGCATTCCGGTAACAGATGTAATCTTATTCTTTAACTGATCTTGCTTCTGCTTTGCTTTCATATACACGATCACGTATTCTTTTTTATAAAAAATCTATGAAAGAACTTGCTTTTCTATGAATGTTCAAAGCTTTTTCATTTATTATTTTCCAAGGTATACATATATAACTCATGTAATGCCCTTGTTGCACAAATATAATCTGCCTGTTTTGACATATTTGTTTCAATATCCGAACGAACAGTAAAAACCTGATCAAACTCTAATCCTTTTGCAAGATAGTATGTGGTGATCGTTAGTCCTTTCTTAAAAACAGACGTATCTCGATCCATATAAGAGACATTTTCATCTTTTCTTTTTAATAAACAATATAATTCAAAAGCTTCCTTCTCTGTTCTGGCTAAAACAGCTGCCGTTTCATATTTATCCAAATTAATATTTTTTAAAATTTCAGAAATTACAGCTTCTCCTGATGGAAAAGATTTTTCTACTACACCTTTTCCATGACGATCAAACAATTCCAAATCACAAATGCCCGTCAGTCTTGCTGCATACTTTGCAATTTCAACTGTATTTCGATAACTCTTATTCATAACAATTTTCCGAACTTGTTTTCCAAATAGTTTCGGCAGGAAAGTAAGAACATCTTGTGTTAATTCATCCATAGATTGTGCTTTATCTCCAAGTATTGTCATCTTGCAATCAAACATTGTTTGTAAAATTGTGTATTGTAAATAAGAATAATCCTGCATTTCATCAATCACTACATGTTTAATACGATGATGCTGTTTTTTCCCATATAGTCGATATTTTAAATAGAGCATCGGGTACACATCTTCATATTTAAGTACGCGACGTTCATACGACACTTTTGGTAACACCGGAAAATCCATATCTTCTAAAAACCAATTATAAATAATATACAAATCTTTTGTCTGATACATTTTATCAAAAAGTTCATCAAAATAAATTTGTTCCTCTTCCTTAAGATCACGTCCCATACTGGTTTCAATCTCATCAACAAAATATTCTTTAATTGCATCCATTCTTGCCAAAATCGGAGTTTCTTGAAATTTAAAATAAAATAATTGGATTAAATCTTCTTCTGACTTATGGTATCCACGCCATTCAATATCATGAAAATCAATCAAACGATCTTCTAATGTAGCAAGAAAGCCTTCCATCTGTCCGATAAAATCAAAAGACTGCTTGTATCTGTAACGATGAATCTCACTTGATGGACAATCATGTAACTGCCGTTCCAATTGATGATAACGATCTTCACAATCGTAGACAAAT
The DNA here is from genome assembly GCA_934435195.1 of uncultured Schaedlerella sp. Lineage (GTDB taxonomy): Bacteria > Bacillota > Clostridia > Lachnospirales > Lachnospiraceae > Schaedlerella. The sequence continues at coordinate 242,024 of CAKSAJ010000001.1, forward strand.
TCTTTTAATTCTTTGTAAGCAAAAATATCAAAACTCATTTCCTGAATATTCTCTTCACCAAGTTCTGGAAGAATATGTGAAATATAATCAGAAAACACACTATTGGGAGATAAAATTAAAACATTTGATGATTTTAAATTTTTGCGATCATGATATAACAGATAAGCAATTCTGTGTAAGGCAATAGATGTTTTTCCACTTCCTGCTGCCCCCTGAATGATCAATATTTGATCCTTAGTATTCCTGATAATCTCATTTTGTTCTTTTTGTATTGTTCTAATAATGCTTTTTAATTGAACATCGCCATTGCTTCCTAATTCTTGTTTTAAAATTTCATCATCGATCAGCATATCACTTTCAAAAGCATATATGATTTTTCCCTTTTTTATTTTATATTGTCCTTTTGCTGTAATTTCACCTGTAATTATTCCAGCCGGTGCTTCATAAGAAGCATCGCCTTTATCGTAATCATAAAATAAACTGCTCACCGGTGCTCTCCAGTCATAAATAAGAGGCTGCCTTCCAGTGTCTTCTGCAAAATTTGCAATGCCAATATAAAATGATTCCGGTTCTTCATCTCCATCATACAGAAAATCAACACGTCCGAAAAAAGGTGAATCTAACAAGGACTCCAGTCGATGTTTCATTGACAATGTATTCTGATTTGCATTTACCTGTTGCAGTAACGCCTGTTGGTTATCATAATACTCATAACCATATTCGTCCATCTCTGTATAATTATCCCAGAAATATTCTTGCATCTGATCTATCTCTTTTTGTCCGTCTGAAAGAGTTTCGTAAAGCTGTGCCAGTTTCTGGTTCAATTTTTCTGTGACAGTTTCTAAGAATGCCATGCCTTCTTCCTGTATATCTTGTGTTGCTTCTTGCATGATTTAAAATCCTCTTCTTTTGCTTATATTTTTAATCCATTAAATGACTTACTTGTGATATGGTTCGTGATTTATTATTCTATAACTCCGGTATATCTGTTCCAGTAAAATTACACGCATCAATTGGTGTGGAAATGTCATTTTAGAAAAACTCAACGCATAGTTTGAGCGTTTTAACACCTCATTCCCAAGTCCTATTGAACCACCAATAATAAATATGATATGACTGGTCCCTTGAATACCCAGAGTTTCAATTTTATCAGCCAGTTCTTCAGAGGTCAAGAGTTTTCCTTTGATTTCTAAAGTAACAACAAATGCATCTTCTTTCACATATTTTAAGATACGTTCTCCTTCTTTATCACGAATTCCGTCTTCAACAATCTGACTTGCGTTATCAGGAGTTTTTTCATCAGCAACTTCTATAATTTCTAATTTACAATAACGACTCAAACGTTTACTATATTCCGAAATTGCATCTTTCAAATATTTTTCTTTTATTTTTCCAACTGTAATCAATGTGATCTTCATACAAATCCCCTAATGTCCAAAAAACGAGGATATAGGAAAAACCTATATCCTCATAATTATTTTATGCATTGCAACTAAAATTATTCAGTGCAAGATTACTCACTCTAAATTATTTATTGCTGAGATATTCGTCAATACCCTTTGCAGCTGCTTTACCAGCACCCATTGCAAGGATAACTGTAGCTGCACCGGTAACAGCATCTCCACCGGCATATACACCTTCTTTAGATGTTTTTCCAGTTTCTTCTTCTGCTACGATACATTTCCATTTGTTAATCTCCAGCCCTTCAGTTGTAGAAGAAATCAATGGGTTTGGTGATGTACCAAGTGACATGATTACTGTATCTACATCAATGTCATATTCAGAACCTGTAACTTCAACTGGACGTCTTCTTCCTGATGCATCTGGCTCACCAAGTTCCATTTTAACAACTGTCATTCCAGTTACGTTACCATTCTCATCTACTTTGATTTCTTTTGGATTTCTCAGCAAATCAAAAATGATTCCTTCTTCTTTTGCATGATGCACTTCTTCTACTCGTGCAGGAAGTTCTTCTTCGCTACGACGATATACAACATGTACTTCTGCGCCAAGACGAAGTGCTGTTCTTGCAGCATCCATAGCAACGTTACCACCACCTACAACAGCTACTTTGTGTCCGGCTGAAATTGGTGTATCATAAGAATCATCAAAAGCTTTCATCAAGTTACTTCTTGTCAGGTACTCATTAGCAGAGAATACGCCATTTGCATTTTCACCAGGAATACCCATGAATTTAGGAAGTCCTGCACCTGAACCGATAAATACAGCTTCAAATCCTTCATCTTCAATCAGCATATCAATTGTTGTAGATTTTCCGATTACAACGTTTGTCTCAAATTTAACTCCAAGCTCTTTTACTTTTTCAATCTCTTTTGCTACAACTTTCTGTTTTGGAAGACGGAATTCTGGAATTCCATATACCAATACTCCACCGAGTTCGTGAAGTGCTTCAAATACAGTTACATCATAACCAAGTTTTGCAAGGTCGCCGGCACATGTAAGTCCTGAAGGACCTGAACCGATAACAGCAACTTTATGTCCGTTCTTTTCTTCTGCTCCAACTGGTTTAATATCATGCTCCAAAGCATAATCTGCAACAAATCTCTCGAGTTTACCAATAGAAATTGGCTCACCTTTGATGCCACGGATACATTTTCCTTCACACTGTGATTCCTGTGGACATACACGTCCGCAAATAGCAGGTAATGCTGAAGACTGTCCGATAATCTTATAAGCCTCTTCGATATTACCTTCTTTTACCTCGTGGATAAATCCCGGAATATTGATAGATACAGGGCATCCCTGAATACATTTTGCATTTTTACAGTTAATGCAACGAGTGGCTTCTTCCATTGCCTCTTCTTTATTGTATCCAAGACACACTTCTTCAAAATTAGTTGCACGTACTTTTGGATCCTGTTCTCTTACAGGAACTTTCTTTAATACATCTGCCATTAGTTGTCACCTCCGCAATTTCCGCAGCCACCGTGATGTGTATCACCTTCCTGCAGTTTCAGAATCGCACGACCCTCTTCTGTCTTATACATCTGACTTCTCTTCATTGCCTGATCGAAATCCACAAGATGTCCATCAAACTCTGGTCCATCTACACATGCGAATTTAATTTCATCACCAACCTGCAGACGGCATGCTCCACACATTCCTGTACCATCAACCATGATTGGGTTCATGCTGACAATTGTAGGAATCTCTAATTTTTTAGTTAACAGACAAACGAATTTCATCATGATCATTGGTCCGATTGCGACACATGAATCATATGTTTTTCCTTCTTTGTTAACCAAGTCTTCTAATGTAGCTGTAACCATTCCAGAACGTCCGTAAGAACCATCGTCTGTTGTTACATATAAATTACCAGCAACCGCTTCCAGTTCTTTTTCAAGGATTACCATATCTTTTGTCTTTGCACCAAGGATAACATCTGCTTCAATTCCATGAGCATGTAACCATTTTACCTGTGGATAGACAGGTGCGGCACCAACACCTCCGGCTACAAAAACGATTTTTTTCTTCTTTAATTCTTCGAGATCTTCATGAACAAATTCTGATGGACATCCAAGTGGTCCGACAAAATCACGGAAACTGTCCCCTTCTTTCAGATAAGCCATCTTTATCGTAGATGCTCCAACTTCCTGAAATACAATTGTGATTGTTCCGGCTTCACGATCATAATCGCAAATAGTAAGTGGGATTCTCTCTCCTTTGTCATCCATCTTTACGATAACAAACTGTCCCGGCTGACAGTGACTTGCAACACGTGGTGCATGTACATCCATCAAAAAAATCTTATCAGCCAGTTTTTCTGCTTTTAAAATTTTATACATGATCTTCCTCCTTTTATTTAGGTTTCTCTTATTCCTCTTTCATTTCTAACTCAATACCTAGTTCGGAAATAAAAAACGCCCTCTAATTATAATACGCTATATGGTTCAGCTTGGCAAGTGAAGATTTTAACCATACAGCAAAAATGGGACCGATGCTCTACTGACACCCGCCCCTTTTTTGTAAATCAAATTAGAAATCTACTTCTGTACCATAGTATGTGCATGTTAACAGTTTTTCCATGTTTGCAGGATCGATTGCACGTGGGTTAGAGCCTGTACATGCATCACCAACTGCAAGTTCTGCAATCTTGGCAACTTTTTCTTTGAATTCGTCTTCGTTGATTCCAAATTCTTTCAATGTCTTTGGAATATTCAATTTTACATTGAATTCATCAATTTTATTGCAAAGGCTGTTGATCAATGCCTGCTCTGAAACACCTTCCAGTCCCATTCTACGTGCGATTTCAGCATAACGTGAAGCTGCTACTGGATCTTTTGCATTGTATTTGATAACGTATGGCAGATAAATAGCATTTGCACAACCATGTGGAATATGACCTGTTGAGAACGCTGCTCCTGTTTTGTGTGCCATAGAATGTACGATACCAAGCAATGCATTTGAGAATGCCATACCAGCAAGGCACTGTGCATAGTGCATCTGCTCTCTTGCTACCATATTGCAGTTGTATGATGCTGGAAGATATTCCAGAACCATCTCGATTGCCTGCAGTGCAAGAGGATCTGTGAATGGGCAATTCAATGTTGATACATATGCTTCGATAGCGTGTGTCAAAGCATCCATACCTGTGTATGCAACCTGTTTTACAGGAAGTCCTGCAACAAGATCTGGGTCTACGATTGCCACATCTGGAGTGATATTAAAGTCAGCAAGTGGATATTTTACACCTGTCTGATAGTTTGTGATTACTGAAAATGCTGTTACCTCTGTTGCTGTTCCAGATGTAGATGGAATTGCACAGAATTTTGCTTTCTGTCTTAATTCTGGAAAACTAAATGGAGTAATCAGATCTTCAAAAGTGATTTCCGGATACTCATAAAATGCCCACATTGCTTTTGCTGCATCGATTGGTGATCCTCCACCCATTGCAACAATCCAGTCTGGCTGGAATGCACGCATTGCTTCAGCACCCTTCATAACAGTCTCTACAGATGGATCTGGCTCAACGCCTTCGAATAATTGTACTTCCATTCCTGCCTCTTTTAAGTAGTTCACTGCTCTGTCAAGAAAGCCCTGACGTTTCATAGAGCCACCACCTACAACGAGGATTGCTTTTGTTCCTTTCAAATTTTTCAGTTCTTCCAGACATCCTTTTCCGTGATAAATGTCTCTTGGTAATGTAAATCGACTCATTATACTACATCTCCTTCAATGTGTTATTTTTTTAACATGTTTATATTATAGCACTGTTAATCTTTTCACACAAGGCAATCCGGAAAATTAGGCGAAGAATTATCACCAAAATTTTTTCTTTATTTTTGGTAATAAATACACTGGATTTTTTCAAAATTGTCGTTCTAAAAATCAGGTTTCAAATGCATACTATTTTTACTGTTTTTAATCTCAAAAATAAAAAAAAAGAAATCTGAAGGATTCTTTTTTTATCCAGCAGATTTCTTTTTATATCATTGTAAATTCAATACATAATTTCTTTTCGTGACCTGTGTTGTTTTTCCATTCTTGTTGACAAGAATCGCAGAAAAAATCGTCTGTCCCTCCGGCATGTCGATTGGACCGGTGTATTGCGTTGATGCTGTTGTTGGTGTTGTATTATCCATTGTATAATATGCTGTATATCCTTCCGGAACTGTAATACTGATCTGTGTTGCAGAAGTATATTGTCCGGTAGATGGTGTAACAGCTGGTGCATCTTCAATTGGAATCTCAACCTGATATGTTTTTGTTGCAACCAGACTAGGGATTCCCTTTTTATTTACACAAATCGCTTTTATAACAACCGTACCATCTTCAATCAGAATCGGTTCTGTATATAACGTGCTGTCAGTTGTCGGTTCATTTCCGTCTGTTGTATAATAAATTTTCCCATTTCCAGACAAAGAAACCTGTTGCACTTCTGTATACGTTCCTTCTTCCAGACTAAATTCCGGCATATCAGAGACGTAATCACTCATTTCTTTTAAAACACTTTTACTACTGCCATCCAACGTACCTGAAATTTTATCTGCCTGATCCGTCTTGATATAAAATTGTGCAAGAGCCTCATACAAATCTGCATTTTCCGGCTGTGAATCAATCGCATTTAAGAACATGTTTTCTGCTTTATCCAATTCATCCTGGGCAATATATACTTTTGACAGCCCTACATATGCTGTTGCACGCGTATTATCTTTTGCAATTGCAAGATTGTAATACCGAATGGCTTTACTATATTCACCAGACTGATAAGCTTTCTCTGCTTTATTTAAAGTTCCTGAATAAGAATTCTGATAAAGAAAAACTCCGCCAACTCCAACTGCAATCAAAATAGCCACAACAACGATCATCATATTTCTACGTTTCTTTTTTGCCTGTTGCATCCGCAATGCTTTTTGACGTCGTCTTTCATCAGGTGTTCTATAATTCGTCTGTTGTGTCCTTGTATCGCGTCCTGTTGGTCTGATTCTCTCTTCTCCAACTGTATCTCTCCCGCGATAATTGCTTTTTTGAGATGCCTGCATCTGGCTTGAACGGATACGATCTAATTCTCCCTGACCCAATACACGAGTTGAATTCTGTGGTTGTTGTCTTGAACGATTTCTTTGCTGGTATACCTGCCCACTGCTATTAGGCAATGGGCGTGTCACATCCTCTACAGAACCCTTTACTTCACGAGTAAGTACATCGTCTAAAGGATTATAATCCGGAACCATCTGAACTTCTGTGCCACAGTCAGGACATATAAGCATTCCAGCTGGAATATCTGCACCACAATTTGCACATTTCATAAATGGTTCCTCCTATTTTCTTACTGTTTCTACGCAGTTGTTCATTAACATTGCAATCGTCATCGGTCCTACGCCGCCTGGAACCGGGGTAATTGCAGATGTATGCTCTGCTACTTCATCAAATGCGACATCTCCGCAAAGCTTATTATTCTCATCACGATGCATACCCACATCGATAACAACTGCACCCTCTTTTACATAATCTGCTGTTATAAATTGCTTTCTGCCAATTGCAACAATCAAAATATCAGCTCTCTTTGTAATGTCTTTTAAATTATTTGTATGTGAATGCGTAACTGTAACTGTTCCATTTTCTCTCAGAAGTAATGCAGCCATCGGTTTTCCTACAATATTACTACGTCCGACAATCACACATTCTTTTCCGTCTACTGTAATTCCAGAACGTTTTAATAACTGAATAATACCTGCCGGCGTACAAGATAAGAACCCTTTCTCTCCAATCCACAGACGTCCTACACTAACTGGATGAAATCCGTCTACATCCTTATCCGGAGAAATAGCACGTATAATCTTATCTTCGTCAATATGGGACGGAAGTGGCAGCTGAACCAGTATTCCATTTACATGATCTTCTTTATTCAGACGTTCAATTAAAAGTAATAATTCTTCTTCTGTTGTCTCTTCCGGAAGTTCATAACTTTCTGATTCAATACCAATATAGGCACAGGCTTTCTTTTTATTGTTTACATAAACTGAAGATGCCGGATCGTTTCCAACTTGAACAACAGCAAGACACACTTCTTTTCCATTTGCCTTTAATACGGCTACTTCTTCTTTTAATTCATCCTTAATTTCTTTTGAAATCTTTTTTCCATCGATTAACTGCATTGTTTTTGTTTCTCCTTAAAACAGTCCTGTAATTTTTCCATCTTCAGACACATCGATATTGTTGGCAGCCGGCACTTTTGGAAGTCCCGGCATAGTCATAACCGAACCTGTCAGTGCAACAACAAATCCAGCCCCTGCATCAACATAAACTTCACGAATATGAATATCAAAGTTTTCTGGTCTTCCCAGCTTCTTTGCGTCATCTGAGAATGAATATTGATTTTTCGCCATACATATTGGAAGTTCTCCAAATCCCATTGCTTCTATTTTTGCAATCTGTTTTTGTGCTGCCGGCTCATAAACCACGCCGTCTGCTCCATAAATTTCTTTTGAAATTTTCTCAATTTTTTCTTTCAAAGATAATTCATCTTCATAAAGTGTATGGAAATGGCTTTCTTTATTTTCTAATGTATTCAATACCTTTTCTGCAAGTGCAATTCCGCCTTCTCCGCCTTTTTCCCATACTTCTGAAAGTGCGAATTCACAGCCTCTCTCTTCGCAGAACTGACGAATATATTCATTTTCAGCATCTGTATCTGTTATAAATGAATTCAGTGTAACTATTACAGGTACTCCGAATTTCTGTATATTTTCAATATGTTTCTCTAAATTCACGATTCCTTTTTTCAGTGCATCTAGATTCTCTTCTGCCAAATCAGCTTTAGCAACTCCACCATTATACTTCAATGCTCGTACTGTTGCAACTAAAACAACAGCATCTGGTTTTAAACCTGCTTTTCTACATTTGATATCCATGAATTTTTCCGCGCCAAGATCTGCACCGAATCCGGCTTCTGTAATTGCAATATCTGCCATTTTTAAAGCCATCTTTGTTGCACGCACACTGTTACATCCATGTGCGATATTAGCAAATGGACCTCCATGTACTAAGGCAGGAGTGTGTTCTAATGTCTGAATCAGGTTCGGTTTGATCGCATCTTTGAGTAATGCAGTCATTGCACCTGTTGCCTGCAAATCATCTGCTGTAACAGGATCTCCGTTAAAATTGTATGCAACGATGATTCTTCCAAGTCTGCGTTTTAAATCCTGAAGGTCATCAGCAAGGCAAAGGATTGCCATAATTTCAGAAGCTACTGTAATAACGAAATGATCTTCACGAACCATTCCATCCATCTTGTTTCCAAGACCTACAACAATATTACGCAACACTCTGTCATTCATATCAACACAACGTTTCCATACGACCTGTCGTGGATCGATCTGAAGAGCATTTCCCTGCTGAATATGATTATCTAACATTGCAGCGAGCAGATTATTAGCAGATGTAATTGCATGGAAATCTCCTGTGAAATGTAAGTTCAAATCTTCCATCGGGACAACCTGTGCATAACCGCCACCAGCTGCACCTCCCTTAATTCCGAAACAAGGTCCAAGAGATGGTTCACGAAGTGCAATGATTGCCTTTTTATCTAACTTGGCAAACGCCTGTCCTAATCCAACAGATGTTGTTGTTTTTCCCTCTCCTGCCGGAGTTGGATTAATTGCTGTTACCAATACCAGTTTTCCATCCGGATTGTCTTTAATCTTATCCCAGAAATCTTCTGAAAGCTTTGCTTTATATTTTCCGTAAAGTTCTAAATCATCCTCTGTAATACCTGCATTTGCTGCCACCTCTTTAATTGGCAGCATCTGTGCCTCCTGTGCAATTTGAATATCTGTTTTCATTGCTAGTCCTCCTTCTTACCTGTTCCTAAATACTCTTCAAATTCTTCTTTGGTCATCAATACCTTTCTTGGTTTTGTACCTTCTTCGGGTCCTACCACCTGTGCCTCTGCAAGCTGATCCATAATTCTTGCGGCTCGATTAAATCCTATTTTGAACATTCTCTGTAGCATTCCGATCGACGCCTTTTCTTTTTCTATAATGAAGAAGCCTGCATCCGCAAAATAATGATCCCGATTATCTTCCGTTTCTGAAGGATTTCCGGAAAAGACTGCACTACCGGAAAGTTCTACGGAATTGTCATTACTTAGATGTTCTTCTAAGTCACTACTATAAGTTGCCCCGCCATTCTGATTGATCAGGTAATCTACAACCTGCTGAACCTCTTTATCAGAAACAAAAGAGCCCTGTACACGTACTGGTTTTGGATAACCAGTCGGATAAAAGAGCATATCTCCTTTTCCAAGAAGCTTTTCTGCTCCATTCATGTCTATAATTGTTCGAGAATCTACACCCGAAGATACCGCAAATGCTATACGTGATGGCATATTGGCTTTAATCAATCCTGTGATAACATTTACAGATGGTCTTTGTGTTGCCAGAATCAAATGGATACCAGCAGCACGCGCCAACTGAGCCAAACGACAGATTGCACCCTCTACATCTTTTGGAGCTACCATCATCAAATCTGCCAACTCGTCGACAATAATAACAATCTGAGCCATTTTTTTCGGATTATTTTCGGCTGGTTCGAGGTTTGAAACTTTTTCATTAAAACCTTTCAAGTCACGTACATTATATTCTGCAAACAGTTGATATCGTTTCATCATCTCCGCGACTGCCCAGTTTAAAGCTCCAGCCGCTTTACGAGGATCTGTCACTACCGGAATAAGCAAATGTGGAATTCCATTATAAACATTTAATTCTACAACCTTCGGGTCGACCATGATCAATTTGACATCTTCCGGATCTGCCTTATATATAAGACTCATAATAATTGTATTAATGCAGACAGATTTTCCCGAACCTGTTGCACCTGCCACAAGTAAATGGGGCATTTTTGCAATATCGGCTACAATTACCTTCCCTGCAATATCTTTTCCTACAGCAAATGCAAGTTTTGCTTTACTTTTCTGAAATTCAGGTGCTTCTAAAAGATCTCGAAGCATTACTGCTGTATTTTCTTCATTAGGTACTTCAATCCCGACGGCTGCTTTCCCTGGAATCGGAGCTTCAATTCGAAGATCTGACACTGCCAGATTTAGTTTAATGTCATCTGCAAGCCCTACAATTTTGCTAACTTTAACGCCTTGTTCTGGTTGAAGCTCATATCTTGTCACAGATGGACCACAACTGGCATTTGTCACATGAACCTTTACTCCAAAATTCAAAAGGGTCTGCTCCAGCTTCATCGCAGTGGCGCGCAAATGTGCATTAGAATCGCCTCCGGATGCTTTTCCCTTTTTTAACAAATCTAATGGTGGAGTAAGATACTTCTTAGCAGGTGCTGTATTCTGTGCCTGAACGGCTGCTTCCACAGACTCTGTTTCTTTTGTTACCGCCGCCTTTTCTTCCGGTGATAAGTGTTTCCGTGTCTGCTTAATTGTTGTTTCAGTCATGTCTGTCTCTTCCGGTTCTTCCGATACAGACACAGATTCTATCGGTGCAATTGCATCTTCAACAGCCATCGTTTCTGCCTCCTGAACAGGTTCGCTTATATCTGGCATATCTACATCATCAAATGGTGATTCTATTGTAAGCTCCGGCATCTCATCCAGTGGTTTGATAGTCATATCTTCCACTGGTTCTTCTGGGATTAATTCCTTAAGTTCCGGTGACTTTCCACGTACAGGTGTTTCCAACAATGTTGTGGCAAATGAAACACCTGATACTTTTTTGTTACGTTTTTGTGTTGGCTTTGATACAGTTGTCTGCTGTTCTTTTGCTTCTGCTTCTAATCTTGCTGTCTTTTCTTTCTTTTGTGCTGCTCTTTTCTGTGCTGTTTTTATAGCTGTTGTTTCTTTTAATTTCTTAGCATCCTCATATACTACTTTACTCTTTCGCCCAAGTGGCTGAAGTAATGATTTTTCTGTAATTAAGATAACACATACGATTGCCAGAACTATCACAACGACATAGGTTCCTGCTTTCCCGATAAGCGGACACAATAATTTCATTAAAAATCCACCAAACAGGCCACCCGCTGTTCGATTCGCACTTGACTGGTGATAATATGTCATAAGCCCTGCTGTTGCGTCATATGGATTCATAATAAGTTCAAGCAATGTTGCAAGTAATACAACAAGTACAAATAATGCAATACTTTTTATGTACGCGTGGCTGTTTCCTCTGTTTGAAATCAGAAAAGCGACCACGCTAAATATAAGCACAGGGATTAAATATGCGATCCAGCCAAATAAGCCAAACAACACAGATGATACAGCTTCTCCGACCATGCCGCCAATGCCAAAGTTACTGATCAAAAGTAAAATGCATACGGCAAGTACACATAAAATACATATTTCATCACGAATTGCTACGTTCTCCTGCTGCTGTTTTTTAGTTGGTTTTTTGGTTGTTGTCTTTCGTTTCTTGGTTGACTTTGCAGCCATGATACATCCCCCTTGGTGTTAAACATACTCAATATAGTATAACATTATTTTTTTTGTTCTTCAATCATTTCATGTAGTTTATTCAATGCCTGGCTTATCCCACCAACCTCATCGATCATTCCTTCTTTCACTGCATCTGTACCTTCCAGCATAGTTCCGACATCTTTTACAAGCTGAGTTGGATCAAGCATCAGTTCTTCCAGTCTTGCCTGACTTATATTGGAATGTTTTGAAATAAAGCTGGTTATACGGTCTTGTGTACGTTCCATATTTCGATAGCTTTGATAGACTCCGATAAACATTCCATTGGAGCGGACCGGATGAACGATCATGGTTCCACTTGGTACAATAAATGAATAATCTGCCGAAACCGCAAGCGGTCCTCCTATGGAGTGACTTCCACCAAGCACCAGAGACACCGAAGGTTTACTAAGAGATGCAATCATTTCTGCAATTGCAAGTCCGGCTTCAACATCACCTCCTAATGTATTTAACAAAATAAGAACTCCCTCTGTTTCTTCATCATCCTCCACTTGTGCCAGTTTTGGCAGAATATGCTCATATTTCGTAGATTTTGTATTCCCTGATAATGCCTCATGTCCTTCTATTTCTCCAATAATTGTAATCATCTGGATTTTGTGATGACGTTTATCATTTTCTAACCAAAGTGTTCCTGTTTCCTTTATTTCTTCACGGATTTCTTCCTGTTCGCCCCTGCTTTCTTTCGATGTATTTTTATATGATATATCCATTATCCCAAATTCCTCCTTACATTTTCTATATAGTATGGAGTGAATTTGTTAAAGTATACCTGTTCTTATTATTCAGCTGTCGTTTTTAATATATAACAATCAAAAAGGATACCATATCCTTAGATACAGTACCCTCCTTTATATTACTCGTCCCAGTTGTGATATACATCCTGTACATCGTCATCTTCTTCAAGAAGATCTAATGTTTTCTGAATATTTTTAAGGTCTTCCTCTTTCGTCAGTTCAACGTATGTCTGCGGAATCATTGTCACTTCAGCATTCACCATAGCAATTCCTGCTTCTTCTAATTTCAGACGAACATCACTGAAATCTTCTGGAGTTGTAAGAATTTCATAGCTATCGTCATTATCTACGAAATCTTCTGCTCCCGAATCAAGTGCAAGCATCATTAACTCATCTGCATCCATATCACATTCTTCTTTGTCAACGATGATCTGTCCTTTTTCATCAAACATGAAAGACACACATCCCGGTGTTCCTACATTACCGCTTCCCTTTGTAAATGCATTTCTGACATTAGAAGCTGTTCTATTCTTATTATCTGTCAGTGTTCTGACAATAATTGCTGTTCCGTTCGGTCCATATCCTTCATATGTAATATGTTCATAATTGTCGCCTGAACCTTCACCAGCTGCTTTTTTAATATTTCTTTCAATCGTATCGTTTGGCATGTTATTTGATTTTGCCTTAGCGATTACATCACGAAGTCTACTGTTACTAGTCGGGTCAGGTCCGCCACCTTCCTTAACGGCTACAGCAAGTTCACGACCAATCTTAGTAAAGATTTTTCCTTTTGCTGCATCATTTTTTTCTTTTTTGTGTTTAATATTCGCAAATTTAGAATGTCCTGACATTTCTCATTCTCCTCTTCTTTTTTCTTTTCCGGTGTGACAAATTGCCTGGGCAACATGACACATTATCTTATTCATACTACCACTATTTGGTTTATCTGTAAAGTGTTTATGTATCCAGACCAAGACTGATTTGAATCGCATGGTTAACCTTTCCCATCATTCTACTGTCTACATGGCATACATATTCCCGAAGTCGTTGCTTATCTATTGTTCGAATCTGTTCCAGCAATATAACCGAATCTTTTACTAAATGGTATCTTCCTGAACTAATTTCAATATGCGTCGGTAATTTTGCTTTATTCATACGTGATGTAATTGCAGCACAGATTATAGTCGGACTGTGACGATTTCCAACATCATTTTGAATGATCAGGACCGGGCGTACGCCACCTTGTTCCGAACCGATAATCGGACTTAGGTCTGCATAGTAAATATCTCCACGCTTTACAACCAAATTTTTCACACTCCGATTCTCATCATATTTTACTATTAGTATGTCCGCTTTTTTTATAGTTATTCTAAAAGCATTAACGAGAATTCTTTGTGTAATTGTATTCATTTTAAGTTATGCTATGCAAAATAATCAATCTGTTCTACTATTTTTCCATCCTGAATATAAACTCTTGGGATTCTTTTTCCAAGGCAGCATATAAATTCATAGTTAAATCTTCCGCTAAGTTCTGCCAACTCATCTATTGTTATAGTTTCTGTCTGATCTTTTCCTACCAGCACAACTTCATCCATAAATTTTGCTTCCGGGATATCCGTAACATCTACTAAAAACTGGTCCATACAAACTCTTCCTAAAATACGAGCACGTTTTCCATGAATCAAAACAGCTCCTTTGTTTGAAAGAGAACGTGGGTATCCGTCTCCATATCCGACAGGGATTGTAGCTATTCGCATTGCCTTTGGTGCCACAAATGTACCGCCATAACTGATTGAAGTACCTGCTTCTACATTTTTCACAAAAGAAATGTGACTGATTAATTCCAATGCCGGTTTTAATGAAATTGCATCTTTATTTACTTCATCGGACGGATACATTCCATATAAAGAAATTCCTGCTCTTGCCAGATTGTGCTTCATATTTGGAAAGTCTATAATTCCGGCACTATTATCGCAATCAATATATGGAATTTCCAGATTTCTCTCTTCCAGTGCCTGTTTCATCCAAACAAATTTCTCATGCTGTTGATATGTATAACTTTTATCTTTTTCATCTGCCTTCGCAAAATGCGTGAACATTCCTTCAATTTTTATGTTTGGTAACTTACTTATTCTCTCAATAATATCTGCTGTTTCATCCGATACCGCAAAACCAATACGTCCCATTCCTGTATCAATTTTAATATGCAAATATGCCGTTTTATTTAATTTAACAGCCTGTTTTGATATTTCTATTGCCATTTCTTCTGTATATGTAGCAGGACGTACTTCGTAACGGATCATATCCTCATACTGATCTGGAAATACACATCCTAACACAAGGATTGGCTTACAAATTCCAGCTTTACGCAAGAGAACTGCTTCATCAAGACTAGCTGTCGCATAACCCCATACATAATCTACTGATTCGAACATTCTGGCAATCGGAATCGCACCATGTCCATATCCATCTGTTTTAATAACCGCAACCAACTTTGCTCCTGTTCCGATTCGCTCCTTCATCTGTTCCATGTTATATGCAATTGCATCCAGATCAATTTTTGCATATACACGAGTATATTGTTTCATGTTCTATTCCTCCATATCAAATGTTACTGTTCTATCTGCTTTAGTACATCTTTTATTCCTGAAATCAAATCTTCTGCCAGTACACTATAAACACCACAGCTTTTTTTTGCATAATCTCCTCCGTTTGCATGAAGATACACTCCTGATACAACACTATCATACAAGTTCATATGTTGTGCTGTAAGCCCTGTGATCACACCGGCAAGGACATCTCCTGAACCTGCTTTTGCCATCGCATTATTTCCCGCAGTATTTACAAATAAAGAATGATTCTCTTTTGCTACAAACGTACGAGCGTCTTTCAATGCACAAACAACAGGATATCGTTTCACAAAATCAGTCAATATATTCATACGGTCTGCATTTAATTTTGCGATCGAACACTTTAAAAGTCTCGCCATTTCCTTCATATGTGGAGTTAATGCTATTGGAAATGTACTTTTTTCAAGTAATTCCATCCTTTCAGATAAAAGGTTGATTCCATCTGCATCAATAATACATGGGACTTTACAGAATTGAAATACCCCTTGTAATAATTTATCTGCTGTTTTTCCCTGCCCGAGTCCACATCCAATACATACAACATCCGACCAATTTAATAATTGTTTCAATTCTTCTTCAGAATATTCTGTATACGTGGAGATAATTGCTTCCGGCAGCAGTTGTTGAAGAATGCTTCTGTTTTCTTTGGCAGTATATATCTGAACAAGTCCTGCTCCGCTTACATATGCTGCTTTTGCACTTAAATATGCTGCTCCGGCCATTCCCTCACTTCCGGTAATCATAAGCACTTTTCCATATGTCCCTTTATGCGAATTTGCCACACGTTTCGGCAAACATGTACAAAGATCATCCTGTTCCAGTGTATAACATATTTCTGTATTGTTTTGATAAAGTTCTGTATTGATACCGATCGATTTTACTACTACTTCTCCTGCAAAATCTTTTCCCGGATACAGAACAGTTCCTAGTTTCTCACATTGTACAGAAACCGTCAAGTCCGCTTTAAACGCTATTCCTAAAATTTTTCCATCCGAAGAACTAACTCCCGATGGTATATCCACCGCAACTTTATATCCTTCCATTGCATTTAAACGCTCTATCACAGAAGCATATTTACCGCTTATCTCCCGGCAAAGTCCAACGCCAAAGATTGCATCTACGATCAGGCCATAATCTTTGGCCGGAATTTCTGTTGCTATTGATATTCCAATATTTTTGCAAATACAATATTGTTGTTTACATTCATCACTCATTGACTCTGTTTTTCCAACAAATGCAATTTCTACGGAATAATTCTCATCATGTAACAATCTTGCGATTGCAAATCCGTCTCCTCCATTATTTCCGGAACCACATACTATCAGTATCTTTTTGTTCTTCGGAGCCTTCGATTTTATAACCTCAACAATTCCCAATGCAGCCCGCTCCATCAGTACCAATGATGGAATTCCTATTTCATGAATCGTGTGTGCGTCCGCTTTTTGCATCCAATTTCCAGTAGGCAAATATCTCATTTTTACTCATCCTTTCTCAAAGCACGAAATAAAATAATTTTCTTCAAACTATGAGAAACACGCTTCGCGAGTTTCTCAAGTTATCGCGGCAGTCGCCAAGGTCTCGTGCAAGCACGGACTTTGGCTCGTTGCTCGCGTAAATACAAATAACGTGCAAAAGCATTAAATAACCCTTTTGCACGTTATGATACTTCTACTCTTCCCCGTGTTCTTCTTTATATCGGGTAATATTATAGGAAAGCTTCATCAAGCTATCAGATAAATGGACACTTTCTACAATCACATCTTTCGGAAGATTCAAATCTGTATGTGCAAAATTCCAAATTGCTTTAATGCCATTACGTACCAGAATATCAGATACTTCGACCGCTTTTGTTTTTGGAATTGTAAGTGCCGCAATATCAATATTTTCTTCCTGAAGAACTGTTTCTAATTCGTCCATCATTCGAATCGGAATGTCTCTGATCACTTTTCCTTTCAATTCAGGATTCACATCAAAGATTCCTTTTAAAATAAATCCGTTTCTTGCAAAAGATGCATAATTTGCAAGTGCCTGTCCCAAATTACCTGCTCCTATAATTACCATATTGTGACTCTGGTCCAATCCCAGTATCTTGCCAATCTCCGTGCGAAGATACTTTACATTATAACCATATCCCTGTTGGCCAAATCCGCCAAAATTATTCAAATCCTGACGAATCTGTGATGCTGTTACATGCATTTTTTTACTTAAATCACTTGATGATATTCTTTCTACTCCGGCTTCATTGAGTTCACCAAGATATCTGTAATATCTTGGAAGTCTCCCAATAACAGCCTTTGATATTCCTCTTGACTCCACACTTATCGTCCTCCAAATATAAACTATATCTATTATAAAGTTTTATTTATACAAAGTCAAACTTTTGACATACTTTTTTTGTATTTTATCTAAAAATTTTTTATATTTTGTCGGTTTTCACACTATTTTATCTGAATTTTTTTGTAAATCCTAAATTCTTTAGTTGTATTTTATCTAAATTTCGATATAATAAATACGATATGCTTAAATATAGGAGGATATATATATGATACTTGCATGTCATAATCTAAATAAATCTTTTGGAGAACGTATCATTGTAAAAGATGGTTCTTTTCATATTGAAGATAGAGAAAAGGTTGCTTTTGTCGGTGTGAATGGTGCCGGAAAATCAACAATTTTAAAAATGATCATTGGCGAAGAGCCGACAGACAGTGGGAATATTGTTCTTACAAAAGGAAAAACAATTGGTTATCTTGCACAGCAGCAAAATCTAATCAGCGGAAACAGTATTTACGAAGAACTAAAGACTGCAAAAGCAGACATTATAAAACTTGAAGAGCAAATTCGTACAATCGAACACGAATTAAAGGGATTATCCGGTGATGAATTACAAAATCGTTTAAATACTTACAACCGTTTGATGTCTGAATTTGAATCCAAAAACGGATATGCGTACGAAAGCGAAATCATAGGGGTGTTGAAAGGACTTGGTTTTCAGGAAAACGAGTTTTCAAAAGAGGCCAGCACACTGTCCGGCGGGCAAAAAACACGTGTTTCCTTAGGTAAACTTCTGTTAACAAAACCAGATATCCTATTATTGGATGAGCCAACCAACCATTTGGATTTAAATTCTATATCCTGGTTAGAAACATATCTGTTAAATTACCCGGGAGCTGTGTTCATCGTA
The DNA here is from genome assembly GCA_934435195.1 of uncultured Schaedlerella sp. Taxonomy (GTDB): domain Bacteria; phylum Bacillota; class Clostridia; order Lachnospirales; family Lachnospiraceae; genus Schaedlerella. The sequence continues at coordinate 260,528 of CAKSAJ010000001.1, forward strand.
TCACACGACCGTTTCTTCTTAAACAGAGTCGTAACTAAGGTTGTTGAGATAGATCAAGGACATCTTCGTATGTATGATGGTAATTATAAGGATTATGCCGAGAAAAAACGCCAGCTGCGTGATGCACAGATGAAAGAATATTTAAATCAACAAAGAGAAATCAAACATCAAGAGGCAGTAATTGAAAAATTAAAATCTTTTAACCGAGAAAAATCCATCAAACGTGCTGAAAGCCGTGAAAAAATACTTGACAAAATAGAACGAATTGACAAACCGATGGACTCTACACAGGAAATGCATTTTGAACTGAATCCCTCTTGTATCAGTGGCAATGATGTTTTAACAGTTGAACATTTAACAAAAAGATTTGAGACACAAACCCTATTTTCCGATATTTCATTTGAAATCAAACGTGGTGAGCATGTTGCGATCATCGGAGATAACGGAACCGGAAAAACCACTTTATTAAAAATTTTAAATCAGGTATTGGATGCTGATGAAGGTGCTTTTACTTTAGGTTCTAAAGTAAAGATTGGATACTATGACCAGGAACACCACGTACTTCATGATAGTAAGACCATTTTTGAAGAAATTTCTGATGACTATCCAACACTAACAAACACCCAGATTCGAAATACTTTAGCCGCATTTCAATTTACTGCAGATGATGTATTTAAACTCATCCGTGATTTAAGTGGTGGTGAAAAAGGTCGTGTTTCGCTCGCCAAATTAATGCTCTCTGAAGCAAATTTTTTGATTCTTGATGAGCCTACAAACCATTTGGATATCACTTCAAAGGAAATTCTTGAGCAGGCCTTAAACGATTATACCGGAACAATCTTATATGTTTCTCACGACCGTTATTTCATTAATCAGACTGCTTCACGTATTTTGGAATTGGTAAACCAGACATTTGTAAATTACATTGGAAACTATGACTATTATCTTGAGAAAAAAGAGGAATTAACTGCGAAATATGCTCCTGTTTCACCGGAAACTTCTGTTCATTCAAAAGTTACTAATCCAAACATTTCTTCTGAATCTCAGGAGCCTTTGGGTCAAAAGTTAAGTTGGCAGGAGCAGAAAGAAGCACAGGCTCGTGAACGAAAGCGTAAAAATGATTTGAAAAAGACAGAAGAACGAATTGCTGTTTTAGAAACACGAAATCAGGAAATTGACGAATTGATGACACAGGAAGATATTTATTCTAATTCTGTAAAATGCCAGGAGCTTGCTGTTGAAAAATCTTCAAATGAAGAAGAATTGGAAACACTTTATGAACAATGGGCTGATTTAGCCGAAGAATAGATACATTTCGAGTTTGTCAAGCAAAGTGTGTAAATTTTTTGATTTTTTATCGGCGGTCAAATTAGACCGCCGATTTTGCATTATT
>CAKSAJ010000002.1 GCA_934435195.1 uncultured Schaedlerella sp.
CAGCTTTTTTGGCATACCTATTTCTCAAGTAAAAACTTTTTTCAATTTATACTTGACTTTTTATTAGTAGGCTTTCTACTATTTAGTTTTGTAATTTTTAGCTTTCCTCTATTGCTTCTGCATATTGTTCCTGCAGATAAGATGCCTCATCATCTGTCAGACCTTCCACTGTTGATTTTAATTTTTCTTTCTGTGCATCACTTCCAATTGTTAGAATTACACTTATTGCCTGATTTCTTGCAAGCCAGTCTGCTTCTGGATCTGCAAGAATATCAATCATAATATTACAAATCTCGTCTGAATCATAATATGTTGCTTTTGTTTTCCACTCATCTAAATCTTCTTCATCAATATTACGTAACCTAAACACACAATCCCAGGAAGGAATTCCTTCTGTTCGTGGTGTGGTTGACAAGTAATCTATTGTAGCCCGATATGCTGCTTCACTCATATTGTTATAGAACGGAGAATCCAGCCACATTGTCATTAATGACTCAAAGCATTCATCATGTAAATCTATTTGGTCTGGATCATTTAAAATTTCCATTAATGGTTCAAGCAATTCGTCATTTGCGAGCTCTCCGGCACGGCTACATGCAGTCGCTCGTACATTCTCATCTTCATCTTCCATTAATTTTGTAATGGTTTCTTCCATGCCCTCAGCTCCGATCGACCAGCGATTTCCAATTGCAAATGCCGCTTCTTCTCGAATCCGCGGATTTTCATTCTCTGCCATTTTTATAAAAAACTTCGCAAAATATGGATCCTCTCCACAAGATGAAAGTGAGTCTATTGCTGCATACAAAACTACCTGATCTGTTTCTTTATCCAATGTTTCTTTTACCGTCTTTCCTAATGTATCAGATAAGAATCCTCCCAACTCTCCAAATCCGTATGCTCGTACTTTTGCGTTCTCACTCGTTATAAGAGTTTCAAGAAAACTCTCTGAATCAGGCAGTGATCCTCCTGCATCGCGAATCTCCTTTAATGCCTCATCCGTTATATTTTCTTCTCGATTAAACTCTTCATCATAATCTACATATGCAAATGTTGATACAAGTTCTACCGCTTCGTCCTCTGTCAGGTTTTCTAAATCTTTAATTCTATCAAGAAGATCCTGTGCTGTCATATTCTGGTATTCTTTTTTTGTAACTCCTGCCGGTTCGTAATCCTGCGTATTGGTACTCTTTGTCTTTTCCGTTCCCGCAGATACTTTCTTATCTTCTGCTGGCTTTTCTTTTCCACATGATGTAGTCGAGATCACAATCATAGATGCGATTAATAACATACTAATTATTTTTCTCTTCATAGCCATTCCTCCTTCCTTTTTGTTATAGCATTTCTGTTATAATTATTATCACATCAACAAAGTTTTCTGACACTAGCACTTATGATAGGTATTTTTCAAAAAAAGAAAGCACTGCAGAAAATCTGCAATGCTCTCACTATTTCAATGTTGTAACAAGTAATTTACTCTCCAATGCTGCTGCGATCAAATCTTCTTTGCAGGAATATCCCGCTTTTGAGATCATTTCCTGGAAATTCCATCTAACTCCTGCCGTAGAACATCCCATCTTTTTCGCAATTTCCGAATATGACATACCTTTTATGTACAAACGCAGCATCTCTAACTGTCTCGGACTGATTTCATCACTCTGGATCCAATTTAACTGCACATCCGGAGAGATATCCGGAAACACTCTTTGTCCTTCTAATGTTCGTCGAATAACGTCAAGAATTTCCTCGTCCCCATGATCTTTATACCAAAGACTATCTGCACTCCCTGACTTTGCTCTTGCCAGCACTTCCGGGTCAATCAGAGAGGTAACGATCAATACTTTGATTTTCGGATGTGCTTCTTTGATTTCTTTACCGGCTTTAAGTCCATCGTGGTTATGAAATGTCTGTACATCCATCAACACAAGATCTACTCTTGTTTTATTGCATATTTTTATTGCCTCATATGCATCTGCGATCGTCTGTACATGCTGAAATTCTTCTTTATTATTCTCTATAAGATATTCAAAATATTTCTGCATGATCTTCTGATCTTCCACTATTAATATACGTATCATCTTTGCTTACCTCCTCTTCCCCGTCTATGTCTTACTCTTCTTCTGTTTCCGAAAACGGTAATTTTAAAACCAACAAAAACTCCGGCTCAAATTTTGTTGTCATTTCTCCTCCGTCTCTCTCGACAACTTCTCGCAAAGCAGAAAGACCACCGCCTTCTCTGCTTCCTTCTTTCGGTCTTTCTCCGTCATTTGTAATGCAGACCTTCCACCCTTCACGAGTTTTATAACTTTGTACATACACTCTTCTTCCATGTGCATGCCGTATACAATTTGTAACACATTCACGAATTGCTTTATCCGTTATCAGTGCGACTTGATGTTCATTACAAAGCTCACCTTCAATCTCCACAGAAACCCCTAGTTTTTCCGCATGTTTTATTGATTCCTCATATTGTTTCTCTGTATCATCCTGCGTAATCCCAGACAATATATATACTGACTGCTTTAAGATTTCCAGCTGATTTTTCATATAATCCGGTTCTTTATTACCTTCCAGCATACGGCGGATTGTAAGAAGACTACGTCCAAAACTGTCATGCACCTGCATTTTCATTTTGAGAGTCTCCTGTTCACGAATACTTTCATCAATTTGCTCATACATTTTTTTCAATTTTTGATTTAACAATTTCAGTTTTTCATTCTTCATCCGGATTTTTTCACTGTTAAAATATATTTCTGTGACATCAAATGCCACTGTCTGAAGATACCCCGCAACTTCTTCTTCCGTTAACATATAGTTTTGAAACATCCACACTGTGCCATTTGGTAAATAAAGCACACCATTTTCCGGACTAAGTCTGGTCACTCCTTGAACTGATTTATTTCCATCTAATACCTGCTTCAAATCTTCATAATTCTGCAGTACTGCCCCGGTCAGCATCCTGCTTAATTCTCTCATTTTTTTATTAGATAATACGATACGTCCCCAGGAATCGGAAACACAGACACCGCATGGAACATCATCCATTGTCTCTTTAACCGACCAGGCTGAAATATTTTTCCGACATGTGAGTATTTCATTTCTAACTAGCAGACACAAGCAGATAATCAACAAAGACATTCCTGCTAAAAATATCCATATTGGGATTTTCATCAAAAACGAAGGGTGATTATTTTCTCCAATCTGATATCTATGGTCATTTAAGAAAAAACACATCAGCACAAAGGACATCAAAAACAGAATTCCTATTCTCATTATTTTTTTTAATCCAGCTGAACGTATTAATCTTGAGAAGAAAATCCACAACTCCAAAATCAGACCTATTTCCATCAAAACCATCAATATATTATGCAGTTTTACACCATATGTCACATAACTATACATCCTGTTTTCTCCTACTATTTGCTCAGACTTTTAACGATGCAAACCATTCATCCTCTGCTTCCTGCTCAATATAAAGCCCTGGATTCTTTTTCAACAATACTGTTAAATCACTCGGTCCTTTCACTGTTACCGCAATTTTAAGCTGTCCGTCAATCTCTGCAATACGCAGAAAAACAGATTGGAGTTCGTCTATTAATTCTTCTATTACCCATTCAAAAAAATCATAACAGGTTAAAATACTGTCATCCCCAAGCGATTTTATCGTTGAATCAATATAAAAGCTTCCTTTGATATCGCAAAGCTTTAAACTATCACACGACTCTGTCAGACTTCTTTTTAAATCCTCCGCCGTTAACTTTGCCTGTTTTTCTTTCTGCGACAAAATCAAATTCTTTCGACGCTTCATATATGTTCCGACTACCACAATTTTTCTGAGAAGCTTATCATAAATCTCTTCTGAATCCGTCTTCTGAAGCTCATCCAGATAATAATCTAATAAATGAATCTGTTGCTTTGTCTGATTCTGTATCAAATTAAACAAACGGTTCTTCTCTTCAATTGCTTTTTTCTCCGCTTCCTTTTCATAAGCAATCTGTAATAACCGATTTCTTTCCGTCAACTCCACCTGAAGTTCTTCTAATTCTTTATACTGATCCAATACCGGTGAGATATCTTCCGCCCAAAATGCATGACCTCCCCGCAAAGAAATATGCTTGATCTGAATACCATGTTCCAGCATCAATGGTGCATATTTTGCGTCATGTCGCATCTGATTTGTAATATCAGGAAATTCTCCTGAACGATACCATACCTTCCATCTGTCATCTGTAATCTCTGCTGAAATTCCTCCTGCCGCCTGAAATAATTCCGTATACCGGGTATTTGTCTCAATTAATCCGCAGTAAATACAGCTTTGATAAATTGCTGACATCAACAGGCAGCAAACCACTGCCATGTCACCAAAATAATTCCTTATAACAGATATTCCAATAACATTGCCAAAATTCCAGATAAGAAGCAGTGCCCCTGGGAAAAATGGGAGCCAAATTCTTCTTTTGTTTGGAATTTTACTTTTTTTAGTTAAAATCACTTCCATTGCAATCAGGCAGAAAATTACCCAAATCTGGACGGCAAAGAAAACCGGTCCATACTGATACTCTGCATCTGAAAATGGCTTTCCGCCCGGAAAAGAAAATACAAGCTGATGAAAATCATTTGTAATAACTAAAAGAGCTAATAAAATTGCCGGAAGCACAAGCGCTAATGTGCGAACCCTTGTATTCTTCTCCTCCTCTTCTCCCATCAATATTGCTGCATTGAGTCCCAGCGTCGGAATCATCGTACATGGAATATAATACAAATACCAACACATTCTTCTACTGAATACTTCCATTAAAATATGATATTTTATACTTCGCAAAAAAATCCAAAAAACCATCAGGCAGGCGATTTCAACAAGACATCTTCTGATTTTAGAATTTACTACTCTCTTTTGCAAATAAATCCCCCATGCTATATATAAACCCAGATACAGACAAGTACGGCTCTGATCTAATATTATATTTTCGATATCCGATGTCTTTTTCACATGGCGGCAAAGCAATGCTGCCGCCACACATACGAAAACCGCTATGTAGGATACTCTTCTCTTTTTTGAATATGACATTCTATCACTTTCCCCAAATATATCACATTTACAACTAATTTTTTAATAATTAACCTTATTTTTTCAGTTTTTTACTTTTTTCGTAATCTTTTAGTTCATCTATCGCTTCATCTGCCAGTAAATATAAGAATACTACATTGAATATTGTCATTAATCCAATTCCGACATCTCCAAGATCCCATACAAATGTATATGCTGCAATACCTCCGATGAACAGCATGACAAGTGCGAGTACTTTATAAGCTGTCTGCCAGCACCATTTATCCCCAAACAAATAGGCGACATTACTGCGGGCATAAAACAGAATTCCAAGAAATGTTGAAAAACTAAATAAAAACAATGTAACTGCAATGAATATAACTCCAAATCGTCCCATATGATATCCCATCGCTGTTTGAAGCAATTCCATGCCTGTCAATCCTTCTGTCAATTCCTGCGGAGCCAGAAGCATGATCATAGCTGTACATGTACAAATGATGATGGTATCCACAAATACGCCAAGAGCCTGAACTAATCCTGCCTGTGCCGGTCTGTGACAATCTGCTGCCGCGGCGGCACATGGAGCTGAACCGGAACCAGCTTCATTTGAGAACAATCCTCTTTTTACACCATTCATGATAACTGCACCGACCCCGCCTGCCGCTGCCTGACGAAGTCCAAATGCTTCTTCAAATATTCTTGTAAATACTGCCGGAACATGTCCAATATTTGTTATGATAATAAATATTGTGATTGCAAAATAGCATACCGCCATAACCGGAACCATAAAATCCAATACCTTAACCGTAGCATTTTTTCGTAATACAATTACCGCAGCTACCGCAACAAGAAGAATTGTTGTATATAACGGCGGAATATCAAACGCATTCTGGAATGAAGAAGCCACTGAATTACTGATTACCTGACTGATTCCACACCAGCAGACCAGACCTGAAACAGCAAATAATACTGCCCAGATTACTTTTTTATGTTTCTTTCCTGTTTTTACTTCTACACAATCATGGATATAGTATGCCGGTCCTCCACGAAAGCCTCCATACAGTGGATCTTTCTGCTTATGTAGCTGTGCCAGCGTTGCCTCTGCAAATGCTGTACATGAACCGATCAAAGCCATAAGCCACATCCAGAAGACGGATCCGGCTCCTCCGACCGATATCGCCGCTACAACACCGACAAGATTTCCCATTCCTACTCTGGTTGCTGTAGATACCAGCAATGTCTGAAATGTCGATAAACTTGATTTTTCTTCTTTTTTCTCTACAAGAGCTCTTATCATATCCGGCATCAGTCGGATTGATAAAAATCTTGTGCGGATCGTAAAATAAATTCCTGTCGGAATCAACAATATAATAAGTAATGAAATACCAATACTGCTTCCTCCGGGCAATGGAATGTGAAGCAAGTCTCCCCACAAAAAACTATAGATTTTTTCAATTAAAGCAACTATCATTTTATTCTCCTCTGCCATGTTTTGCCAATTATTTTGACATCCATACCTTTCTTCACCGTTTCCCCTACGGATTCTTATTCATTATACCAACTTAACACATTAAACCGGTAAAATCAATCCATCCTTTTATTGATTTTTCTGATATTTTCTGATATTATATCTTTTGTATGTTTCGCTGGTGAATTTTTACAAATCACAGCGATTTTTTATTTTAATTTAAACTCTGCTTAGCAGAATTTTGTTTCTATTTAGGAAGAGAGGATTTTTTATGTTACATATTATTGAAACTGTCAACTCTGCCGTAAACAACTTTATCTGGGGTGTTCCGGCTATGATCTGCATTATCGGTGTGGGTCTTTATCTAAGTATCCGAACCCGCTTTTTGCAGATTCGTAAATTTCCATATGCCATTAAAACAACAATCGGTCGTATTTTCCGAAAAAGAGATGCCAGTGATGGTGCGATTACACCATTCCAGGCTGTCTGTACCGCACTTGCCGCCACTGTCGGAACCGGTAATATTGCCGGTGTCGCAGGAGCTATTGCAATCGGTGGTCCCGGAGCAGTCTTCTGGATGTGGATTTCCGCGATTCTCGGAATGTGTACAAAATTCGCCGAAGTAACACTGGCTGTCCATTTCCGCGAAACGAATGAAAACGGAGAACTTGTCGGCGGTCCTATGTACTATATCAAAAATGGTCTTGGCAAAAACTGGCAGTGGCTTGCCATTCTGTTCTCAGCATTTGGAGTACTTACCGTATTTGGAACCGGTAATGCGACACAGGTCAACACAATTACAACTGCCATCGACTCTGCTCTGCTGAATTATCACATCATTTCACAGGATATGATCTCACAGGCAAACCTCATTCAAGGTATCATTCTTACACTTTTAGTCGGGATGGTTCTTCTCGGCGGTGTAAAACGAATCGGAAAAGTAACTGAAAAACTTGTGCCATTTATGGCATTATTCTATATTCTCCTCGCCCTCGGCGTTATTTTCCTGAATATAGAAAATATCCCTGCTGTATTTGCTTCCATCTTTGAGGGCGCTTTTAACCCACGCTCTGTAACAGGAGGAATCGTTGGAAGTGCATTTATGACATTGAAAAAAGGTGTTTCCCGCGGAATCTTCTCAAACGAAGCCGGACTTGGTACAGGTTCCATCGCACACGCTTGTGCAGACACTCAGAAACCTGTCAAACAAGGTTTCTTCGGAGTATTTGAAGTATTTACCGACACCATCGTCATTTGTACACTGACAGCACTTGTAATCCTTTGCAGCGGCGTACCGATTGCATATGGCGAAGCTGCCGGAGCTGAGCTTACAATCCTTGGATTCACATCCACATACGGAAACTGGGTATCTATATTTACAGCTGTTTCCATGTGCTGTTTTGCATTTTCCACAATCATCGGATGGGGATTATATGGAGCTCGCTGCATTGAATTTATTTTCTCTGCAAAGGTCATCAAACCTTTTATGATCGTATATTCTCTCGTTGCAATGATTGGTGCTACTATGGATCTTGGACTTGTATGGAATATCGCCGATACCTTCAATGGTCTGATGGCAATTCCAAACTTAATCGCACTGTTCTTGTTATCCGGAACTGTCTTCAAGCTTGTAAATGAATATAAAGAATTTGACTAAACATCACGAAAAGCCCTGTTAACATCCGTTAACGAGGGCTCTTCTCTTGCATTTTTTTACTTTTTCGAATCACATTTACAATCGTTCCAACTAAAAAGATTGCCAGGGCGATCATCCCTGCAATTTCCAATGTCTGTGCAAAGTAAAATGCACATTTCGCCTGATTTCCCGCTACCAGATAATAAACAATCCGATACATTCCGGCTCCCGGTACTGTCGGAAGTATTCCCGGAATAAGAAATATTGTAACCGGTGCACGAAATCCTTTTGCAAAAATATGCGATAATATTGTAATTGCTAATGCGGAAAAAAATGCCGCAAGTACTGAATCTGTCTTGACAATATTGAGACAGAACAAATAGACGGTTCCTCCTACCGCTCCGATCACACCGGCTAAAGGAAGATATTTTTTTGGACATTCAATAATGATCGCAAAGCATACAATTGCGATAAATGATCCAATCGCACCACCTAAAAGTCTCATCACAGAACAACACCTCCTGTCCCCATAATTCCGGTTGCCGCCATTGCCAGTGCAACTCCTAATGCAACAGATACCGCGCATAAAAATGCTTCCAGAATCCTTGCACAACCTGACAAATAATCTCCTTGAAGGGTGTCACGTATCGCGGTTGTGATCGCAACTCCCGGAACAAGTGGCATAATACCACTGATGATTACCGTATCCATATTCATAGCCGGAAACTGCCTCTTTAAAAAAATGGCCATCAGTGCCAATCCAAAAGATGACAAAACATCTTGTATAAACCCTTGTATCTTTAATTTCTTTCCTATTGTCACAATTAGTGCAAGCACTGCCCCCGCCGCGGACGCACCGGCCACCTCCAGCCATCCTCCGTTAAATAATGGAGCAAATCCTCCGCAGATACAAACTGTCGCAATATTATATAGAGCTCTTCGATACTGTTTTGTTTCAATCTGCTGCAATTCCTTGTAAGCTTCTTCCAGTGAAATTTTCCCCTCACAAAATCGTCTGGAAATATCATTTGCTATAGCGATTCTATTCAAATTATTTCCTCTGGATTCCACCCTCCGGATTACTGTGATCGTTTCCATATCCGGATTATCTAACGTTGCCACAATTCCAGTCATCAACACAATCGTATCTACATTTTCCACATGAGCCATATTCAGGATATGACGGATCGTATCCTCTACACGATACGCTTCCGCTCCACTTTTCAACATAATCTCCCCTGCAAGAATTGCTGTATTCATCAACAACTTATAATCCATTTTCGTTCCTCATCTTATATTTTACGGAGTGAATGTCCTACACTCACTCCGCCTTTTACTTTCTTATTCTGTTCTGTCCTTCTCCACAGACGTTGCACAGTATATTACCCATGCAAGAAATACAATTGCAAATATCATCCAGCCAACAAAAATTCCTGTTCCCATATCTTTAAATTTATCATAATACCCCTTCAGATAAATAACAATGATAATTGCCGGAATTCCGTAACTCACATAACCACGAAGTGTTTTTGGGAACTTCATACCACTTCCTGTATTAACCTCTTTAATAAATGCATCCCATCCCCAGCCATTCTTTCTTGTACAGAACAATACATAGCCAAGGCTTCCAAGTGGAAGCAAATTGTTAGACACAATAAAATCTTCCAGATCCATGATCGTGCTTCCCTCTCCTAGAAGCTGCACACCTGACCAGACATTAAATCCGAGTACACATGGAATACTTAAAATGATAATCAATGCTGCACATACAAGCACGCTTTTCTTTCTTCTCCAGCCAAGCAGCTCCATATTGAACATAACCAGATTTTCAAATACAGCAATGATTGTTGACAATGCCGCAAATGTCAGGAACAAGAAGAATAAGAATGCCCAGATTCTTCCACCACTCATCTGTGCAAAAATATTTGGCAATGTTATAAAGATAAGACTCGGACCTGCGCCCGGCTCGATTCCGTATGAAAAACATGCAGGGATGATAATAAATCCTGCTGTCAGGGCAACAAATGTATCAAGAAGCATAATATTTACTGCCTCACCAGTCAGACTTCTAGACTGATCCAGATAACTTCCAAAGATCAACATCGCACCAATACCGATCGACAATGTGAAAAATGCCTGGCTCAGTGCTGCAAATACCACATTACCGATTCCACTTTCCACCATCTTATGGAAATCAGGGATCAGATAAAAACGAATTCCCTCTCCGGCACCTGCCATTGTCACCGAACGAATGGCAAGAACTACCATAATCAGGATCAACGCCGTCATCATCACTTTTGTAACACGCTCAATACCATTTTTTAACCCAAACATACATACCGCAAAACCAATCACACAAATCAGAATGGTCCAGAACAACATCGTCGGTACATCTGTAAGCATCTGAGAAAATTGTGTTGAAATATTATCAGAAGATGCGTTCACAAAACTGCCTCTAATCCCCTTGTAACAATAATACATCAACCATCCGCCAACAGTTGTATAGAACATCATCAACATATAACATCCGATGATTCCGATAAATTTTAATGGGGTCCATTTCCCATTTTTCGGCTGTAGTTCATCAAAACTAAGTGCAACACTCTTTCGACTGCCTCTTCCGACCGCAAATTCACATACTAGTACCGGAATTCCCAAAATGATCAAAAACAACAAATATATTAAAATAAATGCTGCCCCGCCATATGCACCGCAAATATAAGGGAATTTCCAGACATTACCGATTCCGATGGCACATCCGGCAGACACCAGAATAAATCCCAATCGGGAACCAAATGACTCTCTTTTCATATATACCTCCAAAAACTCTCAAATGTTTTCATGCTTTACCAGTTTAACACAAAAACAGCAGAAATTTCAATGCTATGCTGTTTTTGTACCGCATATCTTTGAAATCTCTGCTGTTTTTTAATTCAATTCCTGAAACAACCCTTTTAATGTCGGATAAATCTGTCTGAATTTCTGATAACGCTCTTCATATTTTGCTACCAGTTCTGCATCAGGTTCCACCGTATCTACAATTTTCACAAGCTTCTCTGTTGCTTCTTCAACGCTTGCAAATTCTTTGCAGCCTACTGCTGCCAAAATCGCTCCGCCATATCCAGGCCCTTCTTCGCTTTCAATAACATCTACCTTCAGATTCATTACATTTGCAACAATCTTTTTCCAAAGTGGGCTCTTTGCTCCGCCTCCGCAAATTTTTGTACGCTCAATCTGAATACCAAGACTTCTTGCCACTTCCAGAGAATCACGCAGCCCAAATGCAACTCCTTCCAGAACTGCCTGTGTCATATCCTCTCTTGTTGTATCCATTGTCATTCCGATAAATGTTGCTCTTGCCTTTGGATCATTGTGTGGTGAACGCTCTCCCATCAAATATGGAAGATAAAACACATTGTTCTCTCCAAGTTTATGAATCTGTTCCTGCTCTTTTGCATATTCTTTTGTCTTCAGAATCTCATCCATCCACCATTTATTACAAGATGCCGCACTTAGCATACATCCCATCAAATGATAGTAACCATCTGCATGGTCGAATGAGTGTAAGGCGTTATGTTCATCCACCCCAAATTTCTTGCTGGAAATAAAAATGGTTCCTGATGTTCCAAGAGAAATGTTACATCTTCCTTCTCCGACAGTTCCTGTTCCAACTGCCGCTGCTGCATTATCTCCTGCTCCGGCAATTACTTTCACACTCGCCGGAATTCCAAGCTCTTCTGCAATCTCCGGTTTCACATTTCCAACCACTTCATAACTCTCGTATAATGTTGGAAGCTGTTCTTCTTTTACATTACAGATTTCCAACATCTCTTTTGACCAGCATTTGTGCTCTACATCAAGTAACAACATACCGGATGCATCCGAATAATCCGTACAGTGAACACCGCTTAACACATATGCAAGATAATCTTTTGGTAACATGATTTTATTAATCTTTGCAAAATTTTCCGGCTCCTGTTCTTTCATCCAGAGAATCTTCGGTGCTGTAAATCCTGCAAATGCAATGTTTGCTGTATATTTTGAAAGCTTATCCTTTCCGATCACTTCGTTCAGATAATCTGTCTCTTTTGTTGTTCTTCCATCATTCCATAAAATCGCCGGACGGATTACTTCATCATTCTCATCTAACACAACCAGCCCGTGCATCTGTCCGCCAAAGCTGATTCCCGCAATCTGACTCTTGTCCGCGTCTGCGATCAATTCCTTGATTCCTGCAAGCGACTGCTCTTTCCAGTCCTTCGGATTCTGTTCTGACCAGCCCGGATGCGGAAAACTAAGCGGATATTCTTTTGAAACAATATTATGAATCCTTCCCTTTTCATCCATCAACAATAACTTTACTGCCGATGTTCCAAGATCTACTCCTATATATAACATAATGTTAGAAATCCTTTCTTCAAAAAAGGTCCTGACGGACCCTTTTTGTTATATACTTTGTGCTGTTCACAGTAACTTTCTTTATCCTATGCCCAAGGATTCTCTGTTGGATAGCGCACTCCTGCCGGCTGGTTGTATCCGATTTCTTCTACCGGCACACCGATATATTTGAATACTTCAAATAATGCTTTTCCGTAGTTACCGAATGCAACTGCTCCGTGATGTGGGAAATTCTTCTCAATCAGTACATGACGGTAAAATCTTCCCATTTCCGGAATTGCAAACACACCGATTGCTCCAAATGAACGGCTTGCTACCGGAAGTACTTCACCCTGTGCTATGTATGCACGGAGTTTGTTGTCTGATGTACTCTGCAGACGATAGAATGTAATATCTCCAGGCACGATATCTCCTTCCAGTGTTCCCTGTGTCACTTCTTCCGGCAATGCTCTTGCCATAATAAGCTGATATCTCATTTCACAGAAGGATAATTTACTTGATGCTGTATTTCCACAATGGAATCCCATAAATGTATCTTTGTGTGTGTAAGGGAATTTGCCTTCAATATCTTCTTTGTACATATCTGCAGGCACGTTGTTGTTAATATCAAGCAATGTAACTGTGTCCTGACTTACAACTGTTCCGATAAATTCGCTCAATGCTCCGTAAATATCAACCTCGCAGGATACAGGGATTCCCTGTGCTGTCAGACGGCTGTTTACATAACATGGTACAAAACCAAACTGTGTCTGGAATGCAGGCCAGCATTTTCCAGCGATTGCAACATATTTACGATATCCTCTGTGCTCTTTAATCCAGTCTTTCAATGTCAGTTCATACTGTGCAAGCTTTGGAAGAACTTCCGGTTTTTTATTACCTTCGCCAAGCTCTTCTTCCATCTCTTTTACGATTGCAGGGATTCTCTCATCTCCTTCGTGTTTGTTGAATGCCTCAAACAAATCAAGTTCTGAATTTTCTTCAATCTCAACACCAAGATTGTATAACTGCTGGATTGGTGCATTACATGCAAGGAAATTCAGTGGACGTGGTCCAAAGCTGATGATCTTCAAATCATTTAATCCGATGATCGCACGTGCGATTGGACGGAATTCAGCGATCATGTCAGCACACTCTTCTGCCGTTCCGATTGGATACTCCGGAATATATGCTTTGATATTTCTCAATTTCAAATTATAACTTGCATTGAGCATTCCACAGTAAGCATCTCCTCTTCCCTGAATCAGATTGTCTCCTGTCTCCTCTGCTGCTGCAACGAACATCTTTGGTCCTTCAAAATGCTTCGCAAGTAATGTCTCTGCGATCTCCGGTCCAAAGTTTCCAAGATATACAACCAACGCATTACATCCCTGTGCTTTAATGTCTTCCAATGCCTGCACCATATGGATTTCACTCTCCACGATACAGATTGGACATTCGTAAATATCAGCCTCCCCATATTTTGCTTTATACGCATTCATAAGTGCTGCTCTTCTGTTTACAGATAAGCTCTCCGGGAAACAATCTCTACTTACTGCTACAACTCCGATTTTCAATTCTGGCATATTACTCATCTTTTATACCAACCTTTCTTTTTGTTTTATATTTGTTACATTTTCTCATTATTTTCGTTTCTGGTTTCATTCGCCATACAAATAGCCGGCGGTTTTCCACACACTCCGTGAATCTCAAACAAGTTATTCACTTACAATGTGATATTTTCACCCTGTAATCCACAAAATGCACCTTCGATTCCTGCTTCTTCATGTGCGATCAGCCATTTATTCTTTGCTGTGATCAGCTTATCTTCTCCATTCTCTCCGATAGGGAATGTTAGCTCTGTATTTGTTCCTGCCGGAAGAACTACAACACAGCGGAACCCGCCCTCTACTGCTGTACATGGTGCATAATGTAATGTTGTCGCATATACTTCAATTGCTGTTCCAGCCGGAACATAAAATGCTTCTACAAGAGAAGTATCATATGTAAAATCATCCTTCACATCCTGCTGTGCACCAAGCAGTAAAATCATATCTGTAACTGCAATATTAATCTCTGATGAGCGGTGATACTCCAATGCATTTAACTTGTTATTATCGCCGTTGCAATACCCTATCTGAATCGGCAATCCACCATAAGCGCGATTCTGGAATGCTTCTGCTTCCGGAAGTGCTTCCATCTCTTCTACGGATGGCACATAAATGACATCTTTCGGAAGTGGTGTATGCTCCATCTCTTTTAAGATCCGGTCGATGGTATACCCTTCCAGAACACGTCCGTACTTTTTGAATGAAGCATCTGTAACTTTCTGAATCTCCATGATTTCTGGTCCCTCCTGATTTGAATTTGTCCAAACTTTCTGTATCTCCAATATAGCAAGATTTAATGGAAGCTTCGACCAAATACTTATCCAATGTATGGCACTTTTTTGTCTTTTTTGTGTTTCACGATATAGGCCCTGCGTAAAATTGCTATTTAGTTCATTAGATGGCAATACGTCCTTACAAAAAATTGATATAAGAATTCTTGCTCAGATTCCATATTCGCTCGAATTTCTTATATCAATTTTTTGTAAGTAATCACCTATTCAACACTTTATTGATTTGTTCTACAGGTAAATTCAATAGTTCAGCCAGTTTGTTAGCATCGGTAATACTCTTAAATAAAGTTCGGATAAATTCTTCGGTTACTTGTTCAGTCACTTGTTTCGTTACTTCTTCCGTTACTCGTTTGGTCACAAGTTCTTCCTGTTCTTGAAATTCTTCTGCCATTAATTCTTTTAATGCTTCACACATATTAGCTTTAACCTCCTTTACTGCAACCCAGTTCGCACGGGTGATTACATCCATTGCAGCTTGATATAGTTTTGATGATTTCTTTATTTCATATTCTCTGAGAAGTGTTTCTAGGGAAATGGTTGCATATGAAAGTAATAGTTAATTCTTGTGGCGGAATCTCGCAGACTTTATCGGTGTCGGACTGATAAAAACAGCAATATCCATACACTTTGTAAAAATCGTTAATTGTTAAATTGTCATCTGGACTTTTGTATTCAATGATATTGTATCTTTTAAAAATCCTGCCGATATTCTTGTGAATCACTTCATTTTCAGCTACTTTGATAATCAACTCATCCATCTGCATGGGCTTTTTCGATAATAAATGCTCTGGCTCAAAGGTGAGTTTTTCGGCTTCTGCTTCAAATTCAATCTGGATTGATGCCTGAAAAGCCGGATGCCATTGAATCGTTTCTTTTGTACCTTTCTTCAATTAAAGTCTCCTTTCATTATAAAGTTTTCAGTTACTTAATGCAATGACAAAGAGACAACAAAAAATACACCACTGAAGTGAAAATAATATAGAAATCTCCGATTATCAACTTGTCAAAAGCATCTCTTTTCATATCGGATTATGTTTCAGAAATCGAAACCCGAGATGAGAGCCTTGCGGCTTAGAAAATTCAGAGAAAAGAAGGTCTCTGAAGATGTAGGGATACCATAGCATGAATTTTGTGTTGTGTAAAGGGGGAAGTTGCTATTTAGTTCATTAAGTTGGATAAACGTCTCTGAGAAAAATATTGGATATGAATTTCTATTCAGACTCCGTCAGCGGGAAATACATAAAGAGCAGTGCTCTGTGGTGTACCGTAATAGAAACAGGTAGATGATTTTTTTGTAACCGTTGTATCTGCAAGCCCTTGATATTCGTTATTGCAGATGCTCTTTTTTAGATCGATGTATCTACAAGGCTTTGATATTCATTGTTGCAGATGCTCTTTTTGGAATCAATGTATCTGCAACTTGATTTTCTTCGAACTTGCAGATACTTTTAAGCCTGCCTGTCATGTACAATTGCATCTACATCTTGCCTTTTCTGGGATTTAAAGATACTCCCTTCACAAATTTTGCATCTACATCCCACGTTTTTGATAACGTGAAGATGCTCTCCATCAAAATTTTGCATCTTCAATTCCCCAAAATCCACTATCGCAGATATCTCCCGCTAATATCCTTTGAGTTCTATTTACTTCATGGACTGAGCCAATACATGACTTACAAAAAAATTGATATAAGAAATTCGAGCGAATATGGAGTGAGCGTTGGAGACACTTAGAGCGTAAATTTTTGCGTTTATGAATTTGAACGAACGTGTTTGAAGCTGCGTAGCAGCAAGTTTGAGTTCAAATTCATTTGTTTTTAGCAAAAATTTACGCTCTTATGAGTCTCCCGCTCATGGAATCTGAGCAAGAATTCTTATATCGATTTTTTGTAAGGAACGTATTGCCACCCAGTGAACTAAATAGCAATTTCTCACGAATCCTCCCGAAATCCCGCCCTGCGATACTCACTCGGCAGCACTCCATACTTCTCTCGAAACACCTTCGCCAACGCCTTACTATTCGGGAACCCATTATTCAAGGCAATCTCACTGATTGTATGCTCTGTGTTCGCCAGCTCCTGATAGGCATACTGCACCCGGATACTCTGCAGATAACTCTTATAATTGATTCCTGCATATTTCTGGAACATTCTTGACAAATAAGTCGGCGAATATCCAAAGATTTCGGCCAGTGTTTCCAATGAAAGTTCTTCTGTATAATGATCTTTTATATATGCAGTGATGGTTGATAATCGTGTCAGTTTCTTGTTTCGCTTTAACATGTCCTGGTCGACATCCAGCTCACGATATTTTGTAACTAACAAATAGAGAAGCATGTAATAATAGCTTTTCACCTTCATCTCATAGCCACTTTGTTTGCCAAGATATGCGTCGTACATTTTCCAGATCAACTCCATGACCTTCTCATCTTGCACAGTAGAATCATGTGTAAAGCGGATGAACTGCTCGCCTGTAAAATAATCTTCAAAAGTTTTTAATGGCATTTGAAGTACCACCGTCTGATTCTTCTCCTGTGCATCAATAGAATGTATCTCATTAGAGTTTACAAGCATAAATTCGCCGGCTTCAAGTAGATGTTTCTCTTCATTTATATAAAATGTTAATCCACCCTCATATACTGCAAATATCTCAATCGAGCGATGCCAATGTTTATCCCTGAAATAATTCCCCTGACTTCCTTCAAACAAAAACATTTTAAATGGTAAATCTTCATTTGGTACAATCAATTCATGACTGTACTTTTCCGTATTACTCATACTTATCTACCTTCTTTTTCTGCCATATCATTTCCTGTGTTTCTAATTTAAGAAGTTCTGTATAATAACATTTTCAGCCTCTTCTTCTGTAAGGCCAAGTGTACGCAATTTTAACAGCTGCTCATCATTAATTCGGCCAATTGCCGCTTCATGGATAATCGCTGCATTCAGATTGCGTGCTCTGATCTCTGGAATTGAGCCGACTTCTGCATCATCCATAATAATAGAATCACACTGGATATGTGCCTGACATTTATTATTTCCAACAGCCTTTGGATGAAATGTCTGGACAGATCTGCCTTTACCGACTGAACGGGAAATAATCTGTGCGGAACTGTCTTCTCCGTTTAATCTCACTTCTATATTCGATTCTGCTGTCTGCTCTCCTTCTGTCATAAGACGTTCTGTCACATACAGCTTTGCATCTTTTTCCATTTCCACCATTGTCTCGCGAACTGTCGAATCAACACCTTTTATCTGAGCTGTATCCAAAGTAAATACTGAATTCTCACCTACATAAATATTAGTAACAGGATTTAAAACTTTTCCTCCTGTACCATTTCCCTCGCCATAATGCTTTTCCTCATATCGTACATTTGCATTTTTTCCAACATGGAATGTATGAATTCCGTCATGTCGGCTCTCATTACATCCGCTATTGTGGATTCCGCATCCTGCTACGATCGACACATCTGCACCGTCTTCGATATAAAAATCATTATAAACAAGATCTGTCATTCCGGATACACTGACAACAACAGGAATATAAACTATCTCGCCTTTTGTTTCTCCATCAATGTAAATGTCTATTCCCGGTTTATCTTCTTTCTTTTTTATCTTAATATGCTCACTGTCTCCATGACATATTGATGTTCCGTTTTGACGCAGATTGAAAGCTCCGCTTTGACTAAATTTGTTATCGTTAATAACATTCAATACTTCTTCTGTAACCTGATCTAACTTTACCATCCGTCTATGCTCTCCTTTCTCTGTTTTCTGCACAATTATGACACTTTTGAACTCCGTTCAGATACGGAAGAACATCTTCTCTTTTGCCTATTTTTTTAATCTCTCCATCGTCAATGATCATAATACGGTCTGCCATATCAATGATTTTTTCCTGATGTGAGATTACGATCAGACTCTGCTTCTTTTCTTTATGCATCTCTTCAAATTTCTGTATTAACATTGAAAAGCTCCACAAATCTATTCCTGCTTCCGGCTCGTCGAAAATACACAATTCATGGTCTTTTGCCAGCACCGATGCAATCTCGATTCGCTTCATCTCTCCACCGGAAAGAGTCCCGTCTATCTGACGCTCCACATACTCTTCTGCGCATAATCCTACTGCAGTAAGCAGATCACAACATTC
Source organism: uncultured Schaedlerella sp. (assembly GCA_934435195.1). Lineage (GTDB taxonomy): Bacteria > Bacillota > Clostridia > Lachnospirales > Lachnospiraceae > Schaedlerella. The sequence goes on from CAKSAJ010000002.1 coordinate 19,072, forward strand.
ATCAATTGACAGACTTCTTCCTGCTGCCAATGTAAGAAGCTTGGAAACAGGCATTCCTTTGAATCTTGGTGGCTGCTGAAATGCATATCCGATTCCTGCATTTGCACGATGATTAATATCATAATCTGTAATATCCTGCTCATTCAGCATGATTTTTCCACTATCTGCCTTTTCAATTCCTATCAATGTTTTCGCCAACGTAGATTTTCCGCCACCATTCGGTCCGGTAATCACTAACATCTCCCCGTCATCTACATGAAATGAAATATCATTGAGAAGACATTTTTGACTCCCATTATCATTTACATATAATGTTAAATTTTCTGCTTTTAACACTTTCCTCACCTCGTATAATTTTATTTAGGAAAAAACTTTCCTGATATATAAAAAAAGCCTAAGAAACTTAGCATTTCCAGGCTTTATAGATAAAAGGCACAGATCGGATTTGAACCGATGAATCAGGGTGTTGCAGACCCACGCCTTACCACTTGGCTACTGCGCCTCACTATATAGATATGTTATCCATAACTAGATTTATTATACCAAGTATTTTTAGTGGAGTCAAATAAATTTTTGTTTTATTTTGCAGAAAATTTTCTCTTTTGCACAAAATCTTCTCAGAAAGAAGAAAAAATGCTGCTCTTTTTAAAGAACAGCATCTCCTCTTTCATTTACCAGTTGATAACCTACAGATTCTATCCTCTTATCCAGACACTCTCTGCATTCTGCCGCCTCTTCTCCGGTGCAGATCTTGTTATCATATAAATCATATTGTTTTCTTGTCTTAATGGGCGATAAATTTGGCATCACAACATTTGCTCCTGCCAAGAGCCCCTTTTCTCTTCCTTTCGGATCCATTGTTCCAAGCGCTGTTGTTGCCGGAAGCAATACTGTTGGCAGTAAAATACGAATTACAGACAGCAAAAATAATGTTTGCTCCACACTGCCCGCCGATTTTTCAGCAAAACAAGTGTCATGGTGCGGAATAAACGGCCCGATACCTACCATCTGCGGCTGTAATTCCTGTAAAAATAATAAATCTTCTGCCAGAGTTTCCACGCTCTGTCCCGGAGAGCCTACCATAAATCCGGCTCCCACCTGATATCCTAATTTCTTCAGATCATATAAACATTGTTTTCTATTTGCAAGGCTCATCTCTGCCGGATGCAATACTCCATAATGTTGTTCATCCGCAGTCTCATGACGAAGCAGGTAGCGGTCCGCCCCTGCTTCTTTATAAGCTTTATAACTTTCATAAGATTTTTCTCCTACTGAAAGTGTTACTGCACATTCCGGATATAAGGTCTTGATTCTGCGAATAATCTCCACCAGTTTTTCATCCGTGTACCAGACATCTTCCCCGCCTTGCAGAACAAATGTCCGAAATCCCAATTCATACCCATTCTCACAGCATGCCAGAATATCCTCCTGCGATAAACGAAATCGTTTTGCATTTTTATTACTTCTTCGGATTCCACAATAGTAACAATCATTTTTACAATGGTTTGTAAATTCAACCAGCCCTCTTGTAAATACTTTCGTTCCATAATAGTGTTTTCTTAACCTGACGGCCTCTTCTTTTAGAAGTTCTCGGATATCCGGATCATCCTGCTGTTTTAAAATTTCTATAAACTCTTCTTTTGTTAATTTTTGACGCTGGATTAGTTTATCTACCGCCTTCATATTTCCCCCAAATTTTTATCTATTCTTATTGAACTGCTTTAAATGCCTCATCCAAATCCTGAAGAATATCATCAATATTTTCTGTACCGATTGAAAGACGAATTGTGTTTGGTTTGATTCCCTGGTCAAGCAGTTCCTCTTCTGTGCACTGGCTGTGTGTTGTTGTTGCAGGATGGATAACAAGTGATTTCACATCTGCCACATTTGCCAGCAATGAGAACAATTCCAGATTATCAATAAATTCCTGAGCTTTTGCTGCATCTCCTTTAATTTCAAATGTGAAGATAGAACCTCCTCCATTTGGGAAATATTTCTTATAAAGCTCCTGCTGTTTTGGATCTGAATCTACAGATGGATGATGTACTTTCTCTACCTGTGGATGGTTATTCAGATATTCTACAACTTTCAGTGCATTTTCTACATGACGTTCAACACGAAGTGAAAGTGTCTCAAGTCCCTGCAGGAAAATAAATGAGCTGATTGGAGAAATTGTAGCTCCTGTATCTCTTAAAAGGATTGCTCTGATCTTTGTAACAAATGCTGCAGCTCCGCAAGCTTTTGTGAAGCTGATACCATGATAGCTTGGATTTGGATCTGTCAGTGAAGGGAATTTTCCTGAAGCCTCCCAGTCAAATTTACCACCTTCAATGATAACTCCACCGATTGTTGTTCCGTGTCCACCGATAAATTTTGTTGCTGAATGAACTACGATATCTGCACCGTACTCAATTGGTCTTACAAGGTAAGGTGTTGCAAAAGTATTGTCTACAACAAGTGGAATTTTATGTTTATGTGCAATATTTGCAACTGCTTCAATATCAACTACATCTGAATTTGGATTTCCAAGAGTCTCAATGTAAATTGCTTTTGTGTTCTCCTGAATCGCATTTTCAACCTCTTCCAAGTTGAAAATGTCAACGAATGTTGTCGTAATTCCGTAATTTGGAAGTGTATGCTCAAGAAGGTTAAATGAACCTCCGTAGATATTTTTTGCAGATACGATATGATCTCCCTGCTGAGCAAGATTTTCAATTGTATATGTAATTGCTGCTGCTCCTGATGCTACTGCAAGGGCTGCTGTACCACCTTCCAATGCTGCAATTCTCTTCTCAAATACATCTTCTGTAGGATTTGTCAGACGTCCGTAAATATTTCCGGCATCTTTTAACCCAAAACGATCTGCTGCATGCTGGCTGTTACGAAATACATATGATGATGTCTGATAAATCGGTACTGCTCTTGCATCTGTAACCGGGTCTGGAGTTTCCTGTCCTACGTGTAACTGTAATGTTTCAAATTTAAAATTTCTCTGATCTCTTGTAATTTTTGCCATGGTTCTATTCTCCTTTTCCTGTGCTGCTTTTTTGTTCAAGTTTTTATTAATCTACAAATAACGGAGTTGAATAATATCTGTCTCCACTATCCGGCAACAATGCTACGATTGTTTTTCCTTTATTTTCCGGACGTTTTGCAAGTTCGATTGCTCCTTTAAGAGCTGCTCCTGAAGAAATACCTACCAGAATTCCTTCTAATTTTCCAAACTGTTTTGATGTTGCAAATGCATCATCATTTTCAATTGTGATAATCTCATCATACACTTTTGTATTTAACACATCCGGTACAAATCCTGCTCCGATTCCCTGAATCTTATGAGCTCCTGCTTTTCCTTCTGAAAGAACCGGTGATGTTGCCGGCTCAATTGCTACCACTTTCACATCTTCTTTCTGAGATTTCAAATATTCACCAACACCTGTCAGTGTTCCGCCTGTACCGACACCTGCTACAAAAATATCTACTTCACCGTCTGTGTCGTTCCAGATCTCTGGTCCTGTAGTAGCTCTGTGTGCTGCCGGATTAGCTGCATTTACAAACTGTCCAGGAATAAAGCTGTTTGGAATTTCTTTTGCAAGCTCATTTGCTTTCGCGATTGCACCTTTCATTCCCTGTGAGCCTTCTGTCAGAACCACCTCTGCTCCATATGCTTTCAAAATATTGCGTCGTTCCACACTCATTGTCTCTGGCATAGTAAGAATCATTCGATATCCTTTTACTGCTGCGATAGATGCAAGTCCGATTCCTGTGTTTCCTGAAGTTGGCTCAATAATAACAGAACCTTCTTTTAAAATTCCTTTTTTCTCTGCATCCTCGATCATCGCTTTCGCAATTCTGTCCTTTACACTTCCTGCCGGGTTCAGGTATTCAAGCTTTACAAGAACTCTTGCTTCCAACCCTAACTCTTTTTCAATGTTCGTTACCTCTACAAGAGGTGTGTTTCCTATCAATTCCAATGTATTTTTATAAATATTTGCCATTTTATGATTCCTACCTTTCCTATCCAATTAGTATGTTTAACGCGTTAAAGCTATTATATTCCCCTTTTACCTATTTGTCAAGTAGGTTTTTGTGTTTTTTTAGAGGAGCCAGGGGAGCCAATGGGGACGGGGTTTATGGCTCCCCTTCCACTTCCTATTTCGAGAATAACACTCCTAACAGGCTTCTCTTCTTAATCTCCTGTATCTCACTGGAACTTCGAATCACCTGTGCAGACATTCCCATATTACGCAATTCCTGTTTCAATGCAATAGCCTGCTTTTCCGATAATCCATCTTTCACAAGAAATGGAGTTTGCCTTAAATTCCCATTGATCTTAAAATCAAATTTTCTTGCTATATTCGCATAATCTGTTCCCTGTCCGATATAATCTACCATCAATCCAAGGGCAATTACTTGTTTTGAAGGATATTCCGGTATATCATACCATTCGTCAACCGGCTCCATCTTATATTTGATTCCATAAAAATCAAATGCTTCTTCTATATAAGAACATACTTCGCCATCCAGACTTTCAAAAAGAATAATTGGCAGGTTCGATACAATTTTTCGGGCTTCATGTTCTTCCATCCCGGTTATTATTTGTAGATATCTTGCTATCTCCAACTCTTTACCTTTACAATTATTCAGTATCACCCGGTAATTTTGTTCTTGCTGTATCATACTGCCTCTCCTATTTATTCAAATCAGACAGCACAAGCTGTCCTTTTTCTTTGCTTTTCTTCATATCTATAATTCTCTGGTTTCTGGAGCCTCTGAATTTAAGTGTAATATCTTTCAAGTCTTCCTCAAATTTACCATCTACAAGGATATCGATATTTCCAAGGATTTCATCTGTTACTTCGGTATACTTTCTCCCACCCGGAATTAAGTCTTCCGTCATGACAAATCCTGTATAAATCCAAATATCTTTATCCGGACAATCTTTTCGCATCCTTCTTATCAGCTTAACAAGTTCTCTTTGATTTTCCGGCTCCATCGGTTCGCCTCCGAGTATTGTCAGCCCTTGATAATATGGTTTAGATACTTCGCTGATAATAAAATCTTCTGTTTCCTGTGTGTATTCCATCCCATAATTAAAATCCCATGTCTGAGGCTGAAAACAACCTTTGCAATGATTTGTGCAACCAGATACAAAGAGACTTACCCTGATTCCGACTCCATTTGCACAATCTGCGATTAATATTTCACCGTAATGCATTGCTAGTCCTCCATCCTATTTTTACAAATCACACGCTACTTTTCTGCTTTCACAGCCCAACGCATCTTCGTTGATCTTGCTCGACCATTCTGTGCACATTCCTGTGCTGACGGGCGGATCACATCCTTAGCATAATCCGAATAAATGCCTGCCTTATATCCCTCCTTCAGTGCACGTTTCACAAGCCTGTCCTCTCCCGAATGAAATGTTAAAATTGCCACTCGGCCACCCGGACGAAGTGCCGACGGCAGCTTCTCCATAAACTCATACAACACTTCAAATTCTCGATTCACATCTATACGCAACGCCTGGAATGTTCTCTGGCACGTTTTTTTAACTGCATCTTTCTTCTCTTTTTCCGGAAGAAAATCCAATGTCTTTTCAATTACTTGTCGAAGTTTTGTAGTAGTATCGATTCGATTGCCCTTCCGAACTTCATCTGTGATTGCTTTCGCAAGCTCCTCACAATATGGCTCATCCGAATTTTCATATAACATACCTGCAAGCTCTTCTCTTGAAATTGTATCAAGACGCTCTGCTGCACTGATTCCTTTTTCCTGATTTAAACGTAAATCTAAAGGACCGTCTACCTTAAATGAAAATCCTCTTTTAGGATTATCAATCTGCATAGATGATACTCCCAAATCTGCCAAAATAAAATCAAATCCGCCTACCTCTTTGGCTATTTCATCTATTGTACAGAAATTCTGCAAACGAATTGTCAAAATGTCTTCACCAAATCCCTGATCTGCCAGACGTTTTCTTGTTTTTGCTGATTCCTCCGGGTCCACATCTGTCGCATAAATGTGCCCGTTCCCATCCAGGCACTGAAGCATCGCCTTCGTGTGACCGCCATACCCCAGCGTCGCATCAAATCCAATCTCTCCCGGCTGAATCTTCAAAAAATCCAGAATCTCATTTACCATAATGGAAATATGCATGCCTGCCGGAGTATTTCCCTTCTGGATAACATGCTGGATTGTGTCCTGATATTTTTCCGGTTGTAACTCTTTATATTTTTCCTCAAACTTCTTTGGGTATTTCCCTTTGTAGCGCACACGTCTCTTGTGCGGTGTCTGCGTTTCCTTTTCCATATTGATTTCCTCTCCTCTACACATTATAAATAATAGTATATCTCAATCTCTTTCTGCAAGATAGCGTTTCAGCAAAAATGTGCAAAAATATGGAAATGTACAAATATTATTTTCAATTTCCAAATTACTATCTGCCAGTTTAATTCCCCAATGAATATCACTGTAATTTTTGTTTTCAATTAATTGCCTCAAAGATTTTGATCGATTTCGATTCGCTTTTACTTCAACCGGAACAAGTTCTGTTTTTGTACGCACAAAAAAATCTTCTTCTAATGTAGAATTTTCTTTTTTATAATAATACAGACCAAGCCCCTGTTTTAAAAATGCTTCTGCTACAAAATTCTCATATAAAGCACCTTTATATACTCCAAGATTTCTATTCGCACGTAAATCTTCCTGTGCTTCCTCATCTAACGTAGAAATCAGCAGACCTGTATCTGGATAATATAATTTAAATTTTGTTTCATCATAATTGCCTTTTAAAGGGAGTTCCGGAAAATACAGGCAATTACACACAGAAACTACACCTGCATCTCTTAACCAGTCAATGCACCCGGTATACTCACGACTTCTGGAGTTTTTCGTCACTTTACTTAACTGAAACTTTTTATTCTCCTTCGCCAACTGTGCCGGTACACTCCTATATACACTTGCAATCTTTGCCTGATCCAGTCCCTCTGCATATTTACGTATATCTTCCTCGTAATCCATCCGTATCTGATTCTGAATTTCCAAAGTATCCGTAAATGTATTCGTCTCGATATACTGTTTTACCACTGCCGGCATTCCACCTAACACGCAGTACTCAAGAAATAATTTTTTATATACATTCAACTCCGTTTCATTAAATGCAGTTCCGGTTCTCATATGTTCTAATATTTCCAGAATATGAACCTCTGAATAGCCTTTTGCCCACAAGAACTCTTCAAAATCCATAGAAAACATTTCATAATCTGTTTTATATCCCACACTATTGCTATGAATCTTTTTGTAATTAAGACCTAGTAAAGAGCCACTGCAAATAATATCGAATCTTCCATCTACCTTAAATGCTTTTAAAGATGTTGCTATATCCGGAAATTCCTGCAATTCATCAAAAACAATCAATGTTTTTCCCGGTTCAAACCGCTTTGTCGGATCTAAGAGAGAAATATTTTTAATAATATTTTCTACCTCATATCCATCACTTAAAATCGTCTTATACTTTTGCTCAAAAACAAAGTTGATATACACAATATTATCATAATTGATTTCCGCAAAATGATTAATTGATTCTGTCTTTCCTATTTGCCTTGCACCTTTTATAATTAACGGATTTTTATCTGGTTTCTGTTTCCACTCCAACAAATACTCATCGATTTTTCTTTTCAAATACATATCATGCCTCCATGTTGTACCTTACCTACGTTATAATATGTTCATATTATCACATTTTATGAAGATATTCCAACCTTGTTTCACATTTTATGAGCGTATTTTTCGCTTTTTATCACATTTCATGAGCGTATTTTTTACTTTTTATCACATTTCATGAGCATATTTTTTACTTTTCATCACATTTCATGAGCATATTTTCTCAATCCAGTAAAAAAAATCCGCTGTCATAGAATATATTAACTACAACAGCGGATTAATTTGGACTTGATATTTTCACAAGGTTTTGATTTGACACAAGGTGCATCTTTAGCTTGTCGTGCTTAGCTGATCCGTTCTTTACAATCTCGTAATCCAATAAAGCAGATACAAGACGATTGGCAGTGCAAGAGCAATGTAGTCATAGGACGACTGTATCAACAGATTGAATATAGCATGCAATGTCATTGACGCAGTAAGCAGTGCAAAGGTTCCCGTATAAAACAGCTTTTTCTGTTTTCGCACATAAACAATCCCATTACCCACAATCATCGTACAGATGCCATGGGAAAGGCTGGTTGAAATGCCACGTACAACAGCCCACGCAACATCAACCTGGTCTACATATGTAATCAAAAGGAACGCATTTTCCAATATAGCAAATCCAATACCCGAAGCCATAGCAAGCTGAAGAACCAGCTTTCTGTCATCACTGACAAGCAGTGCAAAAAACAACACCGGAAGTGCTTTTAATATTTCCTCTACAATAGGTGCGGCTGTAATAGAAAGTTCTGGTCCACTGAGCGAAAACAGGGCACAGACAACGGAATTAATCTCATAGGCACATACTGCCAGCACCATGCCACCAAGTACAAACCCAAGCAACAATCGGGACTGTTTTTCCAGCATAGGAATCAGCAATAGCAAAGGCACGACCATACAAATCATCAGAATATAAACCATTTGCGCACCCCCATTCTTGCCACTGGCAGATAAACCGCAAGCAGAATCCCGATACAGATACTACTAATATTTTCGAGCACAGAATCCTGCACCGAAACAATTCTGAGCATCATGCAAATACATAGGGCGATGATTAAAATGTTATAGGTACGTAAAACCCTGATATACCCCATTTCAATATCCGGCATAATCAAATGCTTCACTGCAAAATACATGGTAAAAGTCATTGGCACTATAACAAGGTATTTCCAGAATTCCTGATTTCCAAAATACATCAGCAGTGTAGAACCTGCCAAGAAGAGTCCTGCAATGAATCCTGCAGTTCTCCGAAACCATCTGAACTCTGTCTGCTTACCATCAACAAGACTATCAAGCGCCCCATAATAAGACGAAAAGAGGAAGAAAAACATACCGATGTATCCAAGGTATCCAATGTGAAAACTGACATCTTCGGACTGCCATAAAAACACATAAAGCGCTGTATAGATATTACCAATCAGGCAAGTCATCCCTGCGTACCATAAAATTCTATAAAACAGCGGCACCTTCTTGTGAAAACACGTGCAGCCGCCATAGATTGCCGCAATCAGAGAGCCAACCAGTTCCAGCATCATTCAGTTCTCCTTTTTCTGCCCAGCTTCTGAACTCCAAGAGTGACAACACAGCCTAAAGCAAGACCAAGCACAAGAGCGGTTATTGCAAGACCGGCTTCCGAAGTACCATACATACTCTGTCCTCTCGCGATTCCGGCAAGTGTTTCGTGCGACTGGGAAATCTGAGCATTTGCACCTGAAATATAACTATTATACTGCCCCATAAAGTCCTGCAAATAAGCCATGACTTGCTGACTCTTTGTATTAACTGTTTGCTGATAATTTTCAAGGGATCCAATCGCCACCGTCCATTCATAAGCATCCATCAACAGATCATTTCCTGTCGTATCATAAACCAACCCCCTTGCATCCATATAAGCTGCCATATCAGCAGGCATCTCTGTTTCCTGACCGGATGCTTCCGCCTGACTGCGAAGCTGTCTCGCATTTTCCAGAAACTGAATATTCTGCTGTTGCTCATTCTGCAGTTCCTCAATCTGCTGTATGTAACTTTCCGCATTCGCCTTGCTCTGCTGCGCCAATTCTAACTGCAGCTTTGCAAACAGCTGCTGTAAACTAGATACTTCCTCGACATTGATGGAAACATCCTCCGCAAAAACAGTATCCGCTGAAGACAGAATCAATATTATTGCCGTAACAAACATTATTATTTTCTTATTCATATCCGACTCCTCCTTTTTGTAATCTTCTCCCTTCTTTTTCCCTGTTAAAAAAAAGCTCCATGAAACCATCATTTATTATAATAATGATAACATGAAACTTCTTCACAGTAAACTTTCTATTAAGATTTAGAATTTAGATATCCAGATTAATTATCTGATTATCTTCCAATTTATAATTTCCCCCGTCCATATTTTTACGAACAAATGGCACACCTTTTCTCACGTAAAAAATATTATCCTTAATCAACGCATCCGGATTTTCTGCCGGACTGATTGTTCCCCCAAGGTCATCAAAACTAACATTGTTGCGAAAGGTATTATGAATTGCTTCCTGCAGACAGAACATTACACAGCCGCCTTCATTTTGTCTGCTGTAATTGTATTCATAAATAGTTCCATCTCCAGAATCTGCATCATATGCCATTCCATCTTGATTTAGTCTTGTATCAGCACCTTCATTATATCTAAACAATGCATCTTTGCACTTCCAAGGCCAGATCGCCGCAGCTACCTTCCCTAATCTGTTTCCCGGTTCACTATAGATCCGATCATTCATTTCACAAGCAATAGAATCTGCCATATTATGTTCTACCAATGGTCGCAATGCATACATTGCTGTAATACCATCCCCGCCTGCTGCTTTCACATAATTATCGCAAATCCGTATATTTTCATGTCCGTACTTTAAAAATATCTCCTCTTCCAGTTCCGCTCCCTGGAATTTCTCATGTGCATAAGTGTAGCCTACCGCAATTCCCCAACGACTCACCTGATACACAAAACACCCCTCAACCGTGACATCTTTATAGCGTGCAACTCCTGTAACTTCTTCCTTTTCCGGACGAAGTGCTGTCATGTAAATACCGCCGTTATTCATATGTTTATCATATACATTACCTTTTACATCATGAATCAATAAATTACGCAGCGTAATTCCATGACGCACCCCTTTGTTTTTTGCTATGACGGCAACTCCGGTACGATTCATTTTATCTCCAAGAGAATAATGCTCTCCTATAATCTTATCCGCCTCATTTGTAATTTCCAATTCTTCCACAACGATATATTCTGTGTCATATAATAAAACTGCGGAAGATACGTATCCATGATATACATGTGTCGGTGCATCTAGCAAATTGCCATAATCCTGATACCATATTCCCTGTCCACAGGCCTCAATACGCGGTGCATTTCCGTCCCCATATGCTCCGATCACAATCGGTGCATCTTTGCTTCCGCTATCTGTCACCTGAAGATATTGTCCATAAAACACACTGCCTCTCTCAAGCAGTACTTTATCTCCCGGCTGCAGACTTATATGGTTTATCGCAAACAGACTGGCAAATGCATTTTCTTCTGTCAATCCATCACTCGAATCATTTCCCGTCTTCGAACTCACGTAATACGTCTTCGATAAGCTTGTCATACGCATCCTCCCGTAACCTTTTTTCGATAATCTGTGCTACTTCTTCATAAGTAAAGAAATCGCCAAAATATCGTCCAAACAAATCCATGTTTTGTTCGTAAAAAGTTTTCTTTTCCTGCTCTGTAAATTCTGGACACAAGCCTGTTTTTCGAACCGCTTCACTCGGCTGAACAAAATCCAGCTTTAACCGTGTCAGTTCATACTGCAAATACGCCGGTGCTGAAAAATATCTTGGGCCATAGAATATTTTATTTTCCTGCTCCATCGTCTTTCGCATTTCGTTGTGTTTCTGCCGTCTTGCCTCCAGTCCTTCCATGGAAGGATCTTCTATCAGCCCCATTTTTTTTGCCAAAAGGAAAGCTCCCTGTGCTTTCCTTAAGCCTTCTGCTTTTATACAATAATTCTGTTGCATTATTTTACTGCTCCTGTAATTCCATTTGCAAAGCTCTTCTGTAAGCACAAGAAAATAATTGCAGTTGGAAGTGTACAAATTAATACTCCAAGCATCAACATACCATAATCAACGCTATAACCACTCTTCAAGTTCGCAACGAGCATCGGCATTGTGATTGCCTTGCTATCCTGTAAAATGATTGTTGGCCATAAGTAGTTATTCCATGCATTCATAAATGTTACTGTCATAGCTGCTCCATATGTAGATTTCATAACCGGAATAAACATCTTAAAGAAAATCTGAACTTCACTTAACCCTTCAAGTCTTGCTGCCTCGATAATATCATGTGGGAAAGAACGAGCTGCCTGTCTAAACAACATGATCATAAATGGAGTAGAAATCGATGGAAGTGCAAGTGCGATCCATGTATTGACCAGTCCCCAAGAAGTAAACATCTTAAACAGCGGGATCATAATCGCTACAAATGGAAGCATCATTGCAAGAAGCAAAATGCTCATTAAAACATCTTTTCCTTTGTCGTGGTAAATCTCAAATCCATATCCGGCAATGGAACATACAAGCAATGCTACAAATGTAATAATAATTGCATTTCTAAATGAGTTAAACATTGCAAGTCCAAGATTCTGCATGCCTACCAGTGTCTTGAAGTTCTCTACCAGATAAGTTCCCGGATACAGTCGTCCTCTTACGACATCGATACTTGTATTTGTCGCTCCACAAAGCATGTAATACAGTGGAAATGCAGACAAGAAGCTTGCAATAATTAAAACTGCATAGGCAATGATTGATTTCATCTTAGTCACGTTTATCACCTACTTTCATCTGAATTGCAGACAGAATTGCTACCATTATAAGAATACATACAGACAATGCTGCTGCATAATTAAATTTCGGTGTCTCCACAAAGGAAATATTGTAGATATAATGCGCCAGTGTCATTGTTGACTTACCAGGACCTCCGGCAGTCAAGTTCATAGACTCGTCAAATAACTGCAATGTTCCTGAAGTTGACATAATTGCTGTCATAAGGATTGTCGGCTTCAAAAGTGGAATCGTAATCTTTATAAACTGTTTAAATGGTGTTGCTCCGTCGATATAACTTGCCTCATATACGGAATAATCAATATTCTGTAATCCTGCAAGATAAAATACCATGTTATAACCTGTCCATCTCCAGATTAAGGCTATAATAATTACCCATCGTGCCGGCCATGTACTCTGGAACCAGTCAACAGAAGATAACCCAATTGCAGTAAGCACTCGATTCACAACTCCATCCGGAGCAAACAAAGACTTAAATATCATAGAATAAGATACAAGTGATGTTGCACAAGGAAGGAAGATCAATGTACGGAAAATACCTTTTCCTTTAATCTTCGGGTTATTCAAAAGCTGCGCCAGGATCAGAGCCAAAACAAGCATGATCGGAACCTGAACTATAAAATAAAAGATTGTATTAAACAAGCATTGTTGAAATGTTTTATCCTGAAAAACTCTGGCGTAATTTGATACTCCAGTAAACACTCCCCCCGTTTTTCTAAAAGAAAGCAGGATTGCCTGTGCCATTGGATAAAAACAAAATACAAATATTAAAAGTGCTGCCGGAAGCAGAAACGCCCATCCGGTAAGATTATACTTTTTTTCTAAAGTTAATTTTGTTTTCTTTTTTCCCATATTTTTCTCCTAAAACAGAACCGGGAACGCAATACTGCACTCCCGGCACATCCTGTTTTTAATCGTTGATGATTACTCACCAATATTAAATTCTACTGTATCCTGAGCGTTCTTGATTTCGCTGTCAATGTCAGCGCCATTCTGAACAACATTTGTGATTGCATCTGTTAATGCACTTCTAACATCTGAGTAGTATGCACCATAATCGATTCCTGGAACCTTTCCTGCAAACTCTACGATATCTTTGTATACAGCCTGTCCAGCATAAAAATCAGATTTCTCATTGTAAACTTCAGACTTTGCTGCTGGTAAGTAGCTTGCGATTGCTCCAGCGTTTGGAAGAAGGTCATCATACAATTCTACGCTTCCACCGAATGTTGTCTTAAGGAAGTCATATGCAAGGTCTGTGTTTTTGCAGTTAGAAGATACTGCCCAGCTTGCTCCACCACAGTTTGCGTAATTTGTAGCACCATCAACATCATCAAGTTTAGGCATGTTTACGATTGCCCATTTTCCAGCCTGATCATCAGCTGCCTGGATAGAAGACATAATCCAGCATCCCTGGATAACACCAGCTGCTGTTCCCTTGTTCATAGAAGCGATATACTGATCCCAGTCAGTGTAATCAACCATGATTCCTTCGTCGATGAGCTGTTTGTATGTCTCGATTGCTTTCTTAAGAGCTTTGTTATTAACTAAGTCAACTTTTCCGTCTACCATCGGAGAAGCACCTGCTGACTGAAGCATCTCGATAATAATTTCAGATCCGCCTGAGCTTGTAAGCATTGGAACATTGTTTGCTTCAACAACTTTTTTAGCTTTTGTCATAAAATCTGACCATGTTGTATCTTTGAAATCATCTACTGTAAGTCCGGCTGCCTCAACCATATCTTTACGAATTGCCATGATTGTAGCACCATTATCAAATGGAACACCATAGTTCTTTCCATCTACAGTAGAATCAGCCAATTTACCTGCTGAAAACTCTTTGAACTCAATTCCTGAGTCTGTTAACTCTGTAAAGATTCCAGGATAGTTTGCAACGTTTTTGTGGAATGAATAATCCTGCATCAGGAAAATATCTGGCAATGTGCTGTAATCATCAGCCTCAGCTGCTGTGATCAATGCAGTCTCAATATCTGAATATACTTTCTCCTGAATATCCAGTTTGAAATCCGGGTGATCTTTCTGATAGATTGCCTCTGCCTGTTTCATAGCGTACACATTAAAGTTTGGGTCCCAGCACCATACGCTAAGTGTTTCTTCCTGTGATGCATCATTTTTTGCATCTTTGTTGTCGTCAGCCTTACTTCCGCATCCTGCAAGTACAGATACTGACATTGCTGCTACTAAAAGCACGCTCAATACTTTCTTTTTCATACCTTTTTTCCTCCTTATACATGAAAAGTACTGCTTTATAAAATATGAAATGCATACCCTGCCTTTCATAAGTTATCTTTATTCAACATCGTCTACCCAACGCATCTCGCCTGGCTCTAAGTCCAGCTCATACACACATTTTCCATTAATATATACATCTGTGTGCTGCGCTTCGGATGAGTTATTAATAACTGCAATCTTTTTACTTTTTGGGAATACAGTTACTTCTGTATCAACATTTGTTACATAGTAACGCTTCATCTCTTTTTCCATGCCTGCTGCATAGTAAATAGCACGAAGAAGAATTCTGCAGTTCTGTGGTGAATACGGAAGGCCTGCGAAGTATACACTGTGTCCTTTACCATATTCATTAACAACCAGCTGGCTGTATTCTCCATCCATTGCAAGGATCTGATAGTTTTTACCCTGTGCATAGATGCGGCTTGTTCCCTCACCAAAATCTACTTCACCATCAATATCCTCTAAGATAAAGTGATTTGCATCCATCTCATTATATTTATCTGTATTGAGAGAGAAACACATCTCACGATCTACACCAAGTACATCAGATAACTGGAAGAATCTTCCCTGATGCTGATAAGCTGTCGGCTCACCAACTCCGATGAATCCGCCTCCCTCGTCAACAAAACGACGAATACTTGTTACAACAGCTTCATCAATCCAGTTTTCTGCTCCACTGAATGCTGTATACGCATCCCCTACATTAATAATTACTCCAATGTCGTCCGGGATACCATTTTTCACATCCTCAAAAGAAATAAATTCAACTTCGAACGGCATTCCACTTAAGCACTCCAGCACGCCTTCGGCTGAATATGTTTCTCTGTGCCAGATTGCATGATGTACCTGGTTGGACATCCACTTTCTCTGGCCACCCCAACAGTTGAGGATTGCAACCTTAAATGGTGCTACATAAGAAGGTGTTCCCTGCATATTTTCATGAATCTGACGGAACTCTGTAACAACATTCTGAATCTCATCGATAAATCCAGGCCAGTTGCTTGCAAGCTTTAAGTATCCGCCATATCCGATTCTGTCTAATGGTGAACGAAGAAGTGCTCGTCTTGCCTTTCTCCAGTTATCTCTTGCTTCCCCGATCGGGTCTCCGCCTTCGCAGAATACATCCGGGAAGAAATATGGTAAAAGACGTCCTTCTGTATAATCAACTCCCTTGATATCCGAAATCATACGGAGTGTCACACCACTTCCAACAGAGCCTACAACCGCATCCAACCCGATTCCTGCAAAATATTTTCCGTAAGGTTCTGTTCCAATCCAGTGATCTCCAAGAAACATCATTGCTTCCTTGCCATAAGAATGCACGATATCAACCATTTCTTTCGCAAGTGCACAAACTTCTATCTGCTGGAATTCAATAAAATCTCGGAATTGTTTGCTCGGCACACGGAACATACTGTTGTGATATCCCTGATCTACGATATATTCCGGACGGAATTTATATCCTGCCCACTTTTCAAACTTCTCTAAAATATATGGACTTACGCTTGCGCTGTATCCAAACCACTCAACATACTTCTCTCTCTTCTGATCATCAAAAGTTAATGTAAATTGATGGAAAAACGTTGTAAATCGAACTACATCTATCTCCGGATTCTCTTCACACCATCTTTTCAATTTCTCCTTTACATACTTCTGTGTTTTTGGCTGTCTCACATCATATGTTAACTGGTGAGGTGTATCCTGCCAATCATTTGTAATAAAGTTATACATATGTACCGGATCCCAGATAAGGAATGCCAGAAAGCTTACTGTATATTCATGATATGGCTTTGTCTGAATCTCAACTTCTCCCGAAGTTTCATCAAACTCCCATTTATCCGTAGGAACAACTTCACCTGTTGTTCGATCGATCACTTCCCACCAGCGTTTTGGATCATCTAACGTATTCACCTTAAGCTGTTCTGTATGGAATCCTTCCATTAAGCGGATGCGAAGCGTTCCGCCTCTTGCTGTTACACGATTACTGATCAAATATTCCTGCTGGATCTCTTCCGGATTCGCACTCGCCCACTCATTATCTTTTCTTGTTGTATAATAAGTTGCATATTTCTTAACTGGTTCTGATAAAAGTGCTTCCGGCATCTCTGTTCCGTCACAGTCTCTTAAAGCATCCGCTCCCAAGAGATTTTTTAATCGTATTGTTTCATCAATGACATCTGCATCTGTCGGCAGCGTCAGTCTTCCTGTCATCAATATGCTTCCCTCCAAATAACTTATATATTGTTTTTCATTTGATAGCTAAAGTATACCGATTCCCCAAATTGATATCAATTTCTTTATTGCTCGATTTGTTATGTTTTTTGCTGTTTCGTCACTAAAATACTGTTTTTTCTTGTTTATTTATGTATAATATGTTTAACAAACAGTTTCATTCCAATATTTTTTCGTCTTTTTTACAAATTTATTTTAAAATTATTGCTTTTTTTATATGTGATATATAAAATTTGTTCAATTCAAAAATTTACGTAACAGCTATAATTAAGAGGTATCTATCTATGAGTAACGAATTTATTAATCTCGGTTCTACAAAGAACCATGAAGATTTTCAGCTTCGCTATATTTCTTTTTCAAAGTACGAAGGTGATTGGCAGTCCTTGCCACATACCCATCAATTTTCGGAACTTTTCTATGTTCTTCATGGAGAAGGTGTTTTCTATATAGAAAATGAAAAAATCTCTGTAAAAACAGATGATTTAATGATCATTAATCCCAACGTAGAACACACAGAGAGAACCCTTCCTAACAATCCTATGGAATATATTGTATTCGGCGTCGAAGGACTTGCTTTTTCTTTTACGGATTCAGATCAAGAAACACCAAAAGGGTATAGCTTCTATAGTTATGGTTCTGATAAGAATCAGTTTATAAATTTCGCTCAATTGATGATGCATGAATTTGAAAATAAAAAACAGGGATTTGAAAAAGTATGTCATGGATTGTTGCAGGTTCTTTTAGTATATATTTCCAGGAAACAGAATCTCTCCGTTATTTCAGATTCATCTTTCCATCTTTCAAAAGAATGTGCACTTGCCAAACGATACATTGATATAAATTACTCCCAAAATATCACTTTAGACTCTTTGGCTGAAATTACACATATCAATAAGTTTTATTTAGCCCATTCTTTTACCGAGTGTATCGGTCAATCGCCAATCAACTACTTGGCGAATAGGAGAATTGAAGCGTGCAAAGAACTTTTAACGACATCCGATTTCTCTGTAACGCAGATTGCTTCCAGTGCCGGGTTTTCTTCCCAGTCCTATTTTTCACAGCTTTTTAATAAGAAGGTAGGGATGTCGCCACGACAATATCGGAAATTGTATTCAAATAAAGTTAATAATAAATAAAGGGTGGCGAAAAGCCACCCTTTATTTTTGGTTTTAAGTTTTTTTATTTGTACTCTGGATTTGTATGATTAGATAAATGCAATACTCTGTCTTTAATCTCCTGTGTACGTCCCTGATTCCAGAACTGTGTTCCGATATATCCACATGTTCTGCGGGCTACCGACATCTTTGACTGATCACGATTTCCGCAATTTGGGCATTCCCACACCAGTTTACCGGAATCTTCCTCTATAATCTTAATCTCTCCGTCATATCCGCAACATTCACAATAATCACTCTTTGTATTCAACTCTGCATACATGATGTTTTCATAAATAAACTTCATAACAGCTAATACTGCAGGAATGTTATTCTGCATATTCGGAACTTCCACATAGCTGATTGCACCACCTGGTGAAAGCTTCTGGAATTCAGCTTCAAATTTCAATTTACTAAATGCATCAATCTCTTCTGAAACATGTACATGATAACTATTTGTAATATAATTCTTATCTGTAACTCCCGGAATGATTCCAAAACGCTTCTGTAAGCATTTTGAGAATTTGTAAGTTGTAGACTCCATCGGTGTTCCGTAAATGGAATAACTGATATGCTCAGCTGCTTTCCACTCATTACATTTATCATTCAAATGCTGCATAACTTTAAGTGCAAATGGTTTTGCTTCCGGATCTGTATGTGATTTACCATACATTCTCATACACATCTCATAAAGTCCTGCATAGCCAAGAGAAATCGTTGAATATCCATCATATAATAATTTATCGATTGTCTCGCCTTTTTTCAATCGTGCAAGTGCACCATTCTGCCACAAGATCGGA
Organism: uncultured Schaedlerella sp.; assembly: GCA_934435195.1. GTDB lineage: Bacteria > Bacillota > Clostridia > Lachnospirales > Lachnospiraceae > Schaedlerella. The sequence goes on from CAKSAJ010000002.1 coordinate 38,075, forward strand.
GCCACATCGGAAATTGTTCCTTTCAGACGCTCATGTCTGCAACGAAGTGCTCGATGACACAATTCAAGACGCTCATCCAAAATTCTCCAGAACTCATCCATATCTCCGTTTGAAGAACATGCTACATCTACGAGGTTGATGGTAACAACTCCCTGATTGAATCGTCCGTAGAACTTATGCGAACCATCTGCATTGAGCTGGCTATCCTCAACGGTAAGGAACGAACGACATCCCATACATGGATAAACTTCGCCTTTTTTCAGTTCCTTCATGATCTTTGCAGAAATATAATCCGGAACCATTCTCTTTGCTGTACACTGTGCAGCTAACTCTGTTAAGTGCCAGTATTTTGAATCTTCTGTAATATTATCTTCATCCAGCACGTAAATCAGTTTTGGGAACGCCGGTGTGATCCATACACCTTTCTCGTTCTTTACGCCCTGCATTCTCTGGATCAATACCTCTTCAATAATAGTTGCCAGATCGTCTCTTGTCTTGCCTTCCGGCACTTCATCCAGATACATAAACATCGTTACAAATGGTGCCTGCCCATTACATGTCATCAAGGTAATAAGCTGATACTGGATTGTCTGAATACCGCTTCTTACTTCATCACGAAGTCGGCGCTCTGTCACTTTATCAATAATTGTCTCATCTAATACTTCGCCACATTCTTTACGCTCTGCAATAACATTTGCACGAATTTTCTTTCGGCTAATGTCAACAAACGGTGCCAAATGTGCCAGAGTGAATGACTGTCCACCATACTGGTTACTTGCAACCTGTGCAACAATCTGTGTTGTCACGTTACATGCTGTAAAAAAGCTGTGTGGTTTCTCAATCATAGTTTCACTGATCACTGTACCATTCTGAAGCATATCTTCCAGGTTGATCAAATCACAGTTGTGTTCTCTCTGTGCAAAGTAATCTGTATCATGGAAATGGATAATTCCCTGCTCATGTGCCTGCACAATTTCTTCCGGCAGTAGTACACGTCTTGAAAGATCCTTGCTGACCTCTCCTGCCATATAATCTCTCTGTGTTGAGTTGATTACCGGATTCTTATTCGAATTTTCCTGTTTCACTTCTTCGTTGATATGATCCAACAATGCAAGAATACCATTATCTGTTGTGTTGGACTTTCTCTTCATCTCACGTTTATAACGATAGCGGACATACTTCTGTGCTACCTCGTATCCTCGCATCTCCATGATACCGGTCTCAACGAGATCTTGAATATCTTCTACATTCACTGCATGAGTAGATTCTTCTACTTCTTTTGCAATCTTATCTGCAATTGCTGAAATCTGGAAGATGTTAATCTGATGGAGATTATCAACTTCTTCATTCGCCTTTTCAATTGCATGTGTAATCTTGGAAATGTCGAAAGATACCTCTTTTCCATTCCTTTTTATTACTTTTGTTTTTACCTCCGGGCTCATCACAATCTCCTCCTGTTACTATATATTCCGTTCTATACTTTTTCCATACACAATATCTTGTGTGAAGTGTCTGCATCTATCATACATCATCTTGCACAGAAAAGGAAGTACAAATTTAAGACTTTTCTTTTCTCGTTTTCAGACAATTTCATTTTTTGGCTCAACCAATAGGGTTTGAGCCACTTTATTTTTACCAGATATCAATTGTATTTTTTTTATACGTGATAATTGCTTGACAGCATATTCTCGTCGCATCGCTTCTTCTTTTGTATCAAAAGTTTCATAATATACCAGCTCTACGGGACATCTGCTTTTTGTATACTTTGCCCCTTTTCCTGCATTATGATCCTTTATCCTTTTTTCCAGATTATTCGTCCATCCGGTATAAAAACTGCCGTCTTTACATTTCAAAATATAAGTATAGTTCATATTTTCTTTTTTCCCTTTAAATGCCGGGAGCAACTCCTGCTCCCGGCATTCTTTCTTTGCGCACTAAAGAGTATTCTACACCATACATTGTTTATAATGCAAGCCCAAGTCTGCGTTTTATTAAATCTGCACAAAAAGACGCAGACATTACTGTCTGCGTCTCACTTCAACTCCCCGAGTTGGGTTCGAACCAACGACCCTTCGGTTAACAGCCGAATGCTCTGCCGCTGAGCTATCGAGGAATACCTATATTCAATTTATCCCAGTATCAATTGATACTGGGATAAGTGGAGAATACGAGATTCGAACTCGTGACCTCCTGCTTGCAAGGCAGGCGCTCTCCCAACTGAGCTAATCCCCCATAACATTGTTTTGTCTTACAACTTCTATAGGATAACATAACCCCATAAAAGTTGTCAAGACAATTTTTTTAAAATGACAGCAATTTTGTCAGCAGCGGATTCATTTGATACAATCCCGTGAGAACCGGACTTTTCTCGATCAACTCAAAACATTGTTTTCCTACATCTGATGAATAAACAAGTGTCAGCACAAGAAACAGCAGCCAGACAATCACCAGTGCGACTCCCAGCCCCAGCACTCCGCCTCCGCAATGATTCAGAAAGCCAAGCATCGGCAGCTCGCCTATAATGTCCACGGCCACTATCAGCGCCCGTACGATCACAAACGTCAATACAAATGTAACCAGGAATGATAGTATCTTTATCACCATTCTGGAGATATATTCCGCAACATAATTTGGAAATTTGGACACGCCCAGTTCATCATAAATTTCTGAATTATTATTTTCCAGCAAAGCGGTCTTTAAAAACGATGGCAAATTTGATTTTTCAATCAAACTGATCTGCTGTTCCTTCGGAATTTCTCCAATAACATTCAAAATATCATCTGTTGTGATCCCGATTCTCTTCCAGTCCTCATTTGCAATATTTTGCAATGTATCATCATCAATATTTGCAAATGGTGTCCCTGTCAGATCCTTTCCCTCGAAAATAGAACCCGACACCTCCGGCATAAACGATTCTACACACTTCTTTTCTATCATTTCATCTATCGGTGTATATTTTGCCAATGCATCTGCCACATATGGGGATAAATACATCATGATCACAATTGTCAGAACCGATGACAATAATGATAATCCAATTTTAAAAAATCCTCTTATATATCCCACTGCAATGCACAGTAAAAATATTACTCCTACAATAATCAACAACCAGTTATCCATATTTTTCTCCTATCGTACCAGATAAATCACGCGCAATTCATTTGTACCCATCACCCAGTATTTATTAATTCCATTTGCCGGAATGACTGATAAAATATTCATTCCCAAATCCTTATTAATCCTCTCTACGCCTGTCTTTGTGATAACGCAGTATCTGCTTCCTTCATACATAATAATCTCGCTTCCGACCATGCTGACATTGCTATATTCGCCTTTTATGTCTTTACACATAACCTGCTTTCCTGCCTTGTTATACAAACACACTTCATAACCGGTTTTATCTTCTTTCAACAAAATGAAACCGATATATTTTGATGTATGAAAGGTACTCTGGATTTCTTGCTTCAACGTAACTTCTTTCTTTTTCTTCGGAACATCCTTACCTGAATAGATTATAAAAGAATGATCGGAAACAACTACCAGATTGGATTTATCCATAAAATAAATTTCCGGCATAATCTCTTCATCATATTCTTTCTGACTGACGATATGATTTGTTTTATTCTTACCTTTTTCTCCGAAATTGTAACAAATCACTTTTGATTTGAGGCTTCCGCTTCCTGTATCCAGATAAGTCACTGCCAGCACTGTACCGTCTTCGGACATATCCAATGCGGTCGGGTATCCGAGACTGCTTACCGAAACTTCATTTTCCACCAAAATATTACCCGAAGAATCATAAGTCACTATGTAAGGTGTATTCCCATTCTTCAAAATTATGCTTATAACACCTTGATTTGAAATAGAAATCTTTTCAACCGGCAATGTCGTCTCAAATTCCCCTTTTAACCCTTTACGGTCAAAAATCTGAACTGAGTTTCCTCCGCAATCAGCAATGGCAAACACGTTTTTATTTACATCAATGATTGGATTTTTAAATTGTCCTGACTGAATCCACAACTCTTTATTCTTATGATTTAAATATGTCACACCATTTCTGCTATAACGAACAATTCCATTGTGAAATGCAACATATTGATTGTTATCTGACGATGTCTTTGTGTAGGATGCTGCTTTATAAACCTTTGAATATGCGTGTTCTGTTATAAGCATATAAGTTCCGGCCACTACCATAATAAGAAAAAAGAGAATTGTCGCATTTCTCTTTGCCCGGGCAGTCCGGTGTTTTCTTGTCAAACGGTTTATTTCTTCCATTGACAATAATCCCGCCGCCTTCAGTGTAGATTTTCTCTTTCGTGCCATATTATACTTCCCTCTTAATATGTTTTTCCAACGCTTACTAACGCTCATTATAGCATGAAGTTATGGCAATAGCAATTTTTGTCCGATATAAATCAGGTTACCGTCCTCAAGCCCATTCATTCTGCAAATAGCATCTACATGTCCTACATCCCCATACATTTTCCGGCTGATAATTGCCAGTGTATCGCCTTGCTCTACCACATAAATCCCATCCGAACCATTTACCTGTGTATCGCCTGATGCCGTTTCTGTACTGTCTTCCCATGCAGTTTTTACTTCATTATTTTGATTTGGATTTTCCTTCGTTTCTTCTTTCACTGTATCTTCAATATTTCCTGCTTGTCCCTGCTCACTATTATTCTGTTTTGTATCTGTCTTTTCCGCCTCTTCCTTCGCAGCTTCTCCTGTTACCGCAGTTACATTTCCACTTGTTTCTGCCACCTCTTCACCAGCGGAATCTTCTATTTCTGCTCTCTCTCCAAGTGTAACCTGTGCTGCCTTCATTTTACCGAAGTTATTGATCATAACCGCACCCATTACAACAACAAGAAGAATGAGACACGCACTTACTCCTTGCATGATGCGGTTTGTATAAACTTTCTTTTTTCGTTCCCCTGTTTTGGTGTGCACAATACTTCGAAAATCCTTCGCAGCCTGATCTTCCACAGTTTCCGTGGGAGACATCCCGTTTTTCTTTCTGTTTGCGATCATATAATCCTGCATACAAGGATTTTTTTCATAATAGGTATAATGTCCTGCAATCTCCATAAGATCATTGAATTTATGCACAAAATACGCTTCCTCTTTTTCTGCCGCATCTTTCATGATAAATATTGTATTCTTTTTCGGAAATGATTTTTTATGTAAACGCAACGTATTATTTGATACTGTTAATTCTATATTGGCCTGCGTCACAAACCATCCCAGCAATTCTCCGTTTTCAAAAAATTCTTTACAGTCTTCATAGGCTTGTTTCCAGGTTTCTTCGTCTATCACAAACCCGGATTCATCTGTTTTGAGATCATGCATCTGAATCGCACCATATATATAGACATATTCTTCTTCCTTTGTCTTTTGCATGTCTCCGACAAGAAATGCACCGATTGGTGTTTCTCCTGCTTTCTCGCATAGTTGGGTAAAAAAAGTATCTACATAATCTTCCACATATATTTTAGGTGTATCACTTACATTTCCGATCTGACGTACGTTTTTTGGTATCTGTCTTTCCATTTCTACTCACCTCTGCTATATTTTTTGCAGGTATGCCAGCGCGCACTGTAATTTGGCATCCCGCAGATTGTCTAAAGAACAGGAATCCGTTCCACATTGAACACTCAAAAGAATAGCACCTTGGAAATGTATGATTTTATCATTTTCTGTCAGGAGAATTCGACAAATAAATAATGGGGTTACTTTATCTTGTCAGAAGTGCTATGATAATTTCAGAATTTAGAAATCTGGTGATTAAAATGAAATTAAAGAATAAATTATTAGATCAGCTTCACAAAGAAGCATTGTATGATCCTGTTGACTTGAAAAAAGAATGGGGTGAAGATTTTTACGAATGTATCAGAGATATCGCAGAACATCCTGTTGTCCTTCGCATGAAATTATATCCTCATCACGGACACACTAACTGTTATGAGCATTGCCTACATGTAGCCTATTATAATTATGTGGTGTGCCGTTATTTTCATCTGGATGCCCGCTCTGCTGCCCGCGGCGGTATGCTCCACGATTTATTTTTGTATGACTGGCATACTCACGCCCAGAAAACCGGTGAACGTTTTCACGGAATCCACCATCCCAAACATGCCTATCGACATGCAAAAAAATTCTTCAACCTGAATCCGATTGAAGAAGATATCATCCTTGCCCACATGTGGCCGGTAACAGTTTTAAAAGTACCGAAGACAAAAGAAGGCTGGATCACCACTTTGACCGATAAATATTGTGGGGCTCTGGAAACCGGGCAGGGACGAAATTAGGCGGCTTTTTCACATACGAAAAAGCCGCCTAACTCCGTCCCTGTTTGGTTACTCGTAATATATCTGCTGATCTCCTTCTATACAATTCTTCATAGAAGATTCAACCCATTTAATTACACCTTCAGTATCTCTATTCGCTATATATGTCCACATTTTATAATTATTTTCATAAAGCGCCTCTAATCCATATAAAGCACAATACCTCTCCCACATCGCAAAAATCGGACTTTTAAAAGACTGTATTATCAATGGAATCAATGCATTATTTGACATCAATGCAAACTCATGTTGAAATTCAAAGGCTGCCTGAACTGCCTCCGACATCTTCTGTGCGTCTTTCATCTCACATACTTTCTCGTATAAGATGTTTATCTGTTCATCACTAAGCGAATCTACACACAACCTTGCCGCCAAAGTATCCAATGCAATCCTCACTTCAAATATAGAACGGATTTCTTCATTTCGAAGGCTTCCTCCATTATATTTCATAATAGCCAACAGAGTTTCAATTGTTCCTTTTCTTCTGTAATCTGCCACATAAGTTCCACTTCTCGCTTTAACATGAACAAATCCCATTTTCTCAAGATCGGATATTCCTCCATTCACAACCGCTCTGCTGACCTGCATCATCTCTGCAAGCTGTCTTTCGGATGGAAGTTTTTCTCCAATCTTAAGTTTTCCTGATAAAATCATATGCTGTAGTTGTTCTACAAAAAGCTCACGTAATGACGGAGAACTAATTTTTTGAAACTCCATTGACTCTCTCCTCTTCTTTTATATTGCAAAAGTTTTATTTCTACTCAGCTCTTGACATTGCAATCTGGAAATCCTTCTGATCTGTAAATATTTCATTTTTATATGGATTTTTCTTCTGTTCCTTTGCTCGTTTAATAATAAATGCAAGACAAAGTACATTTGCTGCCAACGCTATGATTGCTATAACTCCCTGCATAGTCGGGTTTACCGCTGTTGGACGAATCGCACTGTCCATAAATCCATCTGCATATAAAACCGGAATCACTGAAAATCTGCTTGCATCCTGGAATAATGGGAATACCTGTGCAAACATACACCATAATGCCAATGTATTCGCACGGTTCTGAATCCAGCCACCTTTATTCCACAATGCATTTGCAAATGTCGGTGCTAAAAGTAATGCAAGTCCACAGTACCATGTATGTGTCGGCAGGTTATTATATGTATACTCAAAATTCCAAAGATCATATGCTATGATAAAGCACCATGTCATATCAGGCCAAAGCATATCTTTTTTGTCTTTTGAAGAATAAATTCCCCACCATCCTGTCATACAGAGAATATTTAAAATTCCTGCAATACCATTTACCCAGTTCCACCAGCCGCCATACAACCAGACATTTTCTGAAGACAGCCACCAGCGATCTCCATATTCTGCCAATGCCATAGCACCACGAATTCCAGATTCGAAGTCACTTACAACAGCAATCAAAATATTAACTGCAACAATCACAAACGGAAATACTTTAAACCATTCTGTTTTTCCGATTCCCCATTTGTATTTTAACATCATAAAGCCAATACATCCAGCCGTAGCTGCATATAATTTTGCATAATGGAACCAGCTTGTCATATGCACATAAGTATCATTGTTCAATGCCCAGTCCATTCCCAAAGCCGCACAAACATAAATTGCAATAAAATATACTGTCAACAATGCCGGAATCACTCCAAAACAGATTATACCGCCCATTTTACTTCTTCTTGCAAATTCATTTGCAAGTACAAGGCAGGTAAATACAAGCAGCCATCCTAATAATTGCCAGCCGGCTCCCTCTCCATAAATTTGAAACAACATGTTACATTCCTCCTTTTTTTGCATGCCATTTTTCATCGTCAACACGCTTCAATTTCTTTAATATTAAATTCATTCCCTGTTAATAAATATGTGTTTCCTCCGGAACAATACGGACATGTCCGTCCATACTCAACTGTTCCGTAAGATTTTTGACAATCCTTACAAAAGCTGACTGCCGGAATTTCTTCCGTGATCAATTCTGCATTTTTTATAAATTCATGTTTATTCACTGCCCATTTCCAGCAGTCCTTCAAATAAGAATCAACTACTCCGGATACTTCCCCAATTTCCAGGGTTACACTTGCAACCTCGCTGAGCTTATTTTCTACCGCTATCTTCTCAAGGCTGTCTATAATATGAAACACGATACCTAGTTCATGCATAATCCTACTTCTCTTTCTTACCAAACTTAATCTTAATTCCACGTTTCAAGGCATATGGCAGGATTGCTTTCATCTTATCTTCCGACTTCACCATTTTACTGCAATCTGGATTTTCTCTAAATAAATGAATCGCATCAAACTCACATTTTGTTGTACAGACACCGCATCCAATGCATTTATTCTCATCTACAACAGATGCTCCACATCCCAGACATCTTGCAGTCTCTGCTTTAACCTGCTCTTCTGTAAATGTTAAATGTGCATCCCGGAAAGATTTTTTTGCATCAATCTGCTTATCCATGCCCGGAATTTGTCTGGAACCATTATCATATTCACTAACCTTCAAATTTTCTTTATCAAGTTCAATGAATTCTCTTCGGTTTCTTCCTATTATAAGACTACTATTTGGCTGTACAAAACGATGGATTGATACTGCACCTTCTTTTCCTGCTGCAATTGCATCAATTGCAAACTTTGGTCCCGTATAAACATCTCCGCCGACAAATACATCAGGCTCTGCCGTCTGATATGTAAGTGAATCTGCAACAGCTCCATTACCGCGGCCTAATTCAACCTTACTGTTTTCCAAAAGATTTCCCCATTCAACACTCTGGCCGACACTGAAATATACATGTTCACAAGCCACTGTGATTACATCATCCTCATCATATTTCGGAGCAAATCTGCCTTCTTCATCAAATACAGATACACATTTTTTCAAAATAATCCCTGTTACTTTTCCATCTTTTACAAGAACTTCTTTCGGTCCCCAACCACAATTAATCTGAATCGCCTCTTCTTCTGCTTCTTGAATTTCTTCTAATGAAGCCGGCATTGCTTCTCTGCTTTCCAGACAATACATTTGAACAGAGTCTGCACCACAGCGCTGGCTTGTTCTCGCCACATCAATTGCCACATTACCGCCTCCGATAACTACCACATTACCAGTTACCGGATAATTTTCATCTTCTCCAACTGTTCGAAGCAACTCTACCGCAGTCATAACTCCATCTGCATCTTCTCCCGGAATTCCAGGTAATCTTCCCCCCTGACATCCGATTGCAATATAAAATGCTTTATAACCTTGATTTCGTAATTCATCTAATGTGATATCTTTTCCTATCTCAACACCACAACGGATTTCTACACCCATCTCACGAATCACTTCGATTTCTGCATCAATTACATCTTTCTCTAATTTAAAGGATGGGATTCCATATCGAAGCATTCCGCCTGGTTTTTCATTTTTTTCAAATACTACCGGATGATATCCTTTTTCTGCAAGATAAAACGCACAGCTTAGTCCTGCCGGACCAGCTCCAATAATTGCTACTTTTTCATTGAAAAGCCGTCCCGTTGTAGGTGGAATAATTGGTGGAATATATCTCGTCTCCGCATGCAGATCCTGTTCAGCGATAAATTTCTTTACTTCGTCTATCGCTACTGCCTGATCGATAGTTCCTCTCGTACATGCATCTTCACATCGCCTGTTGCATACTCTTCCGCACACTGCCGGGAATGGATTTTCTTTTTTAATCAATGCAAGTGCATCCTGATATTTACCCTGAGCTGCCTTTTTCAAATATCCCTGAACTGCAATATGGGCAGGACAGGCTGTTTTACATGGAGCGGTTCCTGTATCATAACAATTGATACGATTCTTATCTCTGTAATCTTCTGTCCACTTTTCAGGTCCCCACTTTGCCGCATCCGGGAGTTCCTGCTTCGGATATTCAATCATACCATCATTCGTACAAAGCTTCTGACCAAGTTTTACTGCTCCGGCCGGACAAAATTCTACGCAACGTCCACATGCCACACAGTCTTCGGTTGACACTCTCGCCACGTATGCTGAACGAGACATGTTCGGAGTGTTAAATAACTGTGATGTACGTAACGCATAACAAACATTAACATTACAGTTACAGATTGCAAAAATCTTATTTTCTCCGTCTATATTTGTAATTTGATGAACAAATCCATTATCCTCTGCACGTTTTAAAATATCTATCACTTCATCATAAGTAATATATCTGCCCCCTTTATTTGTCTCAACAACATAGTCTGCCATATCACCTACCGCAATACACCAGTCTGCCGGATCATCTGCACAGCCTTCCCCATATGTTTTTCTGGACAATCTGCAAGAACATGGACTGGCTGCGTATTTTCCATCATATTTTTTTAACCAATGTGAAATATGTTCAATATCTACAGACTGGTTCTCCATCTCAATCGCTTTTTCCACCGGTATTACATGCATTCCGATTCCGGCTCCTCCAGGCGGCACCATTGGAGTTACCTTCTCAAGCGGTAATCTTGACATACGTTCAAAAAAATGAGCCAGTTCCGGATGTTCTTTTAATCGTTCTTCATTCATGTTTAAGAACTCCGCACTTCCCGGAACAAACATTGGAAGTACATATTGTTTTTCTTTTTGAGGATTCTCCCAGTTGTATTCCAGAAGCCCGATCTCACTCATGTCATCCAACAGCTTTTGGAGTTCTTTTTCTTCTTTTCTTGTGGCTTTTAAAAGCTGTGAAAATGTCATCGGTTTTCGGACTTTCATCTTCAATGCCACCTCAGCCATCTCATCTGTTACAACTCCTGCCAGTCCCCAGTATTCTGGATCATCTACTGTAACTTTGTGACCAATCCTGTCTGTGATTTTCTGTCCCAGTTTCAAAATCAGTTCTCTCTCTTCAGCCATAATTCCACCCCTTCCTTTCATTTTAATTTTTTATTCTTGCCAGCTCTTCACTTCATTCAAAAGCCAGTCTGCCCACTCATCTATCCCTTCTCCTGTTTTCGCACAAATCGGAATAATCTTTGCATTTGGATTACGCATTAAAATGTTTTTTCTACAAGCCTCCATATCGAAATCAAAATACGGCATTACATCTATCTTATTAATCAATACAACATCGCAAATTGAAAACATCAATGGATATTTTAATGGTTTGTCATCCCCTTCCGGCACACTTAAGATCATTGCATTTTTTACTGCTCCTGTATCAAATTCTGCAGGACAGACAAGATTCCCAACATTTTCAAGAATTGCCAGATCTAAATCGCCCGTCTCCAATCCTTCTAATCCTTGTGCTGTCATATCTGCATCCAGATGACACATCCCGCCTGTATGTAACTGGATTGCTTTCACTCCTAATTCTGAAATGGTCTTAGCATCCACATCAGAATCGATATCCGCTTCCATCACTCCGATTCGAATCTGATTTTTTAATGCTTCTATCGTTCTTGTTAATGTCGTTGTCTTTCCGGAACCAGGTGATGACATTAAATTTAAAAGATAGACCTTTTTTTCCTTCAATTCTTTTCTCACTTCATCCGCTCGTTTATCATTATCCGCAAAGACACTCTGCTTAATTTCCAGCGTTCTGAATTTCCCCATTACACTTCCTCCTTCTGTTTATTAATAATTGGTTGTGCCAATTATTGTTATTTTTCTATCATTATATTATTTTGCACGATTTTTGTCAATTTGTCTTTGTTTTTTCGTGTATTTCGCACTAATATTTTCTCATTTTCTTTTATCCAATCTGTATTATCTTGTTTTGGTATCTGGTATAACCAGAACATTCTTTTTTTATTTTATCCTTACTTGACACTCCCAATTTAATATGATACTTTGTAACTATTCGAAAGGTAATTTTCAATATTACACTATTTTTATTTAAAGGGGGTTTTTACATGGCATGCTTTTTAGCACCGGCTACCGAAGCAATCGTTGTATCTGCAGCCGCACATCACAATCGCAAGGTAAACAACGACAATTCTTCTGAATCTGATCAGCAGAAACCTGTCACATTTTCATCTTACCTTATTCAGAAACTGCAATGGTTAAGCACACTTTTATGGGGAGGAAGTTTTCTGCTTCTCATTGAACACATCTGGCACGGCGAGATTGTTCCCTGGTTTCCTTTCCTTACTGCGCTAAACAATCCCAATGACATCAGTCCTATGTTGACTGAGATTGCAACAGTAGGTACTGCTATGGCTTTTACAGTTACATTTACATGGTTTATCGCAGTTGCTGTTTGTTATATGACAGTCAAAAAACAGTCCGACAAATCTATTGTTACAGATTAGGAGGAATTGATCATGTGTTTGATATTAACTTTTCTTGCAGCAGTCTGCACAAGCATAATTTGTTTCTCGCACCCGCAGTTTATCCAACAATTCCAGTTGCATAAACTTGCATTAATGTATTGGGGTGCAACACTGATGTGGTCAATTGATGGTGTTTTTCAATTACGGGAGGGAGAAGCATTTTTCAATTTGAGCCTTAATGATGCTTTTCTTGGAATTGTAGTTATCGTTTGCGGAGTTGCATTGTGGGCATTAATCACTTTTGCTCACAGAAGAAAAACAGCATAAGAACCGAATAGGGACGAAATTAGGCGGCTTTTTCACATACGAAAAAGCCGCCTGATTTCATCCCTATTCGGTTCTTATCTTAGCAGAAAGCTTTCACTTTCTCATAAATTCCATCTGTATCCAAACCATATTTCTTAAGCAGTTCTAATGCCGGTCCGGATTCTCCAAACACGTCATTCACACCAATCTTCAGAACTTTTGTTGGAGCTTTCTCTGAAAGCACATCACATACTGCACTTCCAAGTCCGCCGATCACAGAATGTTCTTCAACTGTAACTACTTTACCTGTCTCTTTTGCTGCTGAAACAATCAGGTCTTCGTCCAGAGGTTTGATTGTATGGATATTGATTACTTTCGCTTCAATTCCTTCTGCAGATAATCTCTCTGCTACTTCCAGACAATTTGCAACCGGAAGTCCACTGGCTACGATTGTAAGGTCTTTTCCTTCGCGAAGGACAACACCTTTGCCCATCTCAAATTTGTAATCTTCTCTGTCATTGATAACCGGCACTGCCAGACGACCAAATCTCAAATAAACTGGTCCTTCATACTCATAAGCAGCTTTTACAGCAGCTCTTGCTTCTACATCATCGGATGGATTGAGAACAACCATTCCCGGAATTGAACGCATCAGTGCGATATCTTCGTTACACTGGTGAGTCGCTCCGTCTTCTCCTACAGAAATACCTGCATGAGTTGCTCCGATTTTTACATTTAAATGTGGATATGCAACAGAATTACGAATCTGTTCAAATGCACGTCCGGCTGCAAACATTGCAAAAGAACTTGCAAATGGAACCTTCCCTGCTGCTGCCAGTCCTGCTGCTACACCTACCATATTACCTTCTGCGATACCACAGTCGATATGTCTCTCCGGAAATTCTTTTTTGAACACACCAGTCTTTGTTGCTGCTGCCAGGTCGGCATCCAGAACAACTAAATTGTCATGTTCTTTACCAAGCTCAACTAAAGCATTACCATAACTATCTCTCGTTGCGATCTTCTTTACTTCTGACATAATGCTTCACCTGCTTTCTCTAAATCTTCCATTGCGATCTTATATTCTTCATCGTTTGGAGCTTTTCCATGCCAGCCTACTGCATTCTCCATGAAAGAAACACCTTTTCCTTTTGTTGTCTTTGCAATAATTGCTGTCGGCATTCCCTTTGTCTCGCGTGCTTCTTTCAAAGCTGCTGCGATCTCATCCATATCATTACCGTTAATTGTAATTACATGGAAATTGAATGCTTCAAATTTCTTGTCGATTGGATATGGAGAGTTTACTTCTTCAATTGTTCCATCAATCTGTAAATTATTATTATCTACGATCACAACCAGATTATCCAGTTTACGGGAACCTGCAAGCATAGATGCCTCCCATACCTGTCCTTCCTGAATTTCACCATCTCCAAGAAGTGTATACACACGATAATCTTCATTAGACAATTTTGCAGCAAGGGCCATACCTACTGCAGCTGAAATTCCCTGTCCAAGTGAACCGGATGACATATCTACACCTGGGATATGTTTCATATCCGGGTGTCCCTGCAGATAAGAACCTGTATGACGAAGTGTTTTCAAATCTTCTACAGGGAAATATCCTCTGTGTGCCAATGCAGAATACAATCCCGGTGCTGTGTGTCCTTTTGAAAGAACAAAACGATCACGGTCTGCTTTCTTAGGTTCTTTTGGGTCAATGTTCATTTCTTCAAAATACAGATATGTAAAGATATCTGCTGCAGATAAAGATCCGCCCGGATGTCCGGCTTTTGCGCTATGTACAGCAGTCACGATTCCTTTACGGACTTCGTTGGCTGTTTTCATTAATTCTAATTTGTCCATGAGACTCCTCCTGATTTTTATGTTCATACGTAACTGTATTATAATACAGCACAACTACAAACCGCAAGTCTCTTTATGAGACTTGTTCAACCTACTCACCAAATACTGCAATATAGTCTTTTTTGAATTTTTCAATTCCTGCATCTGTCAATGGATGATGTGTCATCTGCTCAATTACTGCATATGGTACTGTTGCAATATCAGCTCCTGCAAGAGCACAATCTGTTACATGGATTGGATTTCTTACACTTGCTGCAATAATCTCTGTCTCAATTCCTGCAACTGCAAATATCTCTGCGATCTCTGCGATCAAATCTGTTCCTCTTGTAGAAATATCATCCAGTCTTCCAAGGAATGGTGATACATATGTAGCACCTGCTCTTGCTGCAAGAAGTGCCTGGTTTGCAGAGAAGATCAATGTCACATTTGTCTTGATTCCCTCAGCTGTAAGAACTTTAACTGCTTTGAGTCCCTCTACTGTCATTGGAATCTTAACAACCATGTTTGGATGAATCTTCGCGATCTCACGACCTTCTGCGATCATACCCTCTGCATCTGTTGTAGTAGCTTTTACCTCTCCGCTGATTGGTCCGTCTACGATAGAAGCGATCTCAGCGATAACTTCTTCAAATACACGGCCCTCTTTTGCGATCAGAGATGGATTTGTTGTAACTCCACAGATTACTCCCATATCATTTGCTTTTTTAATATCCTCTACTTTTGCTGTGTCAATAAAAAATTTCATGTCTTGTTCCTCCTTAAAATACAACCTGTTCACGAGATAGATTTTACAAATTTTTCATTTGCTCTCTTTACTTTCGATTATAGTCATGAAAAACAAAACGGTCAATAGGCCGGAAAATTATTAATAATTTTCGTCTGTTTATAAATTAATTTTATTAATAAAACTCAATTTATTTCATTGTTTATCTGCTCGCTATTTTTTAACTTAGCAGTTTTATCCCCATAATTAAACTATATAGGAACTTTATTTTTATATCAATACTTTCTATTTGTATTAATATTTATTAATATTTTTCTTTTTTGCATTAATTTTTGTTTTTTTACCCGGTGGATAAGATGTCGTCCCCCGCGCCACAAGCTGAGGCTCATATTCCACATGATAAATACTGAGCGGCTGGATTTCTCCATATTTCTGATCAGCACTTTTTATCTTCTTCATTATAATATCACAGGCATCTCTGCCTTTATAAATGACAAAATGTTCTATCGTAGTTAAAGATAGTTTTCTCATTTTAGAAAACAGGGTATTATCACACCCCATAACTGACATATCATTTGGCACCTTGTATTTTTCGTCATAAAGTGCATCCAAAATCCCAAATGCGATCATATCATTCAGCCCTACGATTGCAGTCACATCTCCATGCTCCGCCAGTACTTCTTTTGTCAAATCATATCCGATACGATATTCCGAATCAATACCCGGTACATCCTGATCAATAGATTCATTTGCAGACTTAATAACAACGCCATTTGCCAATCCGGCTTCACTGAACTCTTTTAAAAATCCTTCCACCCTCTTTGAACGTTGTTTTTGCCGCACTGTGAGCGGCGGCGCAATGTATGCCACTTTCTTATGTCCCAAATCTAACAAATGTCTCGCCATGATCCTGCCCAGTTTTAAATTATCAAGCTCCACCGCATCAACTTCCAGTTTTTCATTCTGGTTATTGATAATTGCAAATGGAATTGTTTTTGATAATTCTTCTATCATTTCCAGATAACACCGGCTCGGATTACAAGTATAAATCACGCCTCGCGGATTCAGCGACGACAACATTTTCAAATATTGTTCCTCCAGCACAAGACTGCGCTGCGTATTACAGACAAACAATCCATATCCTTGTTCCGTTGCACGTGCTTCAATTCCCTGTAGCAACATCACATAATATGGATTGGTCAGATTCGGGCAAAATACTACCAGCAGTTTTTCTCTTCTGCTCTCCCTTTTCCGCTTTCGTTTCGGAAGCTCATACCCAAGTTCTTCTGCTGAGTGCTCCACCCTCTCTATTACTTCTCGGGAAAATGAGACATTATATTTCTTATTTAATACCATAGATACCGTTGCCTGCGATACTCCTGCACGTTTTGCCACATCTGAAGATGTTACTTTTTTTCCCAATTGCTTTACCTCACAGCTCTGTTCTGCCATCCAGTGCTCTCAAAAGTGTCACTTCATCGATATATTCCAGATCACCTCCGACCGGAACACCGCTGGCAATCCGGCTGACTTTGATTCCAACCGGCTTGATCAGTTTACTAATGTACATTGCTGTTGTTTCACCTTCTAGACTAGAGTTTGTCGCAATGATTACTTCATCAACATCCCCCTGAAGCCGAGCCATCAATTCTTTTAATTTAATATCTCCAGGTCCAATCCCAAGCATCGGTGAAATAGCTCCATGAAGCACGTGATATACGCCATTATACTTTCCGGTCTTCTCATATGCTGCCAAATCTCTCGGACTTTCAACTACCATGATCGTCTTATGATCTCGGTCTGGATTACTGCAGATTGGACATATCTCCCGATCTGTAAGAGTACAGCACTGTGCACAGTAGCGCACGTTATTACGTGCATCTACCATGGTTTTCGCAAGATTCTCTACCTGCTCTTTCGGCATATTAATAATATGAAACGCCAATCTCTGTGCTGACTTTGCACCGATTCCCGGAAGTCTTGAAAACTCTTCGATCAACCGGCTGATCTGATTACTATAATATTCCATTAAAATAACCCCGGCATTCCGCCGCCAAGTCCACCTGTCAATTTAGACATTGCAGCACCTGATTCTTCATCCACTTTGCGAAGTGCTTCGTTCGTTGCTGCAACGATCAAATCTTCTAACATTTCAATGTCATCCGGATCCACTACTTCTTCAGACAGTTTCACTCTGACTACTTCTCTCTTGCCAGACATTGTCACTTCCACAGCTGAGCCTCCGGCTGTTGCTGTAAACTCTTTTGTCTCCATCTCTTTTGCCTGCTCTTCCATCTGACGCTGCATCTTCTGAGCCTGCTTCATTAAATTTGCCATATTCCCCGGCATTCCGCCACCTGGGAAACCACCACGTTTTGCCATGATCAATCCTCCACTGTTATTTCCATGTTAATTACTTTTTCCATGTGTTTTTCTAAATCTACAAATGTATCTTCAAATCTTCGCCCGTCATCTAACTGACGCACTTCAACTTCAACCTTCTTGCCGATTCTCTGCTCGATCACCGACTCAATCTCTTGCTTATGATCTTCCCGCTTCACACTTTCCGCTGCAATACTATCAGACAGAACAATCAATAACCGATTATCTCCTCCCAGACTTAATCTCGCCTGCTTCAGATAAATACTAGTCGGTGCAGACACCTCATCTGCAATAGAACGGAAATTTTGCACCACCTTCTGTATTTCCTCCGGTACTGCATCCGGCAGCTCCGGTTTCGGCTGACTTTTTCTTGAAGATGCGTTCGTACTCCCTGCTATGCCATTGACCTCAGACGCATTGACGTACACTACTTTCTCCTGTACAGCTTCCAGTTCACGCTCTAATCGGTCTTCCACCGCGCGAATTCGATCCAGCAAACTATCTGTATTCACTTCCATCGCCGGTGTACATAACTTAATCAACGCTACTTCCAAGAGCACCCTCTTCTGTGTCGCATATTTCATCTGACCGGATAATTCCGAAAAAATACGGATATAGCGAAGCAGTGTATCCACTTCTATCATCTGTGCTTCTTCTTTTAACTGCTGAAGATTTTCCGAAGATACATCCAGAACATCTTCCATATTATCAGAAGTCTTAACGAGAAGCAAGTTACGAAGATACCAGGTGAAATCCGCCGTCAATTGCGAAAGCTCTCTCCCTTGCATTACCAGTTCTTCCACCGTATCCAAAACCTTAGGAACATCTCTCGCTATAATGTTACGAAGCAAACGGCTGAAGACATCGGTATCCACTGCACCAAGTACTTCCAAAACATTATCATACGTCAGCCTCTGCCCCAGATAAAATGCAATACACTGATCCAGAAGACTCAACGCATCACGCATCGAACCGTCTGCAGCCTTGGCAATATATCGTATTGCTTTCTGCTCAACATCCACCTGTTCAATTTCCATCAGATCATTCATTCGACCTGCAATTGTATCAATCGTAATTCGATGAAAATCATAATGCTGGCATCGAGATAAAATTGTGATTGGAATCTTATGAACCTCCGTTGTTGCCAAAATAAATATCACATACTCCGGCGGTTCCTCCAACGTCTTCAAAAGTGCATTAAATGCTCCGATAGACAACATATGCACCTCATCAATAATGTAAACCTTGAAGCGGCCTTCCGTTGGACGATACGCCACTTCCTCACGGATCTCTCGAATATTATCCACACCATTGTTAGATGCCGCATCAATCTCAATCACATTCATCGATGTACCGGCTGCAATCGCCTTGCACATCGCACACTCTCCGCATGGACTTCCATCCACCGGATGTTCACAATTCACCGCCTTGGCAAATATCTTTGCCACAGTCGTCTTTCCTGTTCCACGAGTTCCGCAAAATAGATACGCATGTCCGATACGGTCTGCCTTAATCTGATTCTGTAATGTCTTTATAATATGATCCTGACCCTTTACATCCTCAAATGTAGTCGGACGGAACTTTCTGTATAATGCCGTATATGACATGAATCACACCTCTTTGTTTCTACTTATTTTTTGAAAATATCCTGTCACAGACTATCTCATTATTCATCTCCGAAGCTGATTCCAATCGTTTTTGCTTCCTGAATAAAACTACATTTTGGATCGACATACTTCAGCTTTCCGGCAACCTCTTCCAACGGAACCTTTGTAATCTCTCCGTCACGCATTGCTACCATATATCCATATTCCTGATTTAAAATCAACTCCGCTGCCTTAGCTCCGACTCTTGTTGCAAATACACGATCGTATGCACATGGTGAACCACCGCGCTGTGTATGTCCCGGAACTGTAATTCGAACCTCTTTATCTGTTGTCTGCTCAATCTGTTCAGCTAACTCGTATGCAATAGAAGGATATTTTCTCTTTGCAAGCTTCTCTTTATACTCTTTCTTCTTCAGCTTCGCATCTTCTTTTGAAATCGCACCTTCCGCTACCGCAAGAATCGTAAATTTCTTCCCTGCCTTTGTACGTTTCTGAATCACATCAGAAATCACCTTTATATCATATGGAATTTCCGGAAGAAGAATAATATCAGCTCCGCCTGCAATTCCTGCATGCAATGTAACGTGACCTACTTTATGACCCATTACCTCAATGATAAATACTCTGCTGTGTGATGTTGCAGTTGTGTGAATGCGGTCAATTGTATCTGTCGCAATATCTACTGCACTCTGGAATCCAAAAGTCATATCTGTTCCCCAGAGATCGTTATCAATTGTTTTTGGTAAAGTTACTACATTCAGCCCTTCCTCGCGAAGCAGGTTTGCTGTCTTATGTGTTCCATTACCACCAAGAATCACAAGACAATTCAGGTTCAGCTTGTGATATGTGTGCTTCATAGCTTCAACCTTATCAAGACCATTGGCATCCGGCACACGCATCAATTTAAACGGCTGTCTCGATGTTCCAAGAATCGTACCTCCACGTGTCAGAATTCCTGAAAAATCTTTCGGAGTCAACATGCTAAAATCACCATATATCAATCCTTTATATCCATCTTGAAAACCATAAATCTCTACATCATCACGCTTTGTGCAGATTCCTTTCACAACTCCACGCATCGCTGCGTTCAGTGCCTGACAATCTCCACCACTTGTCAACATTCCAATTCTAAGCATAGTATTTATCCTCCTTGCTGAAAAAACTTTTGCATACTGTATTTATTTTAGCATAAATAAATGAGACTATAAAGAAAAATCTCATCGATCACATTTCCCCATAGTCTCATTATTTTATTCTATCACTTTTTTAACTTTTTATTTCATGATTGGTTTTAAAGCCTCAGACAACTTATCTTTCTCTGCCTGTGCTTCCTCAAGATTTTTACCGAGTGTTGTGTAGTAAATCTTAATCTTAGGTTCTGTTCCTGAAGGACGAACAATAACTGTCTCGTTATTTTCCAATTTGTAAATAAGAACATTCGCAGCCGGAAGTCCTGTCTCTTCTGGTTTCTTGTAGTCTGTAACATTCACAACCTTATATCCTGCAATCTCCTCAAGCGGTTTCTCTCTTAAGCCTTGCATGATACCAGCCATCTGATCCATACCACTAAGTCCCGGGAACTCAAAACTATCAATCTGGTTCAGATAACGGCCATATTCAGAATAAATTTCTTCCATTCTCTGTTTCAGAGAACTTCCAATACTTCTGTAATATGCTGCCATCTCACAAATCAGCATAGAACCGATGATTGCATCCTTATCACGAACATATGGACCAGCCAGATATCCATAACTCTCTTCAAATCCAAAGATAAAGCGATCAACTTCTCCTGCTGCTTCAAGTCCTGCGATCTGATCTCCGATCCATTTAAATCCTGTCAAAACACTTCGAAGCTCAACACCATAATGCTCTGCAACAGCATCAGCAAGAGGCGTAGATACGATAGATTTTACCGCTACCGGATTCTCAGGCATTGTACCCTTTTCAATACGGCCTGCACAAATATAATCAAGAAGAAGAACTCCAACTTCATTACCAGTAACCAATTCATACGAACCATCCGGACACTTCATAGCAATGCCGACACGGTCTGCATCCGGGTCAGTTGCAAGCATCAAATCTGCACCTGTCTCTTTTGCAAGATTCAGCCCCTTCTCAAGAGCTTCAAAAATCTCCGGGTTTGGATAACTGCATGTTGTAAAATATCCATTTGGATATTCCTGTTCAGGAACGATTGTAATATCTGTAATTCCGATATCTTTTAAAATCTGTGTAACCGGAACTAATCCAGAACCATTAAGTGGACTATATACAAGCTTCAGTCCTGCTGTCTTGCAAAGACCCGGACGAACCTGTCTCTCTTCGATTGCATCATACAATGCTCTCTTGCAATCATCACCGACAAAGCGAATCAGACCTTCTTCAACACCCTGTGCAAATGGCATATATTTCGCACCTGTTAATACATCTGTCTTCTGAATCTCATCGTATACGATAGCTGCAGCATCATCTGTCATCTGGCAACCATCCGGACCATATGCTTTATATCCGTTATATTTTGCCGGGTTATGAGAAGCTGTCACCATGACACCTGCATTACAGTTATAATAACGAGTTGCAAAAGAAAGTGCCGGAACAGGCATCAACGCATCATAAATGCGAACCTTAATTCCATTTGCTGCCAATACACTTGCTGCATTCTTCGCGAACACATCACTCTTGATACGGCTGTCATAACTAATTGCAACAGTCTGAGTTCCGCCCTGAGTTTTTACCCAGTTAGCAAGTCCCTGTGTTGCCTGACGTACAACATAGATATTCATTCTGTTTGTACCGGCTCCAAGAACCCCGCGAAGTCCTGCAGTTCCAAACTTAAGAGCAACTGCAAAACGCTCCTTAATCTCGTCATCATTTCCTTCAATTTTTGTCAGCTCCGGCTTCAGATCTGCGTCCTCCAGATCAGCCTCCATCCAACGTTTGTAATCATCCTGATACATTTTCTATCACTCCTGACTCTTCTTCATTTTAATTTTTCCCTTATGTAAAAAAACTAATTTAAATATACCATATTTGAGTTAATACAGCAATTGGGAAAGGGAAGTTTTTCAAAAAATATACAATATTATTACAATTTTCAAACTATATTATATTTTTTGAAAATTGTAATTTTTATGGTTGCTATAGTTATTTTAGACCTTTTGTCCTTTCAAGTTCTTCTTGCAGTTCTTTCATCTTCTGCTGCATTTCTTGTAATTCACTATCTTTTTGCTGCAATGCTTCATCTTTTTCTTTTAGTGCCGCCTCATTTTTTTGTATTGTTGTATCTTTTGCCTCTATCACTTCTTTCTGCTGCTTTATCTCATCCTGCATCTCATCAATCATCAGCTCCACAGTGTTTCTATCCATCTCCAACAGCTCTTTCGAAAACATTCCCATGACCTCCTCGATATTTCGACAGATATCATAGACTTGCTGATACATCTTCTTGAAATCCGGATATTGCTCGATGATATCAATAATGATTTCCGGGTCATCCGAGCCTAAAAATGCAAGCCATGCATCCAATCGATTCTGTATTTTGATATCTTTATATTGCAAAGAATCTAAGAAGATGTCAAGCGGAACGAACAGATATTTCTGTAATAAATTCAGTTTTAATCCTGTATTGGAACATTGATGGAATTGATGTAGATAATCGTCTGGAAACTCATGAAAAGCTCCAGGACTTTGTTCAAATAGAACAATCGTATAAACGTCTTTTATATCATTGTAATTAAATTTCTTCTTGCGTTTACTGCGTACTTTTTTATATTGACGCATCAACAAATCTGCTGAATAGCAGGCACTTCTTGCTCCCGGAAATTTGTACCCGATTTTTTGTACTTCCAGATTCACGATACTTTTATCCTGCAATTCTACCACGATATCCATGATGACAAGTGCTGATTCATCCGCGATTCTTGTTCCATCGTTTGGAAGCACGTCTTTTACATGTACTTCTTGACCAAGTAAAAGGGATAACAATTCGTCTACACGTTCTGGTACAACCTCCGGATTTAAGATTTCCTTACTGATAAAATCGTACATCATCTTCACCCCTTTTGCTCCGGTGCAAAAATCAACAAACTCCTTTCTCGCCTCCTGTTTCCAGCTGTAAAACTCTCTGCTCAGAATAGAACGCTTTTTAATCTCGGACATCAGTTCTTCCTTCGTCCGAATCATTGGGAAATACTGTTGTAACATGTTCTTCATAGGCATAGCCCTCCTTAAGGTGAAATATTTCGTTTTTTCATATCGGATATTGTTTCAGAATGTGAAACCCGAGATGAGTGCCTTGCGGCTTTAGATAATTGTGGAGAAAGGAACTTCTCCTTAGATGTTTATTTAACATAGCATAGTTTGAAAATACTGTAAAGAAGTAATTATGCACAAAAAACGAATTGCAAATAAAAAAATAGAGAAATGCATCTATTCCTTTAAGATAAAACACACTTCTCTATCTTCGATTACTTTCTCAATCTATAAAGCTATAACTTCATTACCGTATAGCTTACATTATTAGATAAACCAGTAATTGGACTAATTCGATTTCCGCCATTCGGTGCGGAATGCCAGAATAAATCTTGATTCGATGTATCGCCCCAGAAAAATCCTATATGGTGAGTATCACTAATCCCATATTTTCCACCTTCATTTTCATTCCAAATCCAAATTATATCTCCCTTTTCTAAGACTCCTGATCTTAACATTTCCGATTTCGTTTTGAAATCGTACATTGGAACCCAGGCAGCTTTTGATCTCTGCCATGTTATCCATCCACCTGCACAATCTGGATAACCCTGTTCATGAGGAACTGTATACCCTGGTGCTCCGGCACTTCGTAAAACATACCACACAAACGATGTACAATTCATTCCCGGTACTCCATTGTAAGAAATGTCTCCATTTGGAGAACGCAAATCCAGAATATCCTCTGCATACCGTGTTCCCAAATAAAAATTATCATGCTCATGAGATTGGAGATTTGATACAACAACACTTGCCAGAATTCCTAATGCATTTGAAATTCCTTTATTTTGTCTATATGCAGCCTGCATATATGCATTATTTCCCACCTTTAACTGACTGTTTCCTTTTGGTACAATCTTTACCTGAATTGCCTGAAGTTTATAGCCAATGGAGGTCGTCCCTGCTATCTGACCATTCTTTGTCCATCCAAGCCAACCATATTTTTCAACATATGTGCGATAATATATCTCTGCATATTTTTCAAGTTCTCCTGTTAAACGAATCTGAACCGCTTCTGCTTGATTTATTCCATCTCCGGATACATCTCCATTCGTCTTCCAATCCTGCCAGCCAACATTGCTTAAATGTAAACGATATTCAACATTTCCGGCATATTCACCAGCCATTGACGATGCTACATTCATAGAAAACTGTCGAATAGCTGTATTTGTTCCTGTTGTTCCTGTTATTTCTCCATTTTGTTTTTCAGCCTGCCAGTTTGAACCATCTGCACTTGTTTGAAATGTCAATGTTCCAATTTGATTTGCTGATAAATAACTTCTTTCACTACATGCCGGAGCACTTACATCACCTTTTCCATACAATTTAATTTCAATTGCTTCTACACCTGCATTATATCCAACAGTTCCTGCAACCTCTCCATTTTTAGTCCAGTCCAGCCAACCAAATCTTGCACTATGTACGCGATAATAAATATCATATTGAGCTTCTAATTGTTCTGTTAAATGAATTTTAATTGCCTCTATTTTTTTATTATGTCCTGTTGTCCCGGCAATCTGTCCATCTGAGACTTCTCCTTGCCAACCAATATCCTGAACATGTGCTTCATAAAAAATGGATCCGCTCAAATTACTCTCTTGTTTTCCCAATTCTGTAACTTTTATTTTTATCGCTTCAACACTAAGATTCCTTCCTGTTGTTCCAGCCGTTTGTCCATCATAAAAACTTTTATTTTGCCAGCCAATATTTTGTACATGAGTTTGATAAAGAATTGCTCCCAAACTATCTGCTGACACATAACTTCGTCCTGTCTGAGCAGGTGCTTCCGAAGAATTTTTTTCATATAACTTTACTTCAATTGCCTGTGCCCCAAGATTATAGCCCATTGTCCCGGCTTTTTCTCCGTTTTTTGCCCAGCCAAGCCAGCCATAATTTGCTGAATGCACTCGATAATAAACATCATATGTTGCTGCCAACTGTTCTGTTAAATTAATCTTAACAGCTTCAATCTTTTTATTTTTTCCGGTTGTTCCGGCTTCCTGCCAATCTGAAACCGGCGATTGCCAACCAATATCCTGTACATGAGCTTCACATGTAATAGAACCTGTCAAATTAGCTCTTCCGGCTTCTGTAACTTTTAATTTTAGTGCTTCAAGATTTAAGTTTCTTCCAACCGTTCCTGCAGTCGTTCCGTCGTAAACTTTGTTTTGCCAACCGATATTCTGTACATGACTTTGATACATAATTTTTCCAAGTGTTTCTTCTGACATAAAGCCCCTTTCATCAACACTTGGTGCATTTCCACTATTTTTTTCACATATTCTAATTTCTACTGCCTGAACAGAATATGCATATCCTTGAGTCCCTGCTTTCTCATCATTCTTTACCCAACCAAGCCAGCCTACATTTGTTGAATGAACTCGGTAATAAATATCATATTTTTCTGCAAGTTCTCCAGTAAGTCGCACACGAATTGCTTCTATCGGCAATCCTCTTCCGATTGTTCCTGCTAACCCTGCTTCACTTACATAATCTTGCCAACCAATATTCTGTACATGTGCACAATATTCAATACTTCCTATTGCTTCTGCTGTATTTTCCAATTCAATCCTTAAAGCTTCCATAGCACGATTCTGACCTACTGTTCCTGCTGTTTCTCCATCGTGCTTTTCTTCTTGCCAAGCTATTCCATAAAGATATGTGCTATATTTCACACCCAATATTTCTTCTTGTTCTTTCAGTATTGTTTCTTCTGGAATAGCATCTTGTATTTCTTCTGTCTCTTCTTCAGTAACTGTAGTACTTTGATCCAATGAATCTGTTTCTTGCACTTCTTCCATTTCTGGGTTCTGCTGTATTTCCTCATCTAATTCATTGCTTTCACTTTCTAAATCAACAGCATCTTCCATCTTTAATTCTGAATTTTCTTCAGCATATACCAACAATGGATTAGAAACCATCATTATAGTACATACTAATGCTATTCCTCTTCTTATAAACTTTTCCATAAAAATCTACATTCCTTCTTTACACCAATGTTTTCTACTTAAAAAGACATAGCCAGACACTTCTACCGACTATGTCTTTTTTCATTCTGCATTAATTATAATAATAAGAACTTGGCAAATCTTTTATTTCTTCACAAATGATCTAGCTGTATTTCCTGGGGCTTTCTCTCCTTTCTTCACTAATTCGATTCGAATTCCTTCCATACGATAACCAAATCCTTGAGAACCAGCAGGCTCGCCATTTTTTGCCCAGTCTAACCAACCTAAATTTTCTGCATGCACTTGATAATAAATATCATATTCTTTCTCTACGTCTCCAGATAACTGCAATTTTATCCCTTCAAGTCGTAAGGCCTTTCCCTTTGTTCCTGCCAATCCACCATTTTTTGTCCACTCTTGCCAACCAATATTTTCAACATGTGCACTATACTCAATGGAACTATTTGGGAATGTTGGCAATGTTACTCTAATTGCTTCCATGCGAAGAGCTCTTCCTACACTTCCAGATAAATCACCATCATATACCCATCCACCATCTCCTATATCTTGCACATGCGATTGGTATTTCACAAGTCTCTGCACCATAGGTTTTTCAGTGTTTCCCGGGGCTTCTCCACCCTTTTTTACTAATTGTATTTGTATTCCTTCAAGTCGATATGCATATCCTGCAGTACCTGCTTGTTCACCATTTTTTGCCCAATCTAACCAACCAAATTCTTGTGCATGTACCTTATAATAAATATCATAGTGCTCTGCCAGTTCACCTGTAAGTCTTAACTGAATTGCCTCCATGCGCAAAGCTGCTCCACTAGTTCCTCCTAATTCCCCATCTTTTACCCAATCAAGCCAGCCCTTATTCTCAACATGTGCTCGATATTCTACAGAACCAGAATATTCTTTCTTGCCAACCTTGACCTTGATTGCTTCCATTCTTTTTCTTTCACCAGTCGTTCCCGCCATTGCTCCATCTGACACCTTTGACATCCAGCCATAGTCTTCAACATGCGCTTGATATGTTATAGATGTTTTTGTTTCTCCACTTGCTATAATATTAGTCACCTCATCCACATAAATTTGCCCATTAGCCGTTCCTACCGCTTTCATATCATTTATATCTTCTAAAGCTACATCATCCCAGACAAATACTCCAGATTGTTGCACTCTTCCATTTCCAACAGACTTCCCATTTACAAATAATTCTACACTGTCACAATTTGAATAAACTTTTATCTGCTCATTTTTATTTTCTCGCTCTGTATATCTTTTGCTTGTTAAATATACAAATTTATCCTCTTCATTCCAATTTGCTTTATAAAAATAAAAGGCATCTTTTTTCGTTTCATGATCATAACATACTAAACCTTTTGTATTGGTTCGAGGCATTCCACCTTCATTTCTATAACAAGAAAAATCAAACATATTCCACACAAAGCTTACAGGGATATCTCCTCTATCTTGAATTAACTTATAATAAGTCTCAAGTAAATAAGATTGATATTCCTCATAATGCTTATCTTTCGATTCATCTGATGCACTCCAGGAAAAATCATCATCAACGATAGTATGCTGATTGATATTCGCTCCCGCTCCGTATTCTGTTATCATCAAAGAATTTGTATTATAAATCTGCTTATACTGATTTATTTTATCATTTAATGTTTTTGTAATTAATTCTCTTCCAGCATCACCTGCACTAGGAACCTCACTTTTAAATCCTACATACAAATTTACTCCTGTAAAATCTATAGCGCCATTTTTCGACCATTCAGCTGCTTCTTCATTTGCATGTAATTTGTCTATCTGTGCCTGTACAATGTATCTGCTCGTATCTTCTTGCTGAGCTATAGCAGCCAATTTCCTATTAAAATTGATTAGCGTATTTTTATCAACTTTAAAATCCGGTCCAAAGCTTGCAAATGAATCTGATTGAGCCACTTCATTTAATATTCCCCACATCATAATAGATGGATGATTATATCCCTGACGAATCATTTCTTTCAATTCTTCTTCAACCGATTCCTGATACGATGCCGCATTAGAAAGTAATAAATAATATGGTATTTCACAATAGATTATCATTCCTCGTTCATCCGCCATATCATATATATACTGATCATGCGGATAATGTGCCGTTCTTATAGCATTTACACCCATTTCCTGCATCAAATTCATATCTTGAGCTTTTAACTCATTAGGAACTGCATTTCCACATCCTTCTCTGTCTTGATGCATTCCAACACCATGAATTTCATATTCATTACCATTCAAGAAAAACTTTCCATCTTTTATTTCATATGTTCTCACACCAAATTTCTGTGAAACTTCATCCAGCTCATTTTCTGCTTCATCACATAATTTTACATTCATCGTATATAAATACGGATCGCTTGTTCCATTCCACAAATGAACTTCATTTATTGTATAGTTACTTTCAAAGGATTGTATTAATGTTTCTGCCTGCACTTCAACTTCATGTGCATCTTTTGCAACACAATTTCCGTTTGCGTCCAAAATTTCTGTAACCACTTTTAAATTTTTCTCTTCATTTGTGGTATTTGAAATTTCTGTTCTAAGTTTTATATTTGCAGAACTCCCATTGACAGTTGAATCAATATAAATTCCTTCATTTCCATAATCTTCTGTTGAAAAATATTGTTCACCTGTAGCTATTAATTCGACATCTCTATATATTCCTGCCCATTGCGTATAATCAACATTAATTGGAATAGACGTTGTATCTAAATTCGTTACATTTGCAGTAATTGTAATTTGATCTTTATCCTTTACATATTTCGAAATATCAAACACAAATGCTGAATACCCACCTATATGCGTGCCAACTTTCTCTCCATCAATCAATACTTCTGTGTTCCGTGCTGAACCATAAAACTTTAAAAACAAATTTCTATTTTTCATCTCAGAAATATCCACTGTCTTAGTATATGTGACAGTCTTCATATTTCTCTGTGGAATATAAGATTGTGTTGGATGAACATACTCCCAACAATGTGGTAAATCGATAGTTCCAGATGCACCACCTTTCGGAAAGCTCCACCCTACTGTTGTATTATCATTAGATGTAAACCCCCATCCTTTATTAATATTAATTACTTGCCTACCATATATTTTTGAAACATCCTCTTGTAACACTACTTCTTGTTCAGTTTCCGTATTCTCCTCTTCTGGCAAAACCTCTAACTCTTTATGTTCATTTTCAACTTCTGTCGTTTTGTCTTGTTCTTCCTTATAGATGTTCTCTGAATTTTCTTCTTGTGATGCGTCCTTTTCATTCTCTATATCTTGTATATTTTCTTCCTGCTGTTTTTCTTGCTGTACTGCTTCTTCAGCATATACCAACAGCGGATTAGTAATCATCATTATAGTACATACTAATGCTATTCCTCTTCTTATAAACTTTTCCATAAAAATCCACATTCCTTCTTTACACCAATGTTTTTCTACTTAAAAAGACATAGCCAGACACTTCTACCGACTATGTCTTTTTTCATTCTGCATTAATTATAATAATAAGAACTTGGCAAATTCTCTGTGCGGATCACTGAACCATTTTTATAGTATTTTCTCTGTGCCCATGCAGAATGTCCTGATGTCCAAGATATTGGTTCGATGAAATCAAACCATCCTGGATCCTGACCATAAAATTCTACATATAATGTATTTCCTACGGTATATGTCTTAATTGTTACCGGAAATCCTAAATCATTGCGGAATTTTAAATCTGAATCTCCATATGAAACCATCGCATCCAATCCTCTCGGTACATATGTTGAAGCAATTGTATGATTATTTCGCTCAATAATTGTCATTCCTGCTCGGATTGCACCTCCATACAATGTTGTCGAAGCCTGGCAGATACCTCCACCATATCCAATGCCACCGACAACGCCACCTGGGCGATAGCCTTGCGCCTGTCCGCAAGGTCCTGCAACACCAAAGAACGATAATGTCTGTCCTGGATTAACTACTACGCCGTTAAATGAGCTTAATGCTCTTGACATATTATAAAATCCGTTTGCATCATTTGTACTTACTGTTGAAAATCTTGCTAACATTCTTATATATTTGGTATCTTTATAATAATTTGAATTACTTCCTGGAGCATTGGTCCCTTTAGGTACGATTTTTATCTGAATTGCCTGTAATTTATAACTACATTTCGTTGTACCTGCTGCCTGACCATTTTTTGCCCAACCTAACCAGCCATAATTAGAAACATGTGTGCGATAATAAATATCCGCATATTTTTCAAGTTCTCCCGTCAAACGAATCTGAACAGCTTCTGCCTGATTTATTCCATCGCCGGACACTTCTCCACTTGTCTTCCAATCTTGCCAGCCTGCATTACTTAAATGTAAACGATATTCAACATTTCCTATATATCCGCCTGTCATTGAAGGTGTTATATTCATCGAAAGTTGTCTGATGGCTTTATTTACGCCTGTCGTTCCTGTTATCTCTCCATTTCCTTTTGCATCTTGCCAATCTGAGCCTTCCACTTTTGTTTGAAATGTCAATGTTCCAATTTGATCCGCTGATAAATAGCTTCTTCCACTGCATGCCGGAGCACTTACATCTCCTTTCCCATACAGTTTGATTTCGATTGCCTCTACACCTGCATTATATCCAACAGTTCCTGCAACCTCTCCATTTTTAGTCCAATCCAGCCAACCAAATCTTGCACTATGCACTCGATAATAAATGTCATATTGAGCTTCTAATTGTTCTGACAAACGGATTTTAATCGCCTCAATTTTTTTATTTTTTCCTGTGGTTCCAGCTGTCTGTCCATCTGCAACTTCTCCCTGCCAGCCGATATCCTGTACATGTGCTTCATAAAGAATAGAGCCTGTAAGATTACCTTGTCTTCCTAATTCTGTAACATTTATTTTAATTGCTTCAACACTAAGACCCTTTCCAGTTGTCCCTGCTGTTTGTCCATCATAAAAGTTACTGCTTTGCCAACCAATATTTTGTACGTGAGTTTTGTAAAGAACTAACCCCAAATTTTCTGTTGACACACAACTTTTTTCTGTCTGAGCAGGCGCTTCCGAAGAACCTTTTTCATACAGTTTCACTTCTATTGCCTGCGCACCTAAATTAAGCCCTTTTGTTCCGGCCTCTTCTCCGTTTTTCGCCCATCCAAGCCAGCCATAATTTGCTGAATGAACTCGATAATAAACATCATATGTTGCTGCCAACTGTTCTGTTAAATTAATCTTAACAGCTTCAATTTTTTTATTTTTTCCAGTTGTTCCGGCTTGCTGCCAATCTGAAACCGACGATTGCCAACCAATATCCTGTACATGAGCTTCACATGTAATAGAACCTGTCAGATTAGTTCTTCCTGCTTCTGTAACTTTTAATTTTAATGCTTCAAGATTTAAATTTCTTCCTACCGTTCCTGCAGTTGTTCCATCATAAACTTTGTTTTGCCAACCAATGTTCTGTACATGTGCCTGATACATAATTTTTCCAACTGTTTCTTCTGACACAAAACCTTTTCCGTCAGTAATTGGTGCCTCTGCACTATTCTTTTTACAAATTTTAATCTCTACTGCCTGAACAGAATATGCATACCCTGCTGTTCCGGCTTTTTCATCATTTTTTACCCAGCTAAGCCAGCCTACATTCGTTGCATGAACTCGATAATAAATGTCATACTGTTCTGCTAACTCACCTGTAAATTTCATTCGGATTGCTTCGATTTGTAATCCAGTTTTCGTTGTTCCTGCCAGTTCATTTTCTTCCACATAATTCTGCCAACCAATATTCGATACATGGGCACAGTATTGAACTGATCCTGCTATACCTGTGTTATTTTCCAGCTGAACTTTGAGCGCTTTCATAGCACGGTTCTGTCCGACAGTTCCAGCTGTCTCCCCATTACTTTTTTCTTCCTGCCAATTTGTTCCTTGAAGATATGCACTGTATTTAATATTTAATACATCTGCCGCTTCCTCAGCCGGCATAACAGACTCATCAGTGTTTTCTGCTTCATTCTCAATGCTACTATTCAAATCAGATTCTGTTGTTTCCGCCTCGGACCTCTGCATTACATCCTGTTCTCCCTCATTCTGAGCAGTTCCATTCTCACCCTGATTGTTATTACTCTCGTCCTGATTAATATCTTCCTGAGTGGTTTCTTGTACTTGTTGTACATCATCAGTCTGTACAATATCTTCTGCAAATACCGATATTGGCGTCGTTGTTATCATAGCTATGCATAAAACAATCACGCCCAATAACTTCATAAACTTCTTCTCTCTCATATATGCTCCTTTCTTTTATCAAGTATTTTCTTTCTTTTATTTTATTTGATTTAGATTTAAAACACAAGATTTTCCTATATTTTTAAAAAAGAGTTATTGCTGATATTGAGAAATCACCTCAAATCAACAATAACTCTTTTTCTAATTCTTCTTTAAAAATGCTTTTTCAGCACTTCCCGGTGCTGCATCACCTTTTTTTACCAGACAAATTTCAATTGCTTCTGCTTTCTTTGCATAACCTTGTGTTCCGGCATCTTCCCCGTTCTTTGCCCAACCAAGCCATCCAAAATCACTTGAATGTACTCGATAGTAGATATCATATTGTTCTTCTGCTTTTCCTGTAAGTCGGATAGACACTGCTTCTACTGGTTTCGCCTGACCCGTTGTTCCTGCCTGCTGCCCATTTGATACGTAATCCTGCCAGCCTATATCTCGTACATGAGCGCGATATTCTATTCCGCCATTTCTAGCATTAGATAATTGCAACTTTAATGCTTCTATCCCTTTATTCTGGCCTGTTGTTCCTGCCAATGCCCCATTTGTTACGATATTCTGCCAACCTATATCTGACACGTGCGCCTGATATTGAACTTCTGTCTCTTTCATCTTAAAAGCATTTGAAGTCTCTCCTGGTGCTTCTCCACCTTTTTCAACCAATTGAACCTGTATTGCTTCTACTTTCTTTGCATAGCCTTGTGTTCCGGCATCTTCCCCATTCTTTGCCCAACCAAGCCATCCAAAATCACTTGAATGTACTCGATAATAGATATCATATTGTTCTTCCGCTTTTCCTGTAAGTCGGATAGATACCGCTTCTACCGGTTTTGCCTGACCTGTTGTTCCTGCCTGCTGTCCATTTGATACATAATCCTGCCAACCTATATCTCGTACATGGGCTCTATACTCTATTCCGCCATCCACATCGGTTAACTGCATTTTTAAGGCTTCTATTCCTTTATTTTGGCCTGTTGTTCCTGCCGTTTCTCCGTTCTGGGCAAAAGTTTGCCACCCGATATCCGATACGTGAGCTTCGTAAGAAACTCCTCCTTGCAGTTCTTTAACTCCATGATCCGCCGGTGTTCCAATAAGATAGTTCATATCAACTGGTCCATCTATTCCGTCAACTAATTCTTTTGATGAATATTGCCACATTGCATATGTACCTGTGTAATCACACTGTATATTATACTGAGCGACCCAATGATGCCATTGTTCAAATCTTGTATCTGTCAAATATTTATTCCACCAATTTAAATTTGCATATACACCAACTGCATATCCTGCATTTTGAACTGTACTACAAAATGCCTGAGCAATTGCACCGAAGTCACTTCCTAATGTACTATTATCCTCCATATCAAAATAAACCGGGTAACTCAACTTGTGCCCACTTATTAATCTTAATACATGCTGTGCTTCACTTGAAGCCATATCTGTATTTCGAGCATATGAATAAATATAAACCCCATACGGAATTCCTAAACGTTCACATTCACTTACATTTCTCATCCACTGTTTGTCATCTTGATTATCGTAATTATCCCCATAGCCACACCGAATAATAGCATAATCTATTCCTGCAGCTTTAACCTTTTCCCAATCAATATTGCGATTATGCTCACTTACATCAATACCTTTTTTTGTTGCATTTGAAGCATATACATCACTAATTACAGAAATTTCATCCTCAGCACTTCTAATCAATTCTCCGTCTTGATAACGCCAACTGTTTTCTTTCAAAACTCCTTGTTCTTGAGATTCTTCTGCTATAGGATCTGCATCTATATCAGCCTCTTCATTCAACGTCTGTTCCCCATTCTCTTGTTGAAGATCTGATTCTGCACTATTCTCTTCACTCTGAAAAATATCTTGATTTTCTTCCTGTGCATATACACTGTATGTCGGATAATTTATTCCTGTAATTATAATTGACAATGCAACAATAACACCTATTTTTTTCTTCATTTATTTTCCTTTCTTTTATGTTTTCATAAACAATTAAATTCCCTTATTTCTTGACCTTTATCAGTATACTTCCTCTTTTTTCCCATGTCAAATTTTCTTTGCTTTTGTTCGCTATTTCTAACTTTGCTTTTTTCTATCATATATGTTAAACTGTAGAAATATAAATAGTAGATATTTAACTATATACATATGACAACATGAATATTTCAAATTTTTCAGAAAAGAGGATTGTAAAATGGAAAGAAATGACCCTTGCTGGTGTGGAAGTGGAAAAAAATATAAAAAATGCCACATGCCAATCGAAGAAAAGATGCAGCTTCATGCTGATCGCGGAGAGATTGTCCCAAGCCGCAAATTACTAAAAACCCCATTTCAAATTGAAAAAATCAAAGCAAGTGCTGAACTCAATACAAAAGTTCTTGATGCTGTTGCTGAACAGATTCATGCCGGAATGAGTACAGAAGATATTGACAAAATCGTATATGATGTAACAACAAAAAATGGTGGGATTCCAGCCCCATTAAATTATGAAGGATTCCCAAAGAGTGTATGTACTTCTATTAACAACGAAATTTGTCATGGTATTCCTGATAAAAATATCATTTTGCAGGAAGGTGACATCATCAATGTTGATGTATCCACAATTCTTAATGGATATTTTTCTGATGCATCTCGAATGTTCAAAATCGGACAGGTATCCGAACGTGCTGAACGTCTCGTAAAAGTCACAGAAGAATGCCTTGAACTTGGTCTTGCTGCCGCAAAACCATGGGGACATCTTGGTGATATTGCTGATGCAATCAACACTCATGCTCAGGAAAATGGATATTCTGTTGTAGAAGAAATCGGCGGACATGGAATCGGACTCGAATTCCACGAAGATCCATTTGTTAGCTTTGTTACTCCAAAAGGATCTGAAATGCTATTGGTTCCTGGTATGATGTTCACGATTGAACCTATGATTAATGAAGGTAGCCCTGACTTCTTCGTTGATGAAGATAACGGTTGGACTGTTTATACCATTGACGACGGACTTTCTGCCCAGATTGAATATATGGTGCTTGTAACTGAAAATGGTGTTGAGGTATTAACAAAATAGTCGGCAATATGCCGACTATTTTGTTTTTCGAATAATTCTCCCTACTTTTCTAAATGGCCGAGTTATTTTCCATGATGTAGATTCTCTCATATTATGAATTTCATCTCTCATTCTGTTCAACTCTGCATCCAACTGAGTTATTCTATCTTTATTCTCTTTATCTTTATTACTTAATTCAAGGATTCTTCTATCTTTTTTTGAAATTTCTTCTGATATTCCAAAATTTCTCACTCGATATTCTTTATAATATTCTCTCAAGGAAAAACCTTTTTTTTCCATGTACATCAGCATTTCAGAATCATTTAATATTTCTTCAAATTTATCTAATCCTAGGAAGTTAACCTCATTGTCTATATTCCGTAACAATAACAATGCTTTTTCATACTGTACTTGCAATGTAGCCTTCTCTAAATCTTTTTCATCATTATCTCCCAAAAATAAATTCCACTCTTCTTCCGTCATTCGTTCTATCAGTTTTTTTCTAACCAACATATGTACATTCCGGAATGCATACTCTTTTCCTTTTTGATTACCACTAATTTTATTCTCTAATTCTGTCCATCTATATTTGACTAATCGTTCATCCATTATATAAATAGGATATTTTAACACCATTCTTGTCCATAATTCGAAATCTTGAGCCGGCACATAAGCAATATTATATTTCCTTCCTATTTTATCCATTGCTTCTCGCCTCATTACGACGGACGGATTACATAAACAATTTCCTGTAAAGATAAAATACTTTAACCATTCTCTTTGTGATTGATTTTTGGCATTATTAAATAATTTTTCGATTTCTTGATACTTATCATTTGCAATACATGAATCGTCATCTATAATATTTACTTTTGTAAAGCATGCACCATATTTTGTATTTTCATCTAAAAACTTAACTTGCTTTTCAAGTTTTTCTGATTCCCATTGATCATCACTATCAATTCTAGCAATGTACTCTCCCCTGGCCGCAGCAAATCCTATATTAGTCGTATACGCAACATGTCGATTCACTTCTGAATAATATCTAATAATACGCTTATCCTCGAATTGCTCAATTATTTGACGTGAATTATCTGTAGATGCATCATCGACTATAATAAATTCATAATCTGTAAATGTCTGATTCAGTACACTTTGAATAGTTTTTTTTAGGTACTTTTCTCCATTATAATTTGGCAGTATAATACTTACTTTTGGTGCCATCTCTCATTCCCTCTCTTTTTATTCCCCCAATTGCTGTTACATGTAATACATATCCTCGGTAATAGCAGACTATAATATATAATATTGCCATTTTAAATGTTCTTCTTCGTAAACGATAAACCATTTACAATAGAAAGATAAATTAGCCCAATTTGATATTAAATCAGCTAGTAGTATCTGCTAAATTATTATACTCTTACTGCCTTCTAATTACAACTTCACATTATTTATCCTAATGTAAACGGAGCTCTATTAATTGGGAAATTCGGATTATAAAACGGATCTCCTTTTTCCAAAATTTCCGGCCATTTCTTTTGGAATTTTTCCACTTCCCCTTCAAATCGTTTCAATTTCTCCGGGGTGTCTTCGTATCCTCTTGATTTTGATTCGTAATGATACCATTCAGAAAACGCATCATATACAACCCACTTATCAATATTTCTTAATTTCAGGCAATAATCTACATCATTACAAGCAACAACAAACTGCTCGTCAAAGCCACCTACTTGTTCAAACAATTCTTTCTTTGTCATCATACATGCTGCTGTTACTGCACTATAGTTGCAATTAATTCTCGCACGTACCATATAACCATAGTCGTCTCTTCCTATTCCCATATTCACATGTCCTGCATATCCTCCAAATCCAATAACAACACCCGCATGTTGAACTGTATCATCTGGATATAATAGCTTAGCTCCTACCGCTCCTACGTCTTCTCGCATACAACATCCAAGTAATTCATTAATAGCTGTTGAAGTAATCATTTCAGTATCATTATTTAGAAATAATAAGTACTCACCTTTTGCAAATGTTACACCATAATTATTAATCGCCGAATAATTAAATTCTCCATTCCATTTTACAACCTGAATATTATCATTTTCTTGTTGAATTTTATTATAATATTTAAATGTTCGCTCTTCTTCACTATTATTTTCTATAATTATAAATTCTATATTTTTGTAATCACTTCTCTTCAAAATAGACTTGATACATTTATCTAAATCATCTACATGATCCTTATTTGGAATAACAATTGAAACTAACGGATTTCCTGGAGTGCTATATATTACATGATACATTCCCCATAACCCTGTATGCTCTACTTCTGCCAAAACACCAATGCGCTTAAAATGATCCTCTATTGCTCTTTTTCCTGCATCATAAGCATACATTTTACTTGCTGGATCTCCTGCAACAGAATTCATATGTATACGCCAATGATATAATATCATTGGTATATGCTTAATACTCTCTGCTCTTTCAATGCAGCGGAACATAAGATCATAATCCTGCGAACCATCATATTCCGGCCTAAATCCACCTATTTCTTTAATAATTTCAGTCTTAACAACAAAAAAATGTGTAATATAATTGTGTGAACAAAACAAGTCCATACTAAAATCCGGCTTAAAATTAGGATCATTATGTTCTTTTCCGTCTCCTGTTATTTTGTCTTCATCCGTATATAATATATCATACTTCTTTTCCTGTAATGCCTTCGCAACTTCATACAATGCGTTTGGTGCAAGTAAATCATCATGATCAAACAACCCCACATATTCACCTGTCGCAAGATTCAATGCTGCATTTGTATTTCCTGAAATTCCCTCGTTCTTTTCCAACAAGGTATACTTTATTCTTTCATCCTTACCTGCATATTCTTTTAAGACAGCTTCTACTGCAATATCCCCTTCGCTTCCATCAGCAATACACAGTTCCCAATTTGCATACGACTGTTCCATAACAGAATCTATCATCTCTCGCAGAAAATTAATTGGGGTTTTATATGTCGGTACGATAACACTAATTTTCGGACTAAATGCGAACTGCTCTTTTCGTTGTTTTTCTAATTGTTCGTCCGTTACTTTATGTATATCAAACCATTCTCCATACGTCATTCCAATGGAATTTACCCGATTTACAATATACTCTTTTAATCCAGCAATTCCATTTTCTTTTATATGTTTTATACCTTTTTTTATATTCTTTGTATTCAGGCATTTTACAAACTGTTTTGCAAATCCTCTTCTTGCTTCCTTCTTACTGTTCTGACGGATTTGTTCCGGAACAAGTTTTATACTTTTTCGTTTTTTTGAGTCTGTTATCGAAAACAAATATTCTTTGTTCTCTTCATATGGAAATTCAATATGAAATCCGCATCCAGTATTTTCTTCATTTGTCAACCCTCTTTGAACAACATCTGATCGATTAACTCTCGCTAATTTAATATCCTTTATGTGCTCGCCTTTATTATTTCGAATATCATAATTAATCATATCTGCACCTAATATCGACACAGCCCATCCAGAAATCACTATTTTACTTCCTTCGATTCTAACTTGATCAATATTGTATGATATCGAATTATCATTCTTTATTGCAATAATCTGTTTTTCATTCAATGTCAATATTCTTTTTTCATACTTGCTGGATTTCACATATACTTTCACATTCTTTGGTACTTCAGTATTATTAAGCTTAAACTTGAGCATAAATCCACTATTCTCTGGAACATTGTACCTATCTTTGTATTTTAGTTTAACTTCATTTCTTAATATCACATATTTTTCAGGAATAACCTTTTTATCATCCACATTTGCATAAAAATCAATTTTCTCTCCAGTACAATCAAAGCCCCATCCTTCTATCCTGATATAACTTTCTAATGGCTTTACTCTATATACTTTACTATCAATATGATATTTACATCCCATTGCTTTAATCCTTTCTTTTATAACGTATGTTTGTAAAACATTTTTCTAAATCAAATAATTATCCTTTTTTAATATTCTTTTTTAAAAATATCTAACTGTTGTTACAATAAGCATTATTCCTATCATACTTGATATAACAGTCACATCAACTGTATGATCGGCCTTTTTCCTCTGATTGGATGTACCAAACATTAATGAGGTTAGTGCTATCATTGGAATCAAGTATCTCCCTTGCATTCCTAATATTCCTTTTGCTTTTACTGTTGTCCAACTAATATAAAGTGCCAGACAAGAAAACGTATATATTCCAACGCTCATAAGAGTAACTAAAACTTTATCTATATTTGTTAATCCTATTTTTTCTTCTTGAAAGCATACTTTTGAAAACATAAAAATTGTTAACAAATTTAATATAGAATAACCATACTCCAAATAACCAAAACTATTCAAGCTACTTATAATATCATTAAATTGATTACTAAGACTTGAAATAAACTCTCTTAACCACTTACTTGTATCTGTTAAAATATAATTTATCTGCTTTCCTGCATCAACATGCATTGTTCGCAAATATTTAAGATGCTCAAGGTTAACTCCAAATTTAGTAGTATATAAATAATAAGCCCCTCCCACTACACAGACAATACATATAAAGGAGGTTTTTATCACTACACGCTTTTTCTTGTCAATATTCTTCATTGGAAGTAATAATACCAATCCTGCTATAAATATATTTGTTATTTTTGCTAACGGAATCAATACACTGATGCACAAAAAACATAACAACTCTCTTTTTGTAATGCATTTATCTTCTTTACAATATAAATGTATAAAATATGCAATCAACAAAATACTCAAACCATTTATTAGTACATCTGGACTGAATGATGCAGCCTGTTGAATTGATATCGGAAGGCTTGCCATATAAAACAATACAAAACTCCATTTATCAGCCAGTTTAATTGCTACAGATATTAATATACAATAGACTAATAAATTGAAAAATCTTCCTAACCATAACATCCAAATTACATTTAAATGCAATATCTTAGCAAGCAATATTCCTATCGTCTGCGGAAAATATAAAAAAGACAAATTAGCTCCGGCAATATGGGATATCGTTGTTCTATTGTAGTTAATTTCCTTTCCTTTCAAATCCGTTTTTGTATAAGAAGTTTTTGAAAAATGTGTTAAATCCTTAACGGATTGGATTGTTGGGAATTCAGTTTCTTCTGGATTTACAAACACTCTTCCCTCCGAAATCATTTCTGCTCTTGCTAAATGTACATACTCATCCGGAATGTTTAAAATTGGCTGTATTAACAAAGACAGGCCTCCAG
The DNA here is from genome assembly GCA_934435195.1 of uncultured Schaedlerella sp. Taxonomy (GTDB): domain Bacteria; phylum Bacillota; class Clostridia; order Lachnospirales; family Lachnospiraceae; genus Schaedlerella. The sequence goes on from CAKSAJ010000002.1 coordinate 79,387, forward strand.
CTATTATGAGGAAAATAAATACCCATTGATGAAATTTAATTTTGACAAAACAATATAGAGCAATAACCAATACAAATGCAATGATTACAACTCCACAAACAATCGTTTGATGCCTTTCATATCCTGGAATTTTTTCACTCCAAAAAACTAATAACATCAACAAAGTGAAAATTATTATGCAAGCAATTGCTAATCCCCATGTCACATTTTCTTTTTTTATCTTTTTTATTATATTGCTCATTTTTCCTCTTAACACACCTTTTCATCATGGATATTATATTTTCCAAATTAAGCAATCTATCCCTTACATTATTACTTAAATAATTTATATAAGAATTTTACAAATCCATAAATATATAATATAAACAGTAATAACACATAGAATGTTTCTGCATCAAATCTGTTAGTTACCGTTTTCATTATTAATGTTCCTTGTGTTTCATTGCCGTTTATTGTTAAATCTGTATTATTCTCTGTATCTGGTTGATAAAGGAGACCGATTCCCTTGCTTGCTTCGAAATCTGCATTTTTCTCGCTTACAATCACTTTATATGTTTTTCCCTTACAACCTTCCACTGTATCAAATTTAAAAACATTAAATTTACCTGTTTTCATATCTTTTGCCGACACTATAGACGTTGCTACTGTTTCATTTGTATTGCAATCAACTAATTCTATTTGCAACGAAGTTCCTGTTGCATCTCCCTGAAACTGACACTTTAATGAAATCCCATCCAAAGTTTCTTCTTTACTTACAAATTCCTGTTCCAGAGAATCTTTAATAACACCTGTTCCTATATATTTACTACTATCTACTTGTCTGTCATATATATTATTTAGTTTTGCAATATGTGCATAGCAAAATGCAAAAGCTACTATCAGCACAATTCCTATTACTACCTTAATTTTTTTCTTCATAATTATCCCTCGTTACTATAATTGTCCATATTCTTGACAAATTGCTTCTGCATCACCAAACCTTTTTACATTACCATGATCAAGCCAAACAATCTTATTACATATAGACTTTACTTGTTCAATACTATGAGAAACAAATAATATTGTTGTTCCAGCCTCCATCATATGACGAATCCTCTCTTCACATTTTTGTTGAAATCTAAAGTCTCCAACAGAAAGCACTTCATCTACAATCAATATATCCGGCGTTCCAATCGTTGCAATTGCAAAAGCCAATCTTGATACCATACCAGAAGAAAAGTTTTTAACAGGAACGTCCATAAAGTTCTGCAATTCAGAAAACTCTACAATATTATCATAATATGTTTGCATAACCTCTCTGGAGTAGCCCAGAAGTGCACCGTTTAAATATATATTTTCTGACGCAGTTAAATCAAAGTCAAAACCTGCACCAAGTTCAATTAATGGTGCAACACTACCGTTTACTTGAACACTTCCTTTTGTTGGTTTTAACACCCCGGCTATGGTCTTTAACATTGTACTTTTTCCGCTACCATTTAACCCAATAAGTCCCAATGAATCTCCTTTATATACTTCAAATGAAACATCTTTTAATGCCCAGAACTCATTATATGACACTTGTTTTTTCAAACTTTTAATAAAATATTCTTTAAAACTGTCAAATTTTTCCGAGGCTAAATTGAATTTCATAGATACATGATCTACTTTTATAACTAATTCTTTTTCCATTTTTTTCTCCTATATATTTAAAATGAACTGGTCTTGATTTTTATAAAATACATATAAACCAATCCCTAAAAATACAAGTGTTTCAACCGCTGCAATAATTAATGATGGTAAATCAAAAATTGTATCGTTAATCATAACATTTCTAAACATAATCAAGATATTCGTAAGCGGATTCAACATAACAATTTTATATAGCCATGATGGTAAAATAGACATTGGATAAATCACCGGTGTCAAATACGTAAGTGCCGTCAAAAACACAGAATACAAGTGCATAATATCGCGAAAACGTACTGTAATAGCTGATAAAATCAATCCAACTCCAAGTGAAAAAACTACCAGTAATGCCAGCGGTATCAATGATAAAATAACCGTCCAATGCAATTCTGCTCTAGTCGCTACCATAACTAAAATTAGTGCTGTGAAGGATGCCATCAGATTAATAAAACTTGAAAACACCCTTGAAATAACAAATAAATATTTTGGCACATATACTTTCTTTATCAATGCAGCATTCCCTGTAATTGCTGACATTGCACTTGACGTAGATTCACTATAAAAATTAAAGATAATCTGTCCACTTAATAAATATAACGGGAAATTTTCAATATCAAATTTGAACAGATTTGAAAATACTACAGATAGTATAATCATCATAAATAATGGATTCAAAAGAGTCCATAAAACTCCCAGTACTGATCTTCGATACTTAATTTTTATATCTCTTGCCACAAGTTCTCCCAGTAATGGCCGAAATTTCATAAAATTTTGTATATATGTTGACACAATATACCTCCCTTAATATATTTTTCTCTTTAACGTAAACTAGCAGTATCTAACGATACTGCTAAATACTACTCACTATTTAATTATATCACTTTAACTTTCTAATATCAACTTACTAATAATTAAATCCATACAAATTGTCATTAATCTATTTCACTAATCATTCTTTTTGTTACTATCTTCTTTTACTTGTACACGTTTCTCATACAATGCCATCTCCTGCGTTAAATTTTTAATTCGCATTGACATTCTTGAAACTGCTATTGTCAATACGAAAATAATAATCAACGCAAAGCAAAATCCTAAGAAGAACAGCATGTTACTCGGAACTTCTATTCCCATAAATTTTGCAAGTCCCATCATTACACCCGGGAACAGATCTAAAATCAACGTACCAAATCCTACCAAAAGCCATGCAAGTGCATATCTTAACTCAAGTGCTTTTTTTCTGATCATATTTATAATCACACACAATGCCAGCACAATCACGATTGCTACAATTACCTGAATTCGAATATTCATCATCTCACCTCTTACTTTCTAATTCGCTCAATTAAAATTGCTAAGGTTACCTTTATCATATAATAAACTGACTTTTTCGGCGATATGGAAGAAACTCCACCTTCACGAGCTTTCATAATAACAGGAATTTCTTCAACATTCTTTTTCTGTCTCAAAATTGCAACCACACTCTCAGGTTCCGGATAATCTTTTGGATAATCATATGCGAATATTTTCATAACATCACGATTAACCATTCTCAATCCAGATGTTGGATCTGTAATTTTCTTTCCGGTCAACAGCTGAATAAGCACTGTAAAATATTTAATACCCATTCTTCTTGCTCCGGATGACTGAAATCCTTCTTTATTAATAAAACGAGAACCAATTACCATATCCAGTCCATGTTCTTCAAGATAATCTGCCATTGTTGCCAAAAACTTTGGATCATGTTGGCCATCTCCGTCCACCTGCACAGCCATATCATAACCTTCTTCATAACCATATCGATAGCCTGTTTGCACGGCCCCGCCAATTCCCAGATTAATTGGTAAATCTATATAATTATAACCATTCTTTTCACAAATTTTTTTCGTATCATCCGTAGAACAATCATTTATAATTACATAATCAAATTCCGGAGCATTTTCCTGAATCATTTTAATTGTTTTTTCAATATTTGCACTCTCATTATATGCCGGTATAATAATTAGCTTTTTCATACATACTCCTTAGTCTATATTATTTGATTGCTGGCTTTTTGAATATAACTTTATCAATATCTTTGCAATCCATTTAGGCCAAAATCTACAATACATCTCATAATCTTCCGTACTTCTTGCATTATCTCCTATGATAATTGATGTTTCTGACTCTTCATGAATACGATGTCCCATTTGAATTGTCGCGTCATAAGCAAACGTACCTTTTAATCTTGAGAGTCTTTCCCATGCTTCCCAATCTTCACACGAACGGAAATGTACTGTGAAAACAGGATTAGGTAGATTCTCTACTGCAAATGTAACAGATGGACAACAGATTCCACATCCAAATGCCAAACTGCGTCTTCTGATAAAACGGCTAGTTTGAAATTTCTTTACTTTTAAAGGTGACAATAACATCCTCTTTACTTTTAACAGTTGATTATTTTCAACTTTTTCTCCATTTCTAATCTCACAGTAATCTGAAAAATAAATCAATGGTTTTTTTGCAGATTCTAACATATTCACAGCATGCTCTGCATATTCTGGAAAATACACATCATCTTGATGAGCGATTGTTATATACGGTGTTCTACATTGTGCATATCCAAAATTCCAATCTTGAACGATTCCCCCCTCACCTTCGTTCACTTTCAATAATATCTCATATTTTTCTGCGAGTTCCCGAATATAATCATTCGGTGTAGATGTTATCATGATAATATTTGATTTTACAGTTTGTTGTTTTAACGAAAGAATACATTCTTCCAAATAAGCACTTTCTTTATATGCACATATCACAAACGTGTGCTTCGCACTCATATCTCCCATTTTCCGATTCCTCTTCTAATTTTCTTTATCTATAGTAGTATACTTCGTCTTACTTTTTCTGTCAATTACAGCCATTTTTCTATTAATACTATTTTCTTTCAGAATGTTAAAGCGGCATGGCAAAAATCTATACCACACCGCTTTTTTAACTTATGTCCTTATTTCTGAAGTTTATTAATCAATGCCATAATTGCCTCTGGCGAATCAAAATTTTCTGGAACAACCTCGCCTACTGGGATTGTCACATCAAATTCATCTGAGATATCCGAAATCAGATTTAAAATTTTAAGTGAATCCAAATCTCCACTCTCCACCAAATCTGTTCTTCCTTCAAACTGTACTCCCGGTACTAAATCATTTAAAATTTCCAATAATGTTTCCATAAAATATTTCTTCTCCTTCTTTTTTAATCTTTTTATTTTGCATGTCTCTCTCTAATTTAATGCTTCGTCACCAAATACAATATCACCAAACACTTTCGAAAATGCCCTGGCACTATCACCATTCATATGCCCATCATAATCTACGTAATTTGCCAGCTCATGATTATAACTTTTATAATATTCTCTGTTGAAGTTATAATATTCTACACCCTTTTCACGAAAATACTCGGAAAAATAATCCCATGCATCACGATAACTTTCCTCTTCTTGAACCAGCATTGTTGCTGCTAAAGGCATTGTCGTCGCAATAAACTCAATATCATTCTCTTTACATAATTGAATCAACTTATCCAAATATTCCATATTAGTTGCTTTCACCTCGTCCTTTGAAAATAACGTTGGTGAATATGATGGAAAATTCTCTATCGCCACTGGATATTTCTCAATAAATCCATTTTCATGATATTCCTGTGCTTGTCCTTTCAAATATGATACATCGTAATTATTTGTCATTTTCTGATAAACAGTGTCCTTTATTTTAGAAAGCTCATATTGCAATGAATACTCATGAAATGCAAATAACGGTGAACGGAAATCACAATCTAACATTGTATCTGCATAATATTCTGCTTTTGTGATAGACATTGGGAATTCATGATAAAATAATAAATAATTATTTCCTTTTTCTTTTTCCGTCGTAAAATATCCCGGAGACAATTCAAATATAATTGTTTCAGGCTGTTGTTTTTCAATAACAAGCTTTGTCAAATAATATGCATCGACCGGATATTCTCCTCCAACGCACAAATTATGTCCTGTCATTTTTGTTCCTTCCAGCATGCTATCCGGATCTAAATCTGACATTCCATTCGATGTTCCTAGTATAACAACATCTTTCTGTTCATTTGTAACTGTATGAATATCATTTCTTACAAATGTACATGGATACAATAAAATATCCAATGCTTTTATCACCAATGCACAAATCAACAGACATATAACTAGTTTAATTCCTTTTTTAAAACTGTGCATAGATGAACCCCCTAGCTACTGACATTGGACTAAACAGAGGAATACTGATAAGCAAAAGAATACACATTAGAAATTCCAAAGCTATTGGCGTTCTCACTGCTGCTTCTTCCATATTTATCCCCTTTTCTTTTAATACGCTCACAATAAACCAAATAACACATCCGACAAGTAATGTTAATAATGCATACGGTGTATATTCTACTCCGAGTTTTCCAGATGATATCATTAAAAATTGTGATGGTTGAAAACTTGTAACCGAATATTTCATCATTTTCAACGCTTCTCCAACCGAGCTGACACAATCGAAATATTGTCCGAGATTAAACAGTATAAACGTCCTAATTATCATAAACAAATGATATCCCTTGCTTTGATCTTTAATATGCAGTTTTGTTTTCCATACTTTATATGTATCTGCCATAAATCCACTTGTTGCAATAATCACTCCATTATAAAATCCCCATCCTATATTATTCCAGCTAGGACCATGCCATAAACCAACGAGTACAAATACTATCAAGTCTGAAACAGCAATCGTCACGAATCTTCCTTTTTTCCGTCCCCATTTGACTTTCGCCTTTTTTTGAAGTTTGCACATTGCTTTTGACAAAGTCAGTGGATAAAACACATAATCTTTCATCCATGTTCCAAGTGATATATGCCATCTTCTCCAAAAATCACTAATCGAAACAGAAAACAATGGCTGACGGAAGTTTTCATCTAATCGAATTCCAAACATTGCAGCCACACCTAATACAATATCTATACCTCCTGCAAAATCACCGTACAGCTCTATTGTATATAACAATACACCGAATACTGCAATTCCAGAATATTGCTCTGGATTAGAAAAAATTGCAATTCGATATACCGAAGCCCATTCTGCTACAATCATCTTTTTGAACAATCCCCATACAATTCTTTCAACACCATACTTTATCTGATGTAACTCAAATTTATGTGAGCTTGTCAATTGATCCGCAAGCCTTCCATATCTTCCTATTGGCCCTTGTACAAGTTGTGGAAAAAATGAAACAAATAATGCATATTTACCCAAATTTGTTTCTGCTTCTGCTCTCCCCCAATATACATCTAACAAATATCCTAGCGTTTGGAATGTGTAATAAGAAATTCCAAGCGGTAAAATCATATGAAACAAATTAATATGACCTTTTGTTATTGCATTAATATTTAAAATCAAAAAATTGGAATATTTCAAAAATGCTAACATTCCTAAATCCAATACTATTCCAAATATAACAACTCTTTTTTTCTTTTTTAGATCTACTTTTTCTTCTATTTGAACATTATCAATATGTTTTATCCATAAAGCACAACCATATGTCACAAGAGTTGAAAATAGTAGAAAAAATACTGCCGGTATGCTAATTATCATATAATAACAATAACTGCATATTAATAAAACAACCCATTGTAAACGCTTTGGGACTATATAATAAATACATAGTCCCATTACGGTAAACAGGAAAAACAAATTCGATGTTAACGACATTTTTCCATTCCCCTCTTAATTAATATGTCAATCCATCTCCGATACAGCCATCATCAGAAGATGATGTGTCTGCTGATGGTTGTGATGGTGCCGGTGTCGGTTCTGTATATGTTTGTGAGCCCCCATCTGATGATTCTGTATATGTTGATTGATTCGTTTGCGCCTGAGCTGCAGCAGCCTCTGCCTGTGCTGCGGCTTCTGCTTGAGCCTGTGCTGCGGCCTCTGCCTGCGCCTGTGCTGCGGCTTCTGCTTCCGCTTTTGCTTTTTCATCTTGCTCTTTTTGAGCTTTTGTAGCCAATTCGGCATCTAATGTACTAACCTCTGCTCCATCTTTCTCATATGTCAGATAAGCCACACCATCCTGAATTTTAATTTCTCCTTTTTCCATATCATCAAATGGAAATGCATGCAATTCAACAATTGTCTTATCTGCCAATGTTAATTGTATAGTATATTCTACCGGCAATGCTTTTCCACTTTCTGTCGCGGTTTCCTTAGCAGCTTCTTCTGATGGCTTATAATACAAAACTCTTGTCTCATCTTTCTTGTAAGTATCTGCCTCTTTCAAAAAACTATCTGGATAATTTTCCTCTGAAGAAGATTTTACACTAACAGAAACAATATCCTGACCTGTTGCATTTTTAAGAGTCACCTTATAAGCGTCTTTATTCTCTTCTCCTATTGTTTTGTATTCTTCTTTTTCTGTTTTTGTTGTAGCAGCTGTCTCTTTTTTTGTATCTGTTGTATTTTTATTTCCACATCCTGTAACTGCTGTAATTGCTAACATTCCTACTAAAAATATTGTTAATACTTTACGTTTCATTTGTATCTTTTCCTCTGTTTTCTTCTATTTTTTAACTCTCATAGTGATAATTTGTATATACCCATGTACCGGAAGTCTTATATCTGAACTGATATCCATTACGTCCCGTCTCATGTTGAAAATCTGCATCATATACATAGGTTACTCCACTGATATCAATTTCTACCCATGCATGATCAACCATTCCACCTCCGGCTCTTGGAACATAACCATATACATATCTTGCATTATAGCCCAGTCCCTTTGCTAACTGATAAAAAGTTGCTGCATATGTACGACAATCCCCTATTCTCTGCTCCAATCCATACAGTGCAAACCACTGTGGATTTGTATAACCAGTTCCTGGATTATCTCCCAGCGTACGATAATTGATATTGTTAACACACCACATAAAACAACTATACAAATTTCGTCCTGCCTGATTATATACATTTTGAATTCCATTGTTAATACGAATCTGTTGTGGAGTCATCGTTATATAATAATTACTATTGCTTCCCGGTGCCATTGCTCCCTTTGGAACAATTTTCACTTGAATAGCCTGCAATTTGTTTCCAAGTTTTGTAGTTCCGGCTTCCTGACCATTTTTTGCCCAGCCAAGCCATCCATAATTTGACACATGAGTGCGGTAATAGATATCTGCATATTGCGCCAACTCACCCGTTAAACGAATTTGAACCGCTTCTGCCTGATTTTTTCCGTCTCCAGCTATTTCTCCATTATTTTTCCAGTCCATCCAGCCAACATTACTTACATGCAAACGATATTCAATTGTTCCATTAAATACATTTTTTCCCGTAGAATCAGATGTACTCATAGTCAGCTGCTGAATTGCTTTATTTTCTCCTGTTGTTCCGGCAATCTGCCCATTTGTTTTTGTAGTCTGCCAGCCAGATTTTTCAACATTTGCCACAAAATTAATTTCGCCTATATTTTCTGTTGCCAGATAGCTTCTTGCTGTTGTATCAGGTACATTTGTATCATTTTTTTCATAAAGTTTGATTTCAACAGCTTCTACTCCCGCATTATAGCCAACAGTTCCAGCTGTCTCTCCATTTTTCGTCCAGCCAAGCCAGCCAAATCTCGCACTATGAACACGATAATAGATATCATATTTTTCTTCCAGTTCACCTGACAAACGAACTTTTATGGCTTCAACTTTTTTGTTTTTCCCTGTTGTTCCGGCTGTCTTTCCATCTGCAACTTCATCCTGCCAGCCAAAGTCCTGTACGTGTGTCTGATAAATAACAGAACCTTTCAACCCATTTTGTCTTCCCCAGTCAGTAACTTTAATGTTCAGCGCTTCTACACTCAAATTCCTTCCTGTCGTTCCGGCCGTTTTTCCGTCATATACATTTGATTGCCAACCAATATTTTGTACATGTGCTTTATAAAGAATTGCACCTAAATTATCTTGTGAAATATAACTTCTGCTGCTTTGTTCTGGTTTATCTGTTGCATCTTTTGCATATAATTTTACTTCAATGGCCTGTGCCCCCAGGTTAAGTCCAATAGTGCCTGCCTGTTCACCATTTTTTGCCCAACCTAACCAGCCATACTCTGCTGAATGAACACGATAATAGATATCATATGCTTGTGCCAGCTCTCCTGTCAGGCTTATTTTTAACGCTTCTATTTTCTTATTTCTTCCTGTTGTTCCGGCTGTACCCCAATCAGAAACTGCATTCTGCCAGCCAATATCTTGTACATGGGCTTCGTAACTAATAGAGCCAGACATATTCTTTCTTCCGGCATCTGTTACTTTTAACTGAAGTGCTTCCAGATTCAGATTTCTTCCTGTTGTTCCGGCTGTGTCTCCATCATAAACTTTATCTTGCCAACCAATGTTTTGTACATGAGTCTTATACATTAACAAACCACGTGTCTCTTCTGACAAAAAGCTACGTTCTGTCTGCGCCGGCTTGTCCTCTGCATTTTTATTATATAATTTAATTTCAATTGCCTGTACAGCATATGCATATCCAGCAGTTCCGGCGTCTTCACCATTCTTTGCCCAACCAAGCCAGCCAACATTTGTAGCATGAACGCGATAATATATGTCATACTGTTCTTTTAAATCTCCTGTAAGATTCATTCTAATTGCTTCTATCGGAAGATTCTTTCCTTCAATACCAGCTGTTTCTCCATCTTTGACAGCATCCTGCCAGCCAATATTTTGCACATGCGCACTGTACTCAATTCCGCCTGTCACATTTGTTTGATTATCTATTTTTATCTGCAGTGCTCTCATTGCACGATTCTGCCCTGTCGTTCCAGCCATTTCTCCATTTTGTTTTTCTTCCTGCCAGAATCCGCCATGTAAATATGCACGATACTTTAATTGAATCTGCTCATCATTTTCTGCAACAGCCTCTGGTTCTTCCTGCATATCCTGAACAGTTGTTGGTGCTACATTTTCTTGTACCTCCTCCTGCTCTAATATTTCCTGTTGTTTTTCCTCTTTAATTGTACTGTCTTCACTACTATTTTCAGAAGCTTGTGACTCACTTTCCCCATTATTTTCAGGTAAATCTATAGAACCATTTTCTTGTGTTTGTACAGTTTCATTTTCCTCTGCAAGCACTGTTAATGGACTTGACATTAACATAATAGAACTAAGCAGAAGCACTCCCACACTTTTTATATTTTTCTTCATGTATTTTCCTCTTTCCTCTTAGACGTCATTCGCTTTGTGCTATACTAATTCTTTCAGTTTTGCCCTATCTATTTTTCCATTCGCATTATGTGGCATTACTTTCATATATACAACTTTTCCAGGAATCATATACTGAGGGACTCTGGTTGCCAATGTGTCTGTAATTTTTTTTGTTTCCATTTCTATCCCATCATAAAAGAATACTATTTTTTTCCTTTTTGTATTATACATACATGCACAATCGCGAATTCCTTCTATTGCATTTCCGGCAGATTCAATCTCACCTAACTCAATGCGGTATCCCATATGTTTAATTTGAAAGTCTTTTCTGGAAATATAAATCAGATTACCAGCTTCATCATATCGTACTAAATCTCCAGTATGATATATGCGTTCTGGATAACGTTGATGTAATGGATTCTGTACAAAGGCTAACTTTGTTCTTTCTGGATTATTATAGTATCCTAATGCCAGACAAGAGCCTCTCATACATAATTCTCCAACTTCACCATACTCAACTTCATTACCTTCTTCATTCAAAAGAAGCGCCTGTGAATTAGCTATCGGAACGCCTATTGGTAATGGCTGTCCCTCTGGCTCATTTCCATTTCTTATATATGCTGTACACACAAATGTTTCTGTTGGTCCATACAGGTTTGCATACACAGCGTCTGGTAAATATTTGACCCAGTAATCTAATTGTTTTCTTTGTAATACCTCTCCTGCAAACATAATTTGTTTTAAATATTGAGGAACTACTACATCAAATGTCTGAAGATTTGCAACAATCGCCATTGCGGATGGGACCCATAAAAATGTAGATATCCTTTTTTCATTCATATATTCAATTAATCGAACTGGGAATCCAAAAAAACTTTGTGGTATAATAACCATTTTAGCACCAAAATAAATTGCTCCATAAATATCATGTATTGATACATCAAAATAAAATGGTGCTTGATTTCCAAAAACTGATGTACTATCAATTTCAAAGTTCTGCTCTAACCATTGCATATAATTTATTACAACTCTATGATTAAGTAAAACCCCCTTTGGCACCCCTGTCGAACCACTTGTAAATAACACATATAACGGATCTAGTTCTGTCATGTCCATCCTTATATTTCCAAGCATGTCTTTGTCGATTTCCTGTTCTGACATGTCTTCCCAAAGAACAATTTGACTATTTTGAGCAAAGCTTTCTGCAAGTTCTTTATGTTCTTTATCCGTAATAATAATTTCCGGCAAAAGTACATCCATGATAATTTGTATACGTTCAATTGGCATTTTCACATCCAACGGACAGTAAAAATTACCACTATATAAAACACCAAAAAAAGACACGATAGCTTTTACTGACTTATCCATAAATACAGCAATAGGCTCTCTATGTCTTCCAAGTTTCATTGCCAGCGACGTACCAATTCTTTGTGCTGTTTCTTCTACCTGCTTAAATGTCATACTGACATTTTTATCTTCATACACTTCTTTATCTGGAAAATATATTGCAGAATTTTCTAAATACTCTAATACGTTGCTTGCATTTTTCTTATTTTCAAATCCAACTACTTCCACTGAAGTTTTTCCTCCCTCTTGTAATTTCTTGTATATAAATACAAATATACATATATCATTATACCCCCCCCCGCATTTTTTTGTCAATCCCTTCTACATTAGAATTTACACCAGAAAAATTTCCCTTCTGAAAACAAAACCTAGAATTTTGTTGTAAATTCATCAAAATCTAAGTAGGTTTACTAAATAAATTATTATGTACCTGCTATTTCATGTTATAATAAAATCCACTTATTTAATAACGTAGAACAGGGGTAAATTATGTTTAAAAATTTTTGGATGATAAAAGAAGATGACATTGGAAAACAAAGTGTATTTTGGAACATGATGTCCAGCGGTTTGAACTCTATTGTATCAATGCTATTACTCTGGGTCGTAACTTTGCTGAGTGGTGTATCCGATGCTGGAATATTTTCTTTGGGATTTTCTACTTCACAGATGATGTTAACAATTGGTAACTATGGAATGCGAAACTATCAGGCAACTGATGTAACAAATAAATACTCCATAAAAGTTTATGAAGCTTCCCGAATCGTAACAAATATCATTATGATGATATCTGTATTAGGCTTTGTATGGTTTGAGGGTTATTATTTTGAGAAGGCACTGATTACTATCCTGCTGTGTTTACTTAAAGTTACAGATGCATTCGATGATGTTTATGGTGGATATTATCAGGTAAAAGGTCGACTGGATATTGCCGGGAAAATCATGAGTATTCGTATTGGCGCATATGTTCTTGGTTTTATACTTACTCTGACTTTTACACACAATCTAATTCTAAGTTGTTTGATTGCCATTATAATTTCAAGTATTGTATTAATTGTACTTATTCATTCAACGAAATTTATTATTCCTTTAGAAAAACCTTCTTTTCAATGGAATAAAATTTGGAATCTGCTAACAGAATGTTTCCCATTATGTATTAGTGCTTTTTTACTTATCTACATGGGTAATGCACCAAAATATGCAATCGATACTTACCTTACCGCAAAAGATCAGGCTTACTACACTTATCTGTTCATGCCTTGCTTTGTGACCAATTTATTTGTAGGTTTTGCTTTACAGCCTTTATTAGTTCGTTTATCTAAATCCTGGGTCCATAAAGAATATCGCAAATTTATAAAATTATGTGGTTTGATTTTTGCTGGAGCATTGTTCATCTCTGCATTGATTATCATTGCCGGAGCAATCCTTGGATGTCCAATATTATCCATTGTATTTGGTGTCTCCTTATCATCATATACACAAGTATTGGTGGTATTATTGATTGGCGGTGCTTTCTTTGCTTTTGCAGTTATTGAACAAGTTATATTAACTGTGATGCGCAGACAAGTATATTTATTGGTTGGATTCGGAATTGCCAGTGCTATCGCAATGCTTATCTCCGGAATTCTCGTTAAGAAGTTCGCCTTATTAGGCGCTGCTTATGCATATACCATTTCTGCCGGAGCACTATTTCTTGTATTAGCATTTATGATTTTTATATTTTTATATCTTGAAAAAAAGAAAAACAAATAAAAAATATAGCATATGTTCCTTTGTCGAACATATGCTATATTTTTTATTTTTTATAAAACGCTTTTCCGATATCTTCCGGTGCTTTTCCACCTTTTTCTACTAATTGAATACGAATTGCTTCCATTTGACGTGCATATCCTTCACTTCCTGCTTTTTCTCCATTTTTTGCCCAACCGAGCCAGCCAAACTCACTGGAATGAACTTGATAATACACATCATATTTTTCAGCCATTTCTCCCGTAAGCTCAATACAGATTGCTTCCATCTCTTTATTTCTACCTACAGTTCCACTAACAGTACCATTTGACACGTAGCTTTGCCAACCGATATCCTGAATATGACTCTTATACTTAATTCCACCCGAATATTCCGGATATTTCAAATCTATCTGGATTGCTTCTACTTGTTTATTTTGCCCTGTTGTTCCTGCCAATTCTCCATTCTTAACTGCTGCCTGCCATCCTATATTTTCTACATGTGTACTATATTCTACTATTGTATTTTTCTTTTTAAATGAACTTTGTCCATTTTCTATAGTAGGAGTTCCTTTTGGTACAATTAAAATTTGAATTGCCTCTATCTTAAGAGCATAATTCATCGTTCCAGCAGTCTCGCCATTCTTAGCCCAACCAAGCCAGCCCAAATCCTGCACATGTACCCGATAATATATATCATAATTATTTTTTTGATTTCCGGTAAGCGTCATTTCAATTGCTTCCATACGACGGTTCTGCCCCGTTGTTCCTGTTATCTCTCCATCCTTATGATAATCTTGCCATCCGATACCCTCTAAATATGAACGATATTTCACTCCCAATAAATTAGATTTTACATTCAAAATCATAGCTTCTATTTTTTTGTTCTGTCCGGTTGTTCCCGCTATCTTACTTCCCAGAACCTCATTCTGCCATCCGACGTCCTGTACATGTGTGGAGTATCCAATCTTAACTGTATTAATCAAATATGGCGTTTCTATTTCCCCAGGTGCTGCTAACCCTTTCGGTAGCAAAGCTATCTGAACCGCCTGTAATGCATAATTATATCCTTGT
The DNA here is from genome assembly GCA_934435195.1 of uncultured Schaedlerella sp. Lineage (GTDB taxonomy): Bacteria > Bacillota > Clostridia > Lachnospirales > Lachnospiraceae > Schaedlerella. The sequence goes on from CAKSAJ010000002.1 coordinate 94,426, forward strand.
GTTCCGGCTAATTCTCCATTTTTAGCCCAATCCATCCAACCAATGTTTGTCACATGCACTCTATAATACAAATCATAATTCGATGCTGCATTACCTGTCAGTTTTAATTTAATTGCTTCTAATTTCTTTGCCTGACCAACAGTTCCTCCTGTCTCCCCATCAGACACACTGTCCATCCAGCCAAAATCCTGTGCATGTACCTGGTATTCAATTCCCAAATCTGCAATACCTGCAATATTGATTTTCATTGCCTCCATTGGAAGATTTTTCCCTGTGGTTCCCATCATCTGTCCGTTTTGCTTCGTATCCATCCAACCGAGGTCACGGACATGAGCACTGTATTCTATTACTCCTGCCAACTCTGCCGGTACCGTTATTGTACCACAATCTCCGAAATCATCTGGTGTATTTTTATCCCCATCTGATCCACCTGCTTCTCCTGAACTTCCTGAGCCTTCCAAAACCTTGTTTACATACCCTGAACTAACATATGCATACATATTAGAGAAGTCATAATTTCCTGCATCCGAAACAGCGGTACGATTTGCTGTTAACGCAGCATCACTTTGTACCTTATAAAAATTTCCTTGGCTTGAATCTAAAATAATAAATGCCTGATTTGAATAATCTTTTGTTGTATGGATTACAGCAGATGAGTCATTCGCCTCTGTCCGTACGTTTAAATCTGTATGTTCATTTCCTATCACATCTTTTATCCCTATGGTATAGCGATTACTGTCTTTATTCCCATATATTTTATCAATCATCCAAGCAACATTGGCATTCTTTTCTCCCCAATATGGATCTGATGCATATCTTACATTCATTCCACTTCCCTTATTACCGAGATATCCTCCTGAATATACCCAGTTTTTAGGGTTTAGATACCGCTTTGACATATATGTTTCTGTAAATGTTTTAATACACGCTTCTGCACTTTCATATGCATTTGCACTCTGTCCCGGGGCTGCATCCACAGCATTTAAGCCAAACAGATTGTTTTTCTCCTGTGCAATACTACTTTTTCCCCATACACTTTCATTTGCCGCAATTCCGACTGCGATTAATGCATTTACTCCATATGCATTTTGATAATTTGTAAACACATCCCCTGTATTACTCATTTTATATCCAGCTGCTTTGCTATTTATAATTTCATTTAGTTGAGCTGCTGAATATGCTGTTTTACTTCGTAAAGGAAGATATTGATAATAATTATAATATGGTGAAGAACTGTTAATCGAATTCGTTCTTACTCCTGCCTTATAATCATCCAGCATATTTGAAAATCTGTCTCTTGTATAGAAATAATGTCCATCATAACTATAATATTGTACACCTTCTGACAAATACGATGGTGCCGGTCCGTTATCCAATGATGTGATATAATTTTCCTGTGTAATATTCGTTGTAATATTATGTATTAACCGACCTGAACTGACAGTATAATAACTGACAGATGCTGCACTGTCCACACTTACAATCTGCACATCTTTTGCATCAACAAGCCCTGTCACTCCCGATAACAAAAATTTCACTTTCCCATTTTCTGTCCCCAGATATGCTGCATCAGCGCCATATGCCCCACAAGTATACCCGGCGTTACCGGTTCCGACTTCGGTGTATGTTGTTACCACTGCTCCTTTTGTATTAAAGTTTACAATCTTTCCGTCATTACTCAATAAATCAATCTCAAGCAGTCCTGACTCCTCCGGTGCTTCCGAAACATTACCTTCTTCATCCATACTTGTTATCGTTTCATCTTCTCGTATTTCAAGCTCTTCTGTGTTGGGTTCTCCTGAGTTTGTAAATTCATCAGCAATGTCTTCTGTTTCTTTTGTCGCCTCATTTTCCGTCTTTTCCAAACTGCTATCATCCGTTGCTTGGACTGATTCTTGATTAAAATCAACTGCCTGAACATCTATTCCACCAGTCATAATGGTTAGCATCAACATACATACGCTCAACATCCAACTTAGCCTTCTTTTGTGTTTCATTAACTTCCTCCTTCCACTCTTTTATGGTATTTATTCTAATTTCCATCTTAACATAATTCAACTTTTTCGTCATCTATAAAGACAACAAAAGAACAGTTTCATTATCGAAACTGTTCTTTTAAATGCTAATTAATAGTTTTCATCTGTGCTGCAACTATAATCGGAGTTCCCGACTCATCTATTACATATATATGAACATTATAATCTCCTGGAGTTTCTCCATAATCTGCCACATACAAATCTGAATAATAGCTTCCATCTTCTAATTGATATAATTCCACCCACTGTAAATCGCTCTGATCTGCTTCTTTCCATACTGCTGCCATAACGGACTGAATATTCCCTGGTACATTACTTATATTTGTTACTGATATCGGTAAACTACTATAATAGTAATCATAATCACCTATCGACAACTCTGCTGCCGGAATACTTTCTTCCTGTACTGTCTGAGTTCCTATATCAGTTTCTACTTCTCGTATATCTCCCAGCTTCTCCATCATTTTCGATTTTTTCTTTAACTCCGACTCTGTCTTATCAATTCCAAAACGCTCTGTCAATGTCGGCGTTGACGAAAATAAATTTGTTCCCAGGCCAAGACGATTTCCATCAATTTTAACTCCCAATGCTGCCAGTGTAGTCGGAAAATCATCAAATGTTGTATAATTTCGCTTCTCTGTTGTTTCAAGTTCCGCTGCCGGATTAATATATGTAGTGTATACTTTTCTCGTATAATCTTCGTCTACATCTTCACAAAAATCCTTATCCATCGTAGGATGATCTCCTGAAATCACAATTGTTGTATTTTCATAAAAATCTTGTTGTTGAATCCAGTCAACCAATTCTTTCACCTGTCTGCTTGAACATGCCATAACATTCGCATACTGATTATCTCCAAATTCATCTGTACACAATTCACATGGGTATCCATCTTCAAAATGTGTATCGACCGTTAACAAGGTTAAATTAAATGGGGCACTTTGCTGTGATAACTCTGTTAATTTATCTTTTGCAAAGCTAAATAGCTTCTCATCTTCATAGCCCCACCACACACGATAATCCTGTGGAATCAAACCATTTTCATTTGCATAATTATAGTCATAAATATTATAATTTCCATGCTCTGTAAAATATAATTTTCTTCCTCCAAAGGTTGCATCCGAACCAATCATAAGATTCTGGCAATACCCTGCACTTTCCAAAATATCACCTAATGTAACAGCTCCTGCAAAAAAATGATCCTGTGTATCCATATCATTTCCATCAATTGATATGCTAAGTGGTAAGCCTGATGTTTGAGCAAACATGCCTCCCATTGTCCATGTTGCGCCTGTCATTGCATAACCACCATTCAGTTCTTTATCTTCCCCTGAAAAATCTTCGTTGTCCTGTGCCAACTCTGTAAGTTCCGGAATTACATTCTTATCAAATGCACCACCATTTTCTTTATCTGCATAAGTTGTTTCCATCGACTCCAGGAAAATATAAATCAAATTTCTTTTTTGTTCTGGAAATGAAAGACTTACTTCTGCCGGGTCGACATAATAATCATCTATAAATGTTGAATAATTACTCTGTCCATCTACATAATCGCCTACATCCAGTTTATTCCATGTAATCTTAACTCCTATTACGCTTACTACAATAGAAATGATAATTGATGCCACTATTATAATTATATAACGACATTTTTCTTTTCTGTATGTTATAAGTAAAATCAACATCAGTATTAACATTAAAATCGCAGGAACAGCACAAATATCCAGATACTCTTGTATCATCCCTTCGTTTGTACCTTCTAATGGAGCTGTCATATGATATACCAATTCATCCATTGATAAATTAGTCCATGTATCAAACATCCATTTAATGCTGAAACACAATAATGTAGCTATCGTTGTCAACAAAACACTTAATATTGTTCCGATAACTACCAATACAGCTTTTACCTTTTCTCGAATCTCCACTTTCATCTTCTGAATTCTTCCCTATCTTTTCCCTTTTTACCCAATCTTTATACTAGGGATATTATCCCCCTCCGGAAACACAGACAACTGCGGACTCACCTTCGCAAATGTAGTCTCTCTGCTTTCCAATGCAGCTTCCTCTGTTCCAAACAACTCATGATCTTTAAATCTTAATGCCCCGCAGGCACCAATTCGCTGAACAATACATTCATCACCATGATGGCCCATCACTTTAACTTTTGTTGCATATTTATTATCTTCTAATATGTAGCAAATATCTCCTGATACGTACTTCATTATTTCATCCTCTCTTGTACTCACATCAAACTCGGTTGTATTTTCAAGAATGCCTCTGCATTCTTGTTGCAAATCCATTCTTCAACCGAATAAATTTACATATTCTTAAATACAATATCACATTTCCTTAAAAAAAGCAAAAACAGATGTGCTTTTTCACACATCTGTTTTTGCTTTTTAATTAGCAGTAACTAAAAAACCTTTTTCCTGTAATGTTTCTTCAATCATATCTAATGTTTCTTCACTGTCTGCCACAACTTTATGATAATGATAGTTCGAGGTAATATTTTTCAACGGACTTGATTTTCCACTTTTTATATCATCTATAAAATCTTTTGCCTTTTTTCTGGAATTAATATTCAGTTCGGCTTCCATTTGTCCATATACCTTATGATTCACCATCACATTTGCCACAGTCCCACCAAGATCTACAATGGAATACAGTTCTTCTTCTGTCTGTTCATCTGTATGCTGCACCTTAAATACTCTGCTTACGCTGATCGGCTCATTTAAAAGATATCCTCTATGGGTTGATATAATATCGTATCCTGCTGCCCGGATAAGTGCGATATCCTGTACAATGACCTGTCTGCTTACTTCAAATTCTTTTGCAAGCATAGTTCCCGATACAGGTACATCATTCTTCCTGATCCGTTCAATAATTTGATTTCTACGCTCTGTTCCGGTCATAACATCCTCCAAGACACTCTCTATTTATTTACAGCATGGAGGTTTTTCAGCGAAATATCCATAATTGGTGCTGAGTGTGTCAGTGCACCACTGGAAATATAATCTACTCCAAGTGCTGTCAAACGACCAATGTTTTCTTTTGTCACGTTTCCAGAACACTCTGTCTCCGCTCTTCCGTCAATAATCTTAATTGCTTCCTGCATTTCTTCTGTTGACATGTTGTCTAACATAATGATATCAGCACCGGCTTCAACAGCTTCTTTTACCATATCAAGATTCTCTACTTCTATTTCAATCTTACGTACAAATGGTGCGTATTCTTTCGCCATCTCTACTGCCTTTGTAACACTTCCGGCTGCCCCGATATGATTATCTTTTAAAAGTACTCCGTCAGACAAATTGTAACGGTGGTTGTATCCGCCACCTACACGAACTGCATATTTTTCAAAAATACGCATATTCGGTGTTGTTTTTCTTGTATCCAGCAATTTTGTTTTGCTTCCTTTGAGCAAGTCTGCTACAGAATGTGTATATGTTGCAATTCCGCTCATTCTCTGCAGATAATTCAAAGCAACACGTTCACCTGACAGAAGCACACGGATATCTCCATACACTTTTCCCATCAGCTGTTTGTTTTTCACTTCGTCTCCATCTTTGCAATAGAATTCAACTCTTACCTTATCATCGAGGAGCTCAAATACTCGTTTAAAAACATCCAGTCCTGCAATCACACCGTCCTGCTTGCAGATCAAATCCACTTCTCCGTCTACAGCCTCTCTCATAACGGCATTTGTTGTCACATCCTCGCTTGATATATCCTCACGCAATGCCTCCAGAATTAACTGATCTACCTGTAATGTTGTTGTAATCTTATTCATGTCGTTTCTCCATTCTATAAATAATTTTTCTCTGATTTTACAATTTTAAAACTTCATCAACTTTTACGCTCTGATTTTTTCGTCCTCAGATTCTTCTGCTTCCACGTATGGTGTAAATGGATTTTCTCCACCGCAAATCTTCGTTGCTGCTCTCTGCGCAAATACAAGGCTTTCTAACAAAGAATTGCTTGCGAGACGATTTGCCCCGTGAACTCCATTACAGCTTGTCTCTCCGACTGCATATAAATGTGCCATGGAGGTTCTGCTGTCTGAATCAACCCATACACCACCCATAAAGTAATGCTGTGCCGGAACAACAGGGATACATTCTTTTGTAACATCGTATCCTTCCTCCAGACAATGCTGATAAATATTTGGAAAATGATTCAGGATTGTCTCTTTATCGATGTGCTCCATTGATAACCAGACATAATCTGTTCCGTCTTTCTGCATTTGTTCATGAATTGCCTTTGTCACTACATCTCGAGGAAGCAATTCATTTACAAACCGCTCCATATTCTTATTGTATAATACAGCGCCTTCACCTCGTACAGATTCGGAAATCAAAAATCTTCTTCCAGGTTTTTTGGAATATAATGTAGTCGGATGAATCTGTACATAATCCAAATGCTCCAGACGGATTCCATGCTTTTTGGAAATTTCCAAAGCATCTCCTGTAAGATGTGGGAAGTTTGTGGAATGTTTATATAATCCGCCGATTCCGCCACTTGCCCAGATTGTATCCGGTGCATAGATTTCTATTAAATCGCCATCTTTCTCTGCTATGATTCCTTTACACTCATCTTCTTCTACCAATATGTCTGTCATCGTTGTATATTCATATATTGTTACATTATCCAGCTTTTTCACCTGTGCAAGTAATTTACTTGTAATCTCTTTTCCTGTCACATCCTCATGAAACAGAATACGTGGCTTGGAATGTGCTCCTTCTCTTGTGTATGCAAACTCTCCGCCTTCCAGACGTTCAAAGTCTACACCATATTGTACCAGTTCTTCAATGATTTGGCGAGAGCTTCGAATCATAATATCAACGGACTCTTTACGATTCTCATAATGTCCTGCCTTCATTGTATCTTCAAAGTAACTGTCATAGTCATCCTTATCATGGAGTACACAAATTCCACCCTGTGCTAAAAAAGAATCACTGCTCTCCAGATCTGCCTTTGTGATCATAACTATTTTTTTATCTCTTGGCAGATTCAACGCACTGAACAATCCTGCGACTCCTGTTCCTACGATTACAACATCTGCATCTATTCTCATCACGAAACCTCTTTCTAATATGCTGAATTTATTGTACAAAGCTCCATCTTTGTTTGATTCATTTCTCTGCACATTTATTACCACTTACCTTATCTCTGCTAAGCAGTCACGCATATTGTTGTCATTATAGCATCCGCCTTTACATCTGACAAGACAGATGTTGTACAAATCTTTACAGAGATTAGAAGCGTATATATTAAAATTAACTAAAATAAGGATGCCGTCTATCGCATCCTCATTTTCCACGCAACCAAAAAGAAAGAAGTTACTTTCACAGAAACTTCTGCGACAATAACTTCTTTCGTATTTCATCTTTTTATTTTTCTAGCAGATTTCTGCTCCTGCCGGCATCTCTTTCTCCGGTACCATAAGTGCCAGATTGCCTTCTGCGTCTTCTGCACACAGAAGCATTCCTTCTGACAGTACTCCTGCCAGTTTTGCAGGTTTCAGATTTACAAGAACCATAACTTTCTTGCCAACCATTTCTTCTGCTGAATAATGTCCTTTGATTCCTGAAACGATCTGTTTTACTTTGCTTCCGATCTTAACCTGTGAACAAAGCAGTTTTCTTGATTTTTTCACTTCTTCACATGCGATGATCTCACCAACCTGGAACTGCATTGCTCCGAAATCGTCAAATGTGATCTCTGGTTTTGCTTCGATGTCAATAACTGCCTCTTCCTCTTTTTCTTCTTCAACCGGTGGGTGAAGTTCTGCAACTTTCTTCATAACCTCTTCTAAGTCCAGTCTCTGGAATAAAATCTCTGGCTTGTCTGTTACATTACCATTTCCAAGCTGCTCTAAAATCTTCTTGCTTGTAGAAGGCATGAAAGACTCCAGAAGTTCTGCTCCTGCTGAAATTCCCTGAATCAGATTCCACAGAACTGTCTCAAGACGATCTTTCTGTGCTTCATCTTTTGCAAGTACCCAAGGCATTGTTTCATCAATATATTTATTACAACGTTTAAACAGATTGAAGATTTCTGTGATCGCATCTGCTACGCGAAGCTCATTCATTTTTGCTTCTACGGCTTTTGGTGTTGCTTCCATAACTGCTTTCAGATCTGCATCTACATCTCCATATACTCCCTTATCTGTTACAGAACCGCCGAAGTATTTGTTTGTCATAGATACTGTACGGTTTACCAGATTTCCAAGTGTATTTGCCAAATCTGAATTCATACGCTCTACCATCAACTCCCATGAAATGACTCCGTCATTCTCAAATGGCATCTCATGAAGTACAAAGTAACGAACTGCATCTACGCCAAAGAAATCTACCAGTTCATCAGCATAGAGTACATTTCCTTTCGATTTACTCATCTTACCATCTCCCTGAAGCAGCCATGGGTGACCAAATACCTGTTTTGGAAGTGGAAGATCAAGTGCCATCAAGAAGATTGGCCAGTAAATTGTATGGAAACGGATGATATCTTTACCGATCAAATGTAAGTCTGCCGGCCAGTCTTTTTTAAACTGTTCTGTGCTTTCTCCATCACAATCATATCCGATTCCTGTAATATAGTTTGTCAAAGCATCCAGCCATACATATACAACATGTTTTGGATCAAACTCTACCGGGATTCCCCATTTAAAGGAAGTTCTTGATACACACAAATCCTGAAGTCCCGGAAGAAGGAAGTTGTTCATCATCTCATTTTTACGAGATACCGGCTGAATAAATTCTGGGTGTTTATTAATGTGCTCGATCAGTCTGTCTGCATATTTGCTCATTTTAAAGAAATATGCTTCTTCTTTTGCAGGCTGAACCGGACGTCCGCAATCTGGACATTTTCCATCTACAAGCTGTGACTCTGTAAAGAATGACTCACATGGTGTACAGTACATACCTTCATAATGTCCTTTGTAGATATCTCCCTGATCATACAGTTTTTTGAAGATTTTCTGTACTTGTTTCTCATGGTCTTCATCTGTTGTACGGATAAATTTATCATAAGATGTGTCCATCAGATCCCAGATTCTCTTAATCTCACCGGATACGTTATCTACAAATTCCTTTGGTGAAATTCCTGCCTCTTCTGCCTTTAATTCAATCTTCTGTCCATGTTCATCCGTTCCTGTCTGGAAAAACACATCGTATCCCTGACTTCTTTTATATCTTGCAATTGCATCTGCAAGTACGATCTCATATGTGTTTCCAATATGCGGTTTACCCGATGTATAGGCAATCGCTGTTGTAATATAATATTTCTGTTTATCTGCCATCGTGCTCTCTCCTTTATTCTTTCAATGTTTTTAAAATCAGTACGGAATGTCGTCCCATGTTTACAACAACTTCTCCGTCCTGCACAATATATTCATCATACTCTGTTGTAAATCCTTCTTCGTATGTATACATCAAACGACACATACGGGTATTCTGCGGAACTTCTGCAAGCCATACCGGAACTGTTATTTCTTTCAGTTCTTTACTATTGTTCAAGATTACAACAATCTGTTCATCATCCTGAAAACGTCCATATGCCAACACGTTATTTGCCCAGGTAAGCATCTTGATCGAACCTGTTCTAAGGATTTCCTGTTCTTTGTGAATGCGGATCATCTCTTTATGAAAATTCAATAATCGTTGATTTTCATTTCCCCATGGGAATGTACGGCGATTATCCGGATCTGTAAATCCGACAACTCCAACCTCATCTCCATAATATACCGTCGGTGCTCCAACCCAGGTCATCTGTACTGCGACTGCCTCACAAAATACAGCCTCATTAATTCCTTCTTCTGCGGCCTTATATCCAAGCTGTTCTACTCGACCGGCAATATGATTTGTTCTTGTGAGAAATCTGGAATGGTCATGGTTGGATAATTCGTTCATTGCAACCTGCAAAGATGGTGTCAGCATGCATGCCATAAAATGTTTCATTGAATTCACAAATATCTCTGCATTACCCCACAGATCAGTACGGCGCTCATTACTGTGCTTCTCCATACCTGTCAAAAACCAGGTCAGTGGCTCCATAAACGCATCATAGTTCATGACGCTGTCCCACTGATCCCCCTGAAGCCATTCTCCCGGATCTCCATAATGCTCTGCAAGAATCAATACATCCGGCTTCACACTCTTCACCTGTTTACGGAATTCTTTCCAGAACATGTGATTATATTCATTGGAATATCCAAGGTCTGCCGCAACATCCAGACGCCATCCGTCTATATTATACGGCGGAGATACCCATTTTTTACCGATATCCATAATGTATTGTACCAGTTTTGGTGAATCTTCGTAATTTAATTTTGGAAGTGTGTCATGTCCCCACCAGCCATCATAATTATAATTGTATGGCCATGCGCTTTCCTCTTCCTTAAAGAAATGAAAGAAGCTGCGGTACGGACTCTGTGAACTTACAAAAGCACCCTGTTTATCCTGATAAGCCGGTTGCTGCTCATAAATTCTCTCTCGGTCCATCCATTTATTGAAAGAACCGCAATGATTGAACACACCATCCAGTATCACTCGCATGCCTCGCTTATGCATCTCATCTACCAATCTTGCAAACAATGCATTGCTGGCTTCCAGATTTTCTTTATCGCCTGTGCGGATCTGATATTTCGTAGCATGGGTATTGTCCATATCCCCTTCTGCCAGAACCTCTCCGCCATCTTTGACAATCTTTCCGTAATGTGGGTCAATGTAATCATAATCCTGGATATCATATTTATGGTTTGATGGGGATACAAACAATGGATTGAAATAAATTACTTCGATTCCTAAATCCTGAAGATAATCTAATTTATCCATAACCCCCTGCAGGTCTCCGCCGTAGAATCGGCGGATATCCGGTGTTGCCGGCATAGAGCCCCAATCTTTAACCTGCTCACATGGTGCTCCGATATAAATATATTCCCTGTCTTCCACATCATTTTGCGGATCACCATTATAAAAACGATCCACAAAAATCTGGTACATTACTGCACCTTTTGCCCAATCTGGTGTGGAAAATCCAGGTACGATCTTAAAATCATAGTAATCTACAATACGATCTGATACCCCGCAGCGATTATAATAACATATTTCTCCGCCACGCTGGATTTCAAAACAGTAAACCAATGGAGCTTCATCCAGCGTCCACTGTATTTCCCAAAAATCAAAATTTTCTATACTATCTGCCTTCTGCATCGTATATCTGGCTTTTTCTTCACCAACGAGCAGAATCACATCTGCGACATCATTTTCTGCTGTTCGAAACCGTAATGTAACAGTTTCTCCTGCCTTTGGTTCGACAGGCATCACATAAGACGAAGTCCCATCACAGAACAAAGCGTCTCTTCTCATAACTCTAACTCCTCTCAACTACCGTACACATTATTTTTCAAAAAGTGCTTCAAACTCACTTCTGGTAAGTTTTTCTTTTTCTAACAGTAACTGAGCACAGGACTCCAATACCGGATGGTATTCGTCTAACAGAGCTTTCGCTTTTTCATAACAATCATCTATAATGCGTTTTACTTCTTCATCAATTGTTGCTGCAACCTTCTCACCATATCCTCTTGATGAAGCATGACCGAAATCTCTTCCGATAAATACTTCGTCACTGTCATTATCATAATTAATCAGACCAAGCTTTTCTGACATACCGAATTTCGTGATCATTGATTTTGCAATTGCAGTCGCCTGTTTAATATCCTGGGATGCACCCGTTGTGATATCATCAAATATCTGTTCTTCTGCTACACGACCACCCAGTGACACGATAATCTCCTGTAACATATGTCCTTTTGTATTAAACATATCATCTTTTTCCGGAAGTGGCATTGTGTAACCGCCTGCACCACCTGTCGGTACAATAGATACACTGTATACAGGTCCCACATCCGGCAGCACATGGAACAGGATTGCATGACCGGCTTCATGGTATGCCGTAATCCTGCGTTCCTTCTCAGATACAATACGACTCTTCTTCTCAGGTCCGATACCGACTTTTACAAATGCATGACGGATATCAGCCTGTTGAATATACATACGGTTTTGCTTTGCTGCGAGAATTGCAGCTTCATTTAACAGATTTTCCAGGTCTGCTCCGGTAAATCCGGCTGTTGTCTGGGCAATCTGTCTCAAATCCACATCATCTCCAAGTGGCTTATTTCTTGCATGAACTTTAAGAATCTCTTCACGACCCCCGACATCCGGACGACCAACAATAACATCTCTGTCAAATCTTCCAGGACGAAGGATTGCAGGATCCAGAATATCTTTTCTGTTCGTTGCAGCCATTACGATGATTCCTTCATTAACTCCGAAACCATCCATCTCTACAAGCATCTGGTTCAGTGTCTGTTCTCTCTCATCGTGACCGCCACCGAGACCACTTCCACGTCGTCTTGCCACTGCATCTATCTCGTCGATGAAAATGATACATGGTGCATTCTTCTTTGCATCCTGAAACAGATCTCGCACGCGTGATGCACCGACACCGACAAACATCTCCACAAAATCAGAACCTGAAATTGTAAAGAATGGTACTCCCGCTTCTCCTGCAACAGCTTTCGCTAACAGTGTCTTACCTGTTCCCGGAGGACCCTCAAGCAATACACCTTTCGGAATTCTTGCTCCGACTTGAACATATTTTTTTGGATCTTTCAGAAAATCTACGATTTCTTCAAGTTCTTCTTTTTCCTCTTTTAAGCCGGCAACATCTTCAAATGTTACTTTCTTTTCGCCAGGAGCACTCATCTTCGCACGACTCTTACCAAAATTCATGGCTTTTGCGTTTGAACCGCCTCCTGCCTGTCTGTTCATCAACATAAACAAAAACATCACAACTAATGCCGTCAACATAACCGGCAACACTGTTGTCTCAAAAATTCCTGATTCCGCTACATCCGGCATCTTATAGTCTATATCATATTTACTGAGAAGCTCCTGCACCTTATTCACATCTGATACATTCACTTTCCCTGCTGAGCCACTATCCTTTAACACAAATGACACCGAGCCGGTTGGTACAGTCCGGTTCTGGTTGATTGTCACGTCACTGATGTTGCTATCCTGGACTTCCTGTATAAATCTTGTGTAAGTCACTTCCTGCCCCTGGGCCTGAATCCGGCTTGCAAACCAAAGTGCAAAAAGCACTGCTATGATGACTACAAAGAATGTTGCGCCAGTGCCTTTATACTTCTTGCTGTCATTATTCAATTTAATATGCTCCTCTCTACTCCAGACCTTCCACTACTCCGATGAAAGGCAGGTTTCTATATTTCTGTGCGTAGTCCAGACCATATCCTACTACGAACTCATCTGGAATATTAAATCCAACATAATCTACTTTCACGTCTTTCACGCGACGTTCCGGTTTGTCTAATAATGTACACAAATGAACACTTTTTGGATTTCTCTTCTTTAAAATATCGATCAGATAGTACAATGTACGTCCGGAATCAATGATATCCTCTACGATCAACACATCTTTTCCTTCAATTGCTTCATCCAGATCTTTCACAATTTTAACAACTCCGCTGGATTTTGTATCATCACCATAACTGCTGACACTCATAAAGTCCATCGATACAGGCACGGAAATTCTCTTTGCTAATTCACACATGAAGAAGACTCCGCCTTTCAGTACACAGATCAAGTGTACCTGCTTTCCTTCATAATCTTTACTAATCTGTTTTCCCAATTCTACGATTCTCTCGTCTACAGCTTTTTCAGATACTAACTCACGAATTGTTTCTGCCATTTTCTTTTCCTCCATCACTTTTGTATGTTTCTACTTCAATTTGCAGAATCCACTTAGTTGACTGCTTCACCTGATAAGCATGACTCATCCGGTGTCCCAAAATCCATAAAATCTGATTGTCCTCTGTGAGCAACAATTGACTGTCTCTTACTTCTTTCGGGATTTTTTCATCTACAAACCAGTTCTTTAGTTTTTTTTGATGACCTTTTTCATCAATTACAATAGTATCGCCTGCCTGTCTTGTTCTAATATACAGACTGCTCTTTATTATATCATAATCAAACCATTTCGTGTATATTTTTTGTGGTATATCCTTTATTGAAAGATTTTTAGGCTTTTCCAGTATTTTACATCGAAGTTTCAGATTTCTGTCTGCAAATATAGTTTCACCCGGAATATTCAATTTTCCCATACATTCCTGTATGATTTCTGCTTTCTTTTGTTCCCCGGATTGATATGTTTTTCTTTTCTCTAAGCGGATTCCTTCATAATTTCTTTTTGCATGCATTTCATAAGGAAGATCCAAAGTTCGTCCTACTTGTTTATTCATCAACTCCATTACCACATCGACATGTGTGTGGCTCAAATCTCTTTTTTTGCCCCCTACTTGTTCCATGCCTTTGCGGATTACCATTTTCTTTATCAATTCCGGAAATGTTTCAAAGGAATTTTGCTGAATCTGAATCCAACATGCTTTTTCAAAATGTTCCTGCACACATTCCTGATATGCAGCCTCCACTTGTTCCTGCATATATTCCTGGAGTTCCCATATCTGCTCCATTGTTTCATTCATATGCCGGACTGCAGCCGAATTGACCTGTTCTTCTAAAATTGGAAGTACCAGATGCCGCAATTTATTTCTCGTATAATCTGTCTCTGCATTCGTTTCATCAATACAATAGGATTGCTTTCTCCCTGCCAGATATTCTTCAATCTCTTTTCTGTTCATACATAACAGCGGGCGGATAAATTTCCCATTAACCGGACGGATTCCTCCCAGTCCGTCTAACCCGGTTCCTCGTGACAGATTCCAAAGCAGTGTCTCTGCATTATCATTTTGATGATGTGCTAGCGCAATTTTATTTCCTCCGTATTTTTGGCACACACAATCAAATGCTTCTCTCCTCACCATTCTTCCGGCTTCCTCCAAAGATTGTTTCCTCTTTTTAGCAATTGATTCCAGATTTACACGGAAAATTTCCAATGGGATTCGATGCTGCTCACATAATGCTTCTACAAATTGCTGATCTTTGTCTGCCGACTCTCCTCTAAGTCCATGATGTACATGTACTGCGATTAAGTCAAACCCTATTTTTTCTCTCAATTCTAAGAGCATCAAAAACAGGCATACCGAATCTGCACCTCCCGATACACCTGCAATCACCCGGTCTCCGCAGGTGAGCATATGATATTTTTGGATAAATTTCTCTATTCGTTTCATAAGTAAACTATACTCAATCTCCCCGAAAAATGCAACAATCCCTTAATATTTCCAAATCCCGATAACCAATACAGTCATATCATCCTCCGGTGGCTTACCTGTCCAATTCAATACTTGTTTTAAAATATGTTCTGCCATTTCTTTTGGATTTATGATTGCAGTTCCTTTTATGATTGTCTCTAATAACACGTCCTGTTCCCCTACCGGCAGTGCATCCATAATTCCATCGGTGACCATAATTACAAAATCACCATCTTCTAATTGTCTTTTTGCGTGATCTACGTCCAGCTTATGAACTACCCCAATCGGCAGGCTGGTTGAACGCAAGTGCTCGATAGTATCTTTCTTTTTAATAAATGTCGACGATGCGCCGGCTTTCAAAAACTCACCTATGCCGCTATACAAATCAAACACACACATATCTATTGTAGAATAATGTATCTCTTCCCGCCCCATTACCAGTGTTGTGTTGATCATCTGAATTGCCATTTTCTCAGGAAATCCTGCTTCAAGCAGCTCCTCCAATAATTCAATCACCAATGTACTCTCACGGCATGCCCGTTCTCCCGAACCCATCCCGTCTGACAATGCAACTCCCTGCTTTCCTCCCGGAAGGTCCAGCATCATAAAATTATCGCCTGATATTTCACAGCTTCCTTTTCCAGCTTTTGCAACTCCCTGTAACGTGTAATACTCCGGTCCTTCCATACATACTACCGTAATGTATTCCCGCCCCAATATTTGTGCCTGCTCCTTTGCAGGAGTTAGTTTTCGTCTGGCAGCAATCGAAATTTCTTTCACAATCTCACGAACTGTAAAACATTGCTCATACATTGCTCTTGCCGTTACATGGATTTCATATTTTCCTTCCGGATTCATGAAAAAATTAGTTTTTAATACCCTGACTCCTTTTTTCTTTAGTGCCTCAATAATTCTTTTTTCCAACCATTCATCATGGAAAATACTATCTTCCATTTCCTTTGCGGTCTGGCGTATCATTTCGGCAAATGTGTCCATCTGGATCGCACATCCCTCTCTGCTTAATGCCATCCTGTTTGTCCACATCATGTTCTGCCGGGCCGCTTGAAATGCCTCTAA
Organism: uncultured Schaedlerella sp.; assembly: GCA_934435195.1. GTDB lineage: Bacteria > Bacillota > Clostridia > Lachnospirales > Lachnospiraceae > Schaedlerella. Next base: position 110,776 of record CAKSAJ010000002.1, read on the forward strand.
CATTTCTCTTAGAAATCGCGGAGCACGAATGCAGCACTGTTTCAGCTTACGTTTCGTTTCTACATTCATTTCATCTCCATAATTATCTACCGCCGATAATATTTCATATCCCATCTGGCATGTATGTACATAATTTTCTCCCCAGCACCAGTCTCTTTTTTCACATTTTGTGCAGACATGCTCTTTCACTTGAGCAAACATCGCGTCAATCTCATCATTTGTAAAAGATTTTTTCTTATTTTCCATTTTCAGAAATGTATTTGCCAATTGTGTAAGTGAATCTGCAAACTTTTCTATCTGTGCCACGTAGGGGCTTGTATGAAGCATTTGTCCTTCTTCCATTTTATTATGTCACCTCCAAAAAGAATGTGCTTTGCACATTCAAGCACCTGCGGCGGCCGCTTGCGACATCTACATTGTACGCCGCAGTGCGTATCCTGCCGGAGGATTTTTATTACATAAGAAATAAATTTTCCTAATGTAATAAAAAACTCCGGAGTTCTCTCCGGAGTTTTTCGTTCGTGTTTTTATTTTTCTATATTCAATTCGTCTGCTTGAAAAGAATCTCATTCGGATCCACTAAGCCCAGTTTATCTTCCGCAACTTCTCTTATGTAATCATCAGTCTTAACATAATCCTGATACTCTTTTATCTCTTTTGACCGTTCTTCCTCTTTCTTTATCTGGGATTCTAATTCAGCTTCCTGCTGTTTATAATCTTGATTTTTTGAATAAATAGAGATGGAACCTATGCCAAATACTAATGTTAACACTGCCAATCCTACGCAGATTATCTGTACACTTTTCATATGCGGACGGGCTGATCTTTTTTTCTTGTGACCTTGCTTTCCTGCTTTTTTATTATTCATAACTGCACTCACCTTACTTTGCGAACTACATGTTACGTCCCTTCTATTTTTCTATACCTCTGCTTGTGTTTTTATAATATCTGGTTTGATGTTTATTTTCAAGTAATTTTTACATATTTCTTAATAAATTGTTACATTGACATTACTAGTCACACCCGTGTCAATCACTACGCTGATTGGCACGGAGGATAGCACGTCAGAAAACTTTTCGTTTCACAAGCCATGCACTCACACTTCCCAAAATCACTCCCAGAAGGAAAAACCATCGTATCGTTCCATGAGTTGTGCGATACATCTGCCTAAACAAATAAATCCCGGTTCCCATCCAGAACAAAAAATCTTCCAAATTTATCATTACGATTGAATGTCGTATTAATTTTCTCATCTGGATCAACACTTGATAAACAATAAATAAAATGCAGCCGGACAGCCACGCATAGAAAAAAATAACAGCTTCTGTTCTAATTCCAAGCATCATAGGCATTTCCTATTTAAATAATTTTGTAAACAAATTTTCATTTGGATGCCCTGTCTGATTTGTATCTGAATAAATAATACTGTCTATATTTCCGGCAATATCTATTTCTCCCTTTTCCACGCTAAGCCTATTTACATGCAGGTCCGTACCTTTGACCAGCAACATACCTTGTTCGGTCTCAAGCACAACTTCATTCAGATCAAAGGATAATACGTCAAGCACACCAGTCACCATACTTGTCTTTCGATTATTAATGACCAGCTTGTGTGCCTTTGCAATCTGCCTTTCTTCCACACAAACTCCCCCTCTCTCAATATCTCCGAAACATGTTTTCTATGTCTGGATATGTCAGGAGTTTCTCAACCTTTCGCGATTGAAAGTATCTCCATTCAAATATATATGAGAGAGTTTTTAATTTTATGTCTTTTAATTTTTTATAGATAACGGAACAAATCTTTTGCTTCTTCCTTCTTTGTTGTATCCTGTATATCCAAAACTTCTACTTTGACTGTCTTTGTTCCAAACTGGATTTCTATAATATCTCCGACCTTTACCTTTACAGAAGCTTTTGCGACAACTCCGTTCACAAGAACTCGCCCTGCATCGCAGGCTTCATTCGCAACTGTTCTTCGTTTGATCAGGCGGGAAACTTTCAAAAACTTATCTAATCTCATCCTATCTTTCCTTTTCTTTAATCCCTTTTTCAGTAGAAGAAAGGCAGAGGATATAAACCTCTGCCTCTTTCTCCTTTATTCACAAGGCATCCTGCGATGCCTACTTTTCATCTATTCGTTCTTAGTTTACAGCATCTTTCAGAGCTTTTCCAGCTTTGAATTTTGGTGCATTGCAAGCGCTGATTGTCATAGGCTCACCTGTCTGTGGGTTCTTACCTGTTCTTGCTGCTCTCTTGCTTACTTCAAATGTTCCAAATCCAACTAACTGAACTTTCTCTTCTTTTTTCAGTTCTTCAGTAACAACATCGATAAAAGCCTTTACTGCTTTTTCTGAATCTTTCTTAGAAATTTCTGCTCTTTCTGCAATTGCTGCAACTAATTCTGTTCTGTTCATATGGATAGTTCCTCCTCTTTATTATAGTAGAATTCTAATTCTAATAGGGTAAAGGCTCTTTTCTGCCGTGCTTTCCGGCTTTGCCCTTATGTACTGTTATACAATTTCCACTACTATTTGTCAAGCATTCTACGCTTAAAAAACGGCGAAAACACGTGGTTTTTGCCGTCATTTCCACCTCCTATAACCGAAAGTCAAATATCACTTCTAAAAATCGTAGTTTTTCCTGATTTTGGGCTACTGCAAGCTCAAGTTTTTCGACATTTTTCTCTGGCATCCACGCCTTATTGGAATGATAATAAGCGTTCACGATTTTCCAGAATTTCTCCGGATAAGCTATTTTCAATGCAATATATTCGAGTTCTTCTTTCTTCAGTGTCCTCACACTGTTATACCTACTCAAAATTTCATTTCCAAGTGCAACACTCCAACGATGTTTTTCCATAACTTTCCGCAAAAAATAATATAAATCTAACACCTGCACATCTCTTCTAAAATGTTCAAAATTAATTGTCACAACCTTTTGAGGAAGTAAGAGCACATTATGATAATTGTAATCTCCATGGATTAACAAACCTTCTTCAATACTCGACTTATAAAGCTCATCATATTGGGAATTTGCAAGACGCTCCTCCACCGCTTTTCCTATCTCATACATTTGCTCAAAGGATTTTAAATACATTGCTTCAAACGTCCCTTTATTCACACGTTTCCGCACAAATGCCCTCACCTTTTTCAATTCGCGGTTATGACATATCATTTCTTCTTTCAAATGTCTTCCCGCCGGCGGCCGTATCTCCTGCTTTTCCTCCACACTGCATATGTCCTTCCATTTCATATCAAGGTGCAGGAGTGCCAGATTTTCTGCTGCCATAAGCACATCTGCTTCACGCCGCACCTCGCACTCTCTCCCATCATACCATTTTTTCAACAGATACCGGCTTCCATCTCTCGCGGTACTGATCAATTTATTTTCCGAATTCAGTATCGGTGTGTCCACATATTTGCCACTCTCTTCAAGCTGACATAACAGCGTATAAAATAAGAGGGCACGTCTGTCAGAGATTTTTGTCTCTTTTAACAGCATCGTTCCCTCTTTCGTGTTGATAAAAAACGCACCCCTGATTTTGCGGGTGCTTTCTGCCTCAATTGGATATTGTTCTAAAACTTCTAATTCACTTTCTCTCATTGCTGCCCCCTACATTACACGATTCATAACTCTTTTTAATCTATGTAAGAGGCAGCCAAAGTATTCTTAAAGTCCAAGCCTTTCTTTTACATACTCGCAAAGCAGCTCTTTTTTATTACATTGTGGATCATCAATAACCCACTCCAGCAGCTCATTCAACATATTGCCAAGTTCTCTTCCCGGCTTCATGCCAATCTCCATAAGATCCTTGCCCGTAACTGCAAGGTCTCTGAGTGTCACACAATGCTCCTTGATCAAAGTATCCTGATAAATCTCTCGCATTGCAATGATATTTTCAATCTTTGCGCGTCGCTGATATGAGCTTTGTGCTTTTACATCAGCCATACGAACTGCCAGATAATATGGGAATAATTCTACTCCTATACGATTCATGGCACGTCGTACATTCGGTCCTGTCGCCTCGATACGATAATCATGATAACATACCAGTTTTGTTACTTTTTTAATCGTATCATTGTCCATCTTCAGGCGCTGCATGATAGAACGGGCTTTCTCCTCGCTGCCGATTGAGTGCTCTTTAAAATGATCTTGTCCGTTTTCATCTGTCGTTTTTGCAAATGGTTTTCCCATATCATGGAATAACATCGTCAGACGCAGTATCTTATCCTGCTTTACATTCATAATCGCATGAAGTGTATGCTCTGCCACATCATACATATGATGCGGTGTGTGCTGTTCCACCCCGACCATACGGTCCCATTCCGGAAGGATCACTCTTGTGATTCCCAGCTCGTATGCGTCCTTAAGACGCTCCGGGTGATCTGACATAAGCAGCTTTATCAATTCTGCCTGTATTCTTTCTGCACTGATATTTTTCAATGACAACACCTGGGAACGAATTGCATCTGCCGTATGTTCTTCAATCGCAAAATCCAATTGCGCGGAAAATCTCACTGCACGCAAGATTCGCAGGGCATCTTCTTCAAAACGTTCCTTCGGATCACCTACACAACGGATCAAATGATAATTCAGATCCTTCATTCCTCCAAATGCATCTACCAGACGAACATCATCATTATATGCCATTGCATTGATCGTAAAATCACGACGGCGCAAATCTTCTTCCAGCTTATTCGTGAAGATCACTTCCTTTGGATGACGGCTGTCTTCATAAACTCCGTCAATTCGATATGTCGTCACTTCATACATATCTTTCCCCATAAGAACCGTTACCGTTCCATGTTCAATTCCAGTATCTACTGTTCTCGGAAAAAGTGCTTTTATTTCTTCCGGCTTTGCAGACGTAGTGATATCCCAGTCCTGAGGTTCTTTTGCAAGAATTGAATCTCTCACGCATCCTCCAACCGCATATGCCTCATATCCATGCATCTGTAAATTTTCAATAATCTCTGTCACTTTACCAGGTAACGTAATCTTCATATAATTTCTGTTCTCCTCTTAGCCTTATAATTCGCAGTTATTTACTGTTCTTGGGAATGGAATCACGTCACGAATGTTTGACATACCTGTCAGATACATTACACAACGCTCAAATCCAAGACCAAATCCTGCATGACGTGTAGAACCATATTTTCTAAGATCCAAATAGAACTGATAGTCCTTCTCTTCCAGACCAAGCTCTTTCATTCTTCCAAGGAGCTTGTCATAGTCATCCTCTCTCTGGCTTCCTCCGATAATCTCACCAATTCCCGGTACAAGACAGTCTACTGCTGCTACAGTCTTACCATCTTCATTCAGTTTCATATAAAATGCTTTGATTTCCTTTGGATAATCTGTAACAAATACAGGACGTTTATAAACCTCTTCTGTCAGATAACGCTCATGCTCTGTCTGCAGATCGCATCCCCAGGATACTTTATAATCAAATTTATCGTTATTCTTCTCAAGAATCTCTACCGCTTCAGTATATGTTACTCTTGCGAAATCAGACTCTACAACGTTCTTCAGACGCTCGATCAGTCCCTTATCTACAAATGAGTTGAAGAAGTTCATCTCTTCCGGAGCCTGTTCCATCACATAATTGATAACATATTTCAACATAGCCTCTGCCAGCTCCATGTCATCTTCCAAATCTGCAAATGCAATCTCTGGCTCGATCATCCAGAACTCTGCAGCATGTCTTGTTGTATTAGAATTCTCAGCTCTGAATGTTGGTCCAAATGTGTAAATGTTACGGAAAGCCTGTGCATAAGTCTCACCATTAAGCTGTCCGCTTACTGTAAGGCTTGTCTCTTTACCAAAGAAATCCTGGCTGTAATCTACTGTTCCGTCTTCGTTCTTCGGAAGATTTTCCATATCAAGTGTTGTTACTCTAAACATCTCTCCTGCACCTTCACAGTCGCTTCCTGTGATCAGTGGAGTGTGTACATATACAAATCCTCTCTCCTGGAAGAACTGATGAATTGCATATGCTGCCAGAGAACGTACACGAAATACTGCCTGAAATGTATTTGTTCTCGGACGAAGATGCGAAATCGTTCTAAGATATTCAAAGCTGTGACGCTTTTTCTGCAGTGGATAATCCGGTGCTGAAGCACCCTCTACTGTAATCTCGTCTGCCTGGATCTCAAATGGCTGTTTTGCCTGTGGTGTTGCAACCAATGTTCCTGTCACTACGATTGCAGCTCCGACATTCTGTTTTGAGATTTCCTGGAAATTCTCCATCTTGTCATGATATACAACCTGAAGTGGTTCAAAATATGAACCATCATTTACCACGATAAATCCAAATGTTTTAGAATCACGGATACTTCTGATCCATCCACCAACTGTTACTTTCTTATCCAGATATTCTTCTCTGTTCTTAAATAACTCTTTTACTGTTATCAAATCCATATCAAAATACTCCTTTTTCTATCTTCAGTTACACAATATCAGTATTATAGCACTGCTCGTTTCTAAAGTGCAATGCTTTCAACACATTATTTACTCCAACTGTCTTCTTTCGTGTTTCCTATTTTACATATCCTATAAATGTATTTCCGCTTCCTGCCACCATCGCTTCCATTGTCGCAGTATCTACCGTCTTGCTTTCACCTGTGTCCGGATCAATATAAGTGACATCGTCTGTCGTATATCCAACCAGCAGAATTGCGTGACTTGCATCTGTCATAGCAATAACCGGTCTGCCTTTATTGATAATGTAAAGAATCTGGTTTAATGAACATCCTGTCAAATCCATTCGCTTTGCATCATACTGCTCCATATAATTTGTACATGCCTCCAATGAAGTCTGATCATCCGCTTTCTTAAATGCTCCTACATCTGTACTATACACCAGATCTCGGTTCCCTTTTTCCCAGACATAAGCCTGTTCCGAAGAAATCACAACACCGGAAACCTGCTCTGCTTTCTGGATTGCATAAGCGGCTTTATCATAAATGCCTACCAGCTCGCCCATACCATAAACATAATATTTATCCGAACGTATCTCATCATCAAATGCTATCGTGATCGACTTTGATGATACAACCTGCTTTGGTCTTAGTATCTTCGGTGACATTTCCTCAATTCCATCCGCAAAGGTGAATCTCATCTGTCTTTCTTTTACGTCCGACGAAGTAGTTTCCAGCGTAATATTATTCTTTTTACGTTCTTCATTACTCGTAATATAATCCTGAGCTGCCGTAGTATAAGTATTCTCATTTCTCGTCAGACGGTTTAGTGTTACCATATTAGAATCTACCAGTATATCAGAAATATATACACCTTCCTGTGCGTATGTCTTCAACACCTGATTTGAAGAATCCCTGATTTCCAACTGATACATCGGCAAAATGTCCTGCCCCGTAACTGTAGTCCCTTTATCCGATTCACGTATTCTGCCTACAATAAAGTCACCTGCAACAAACCCAAGTGGACGGACAGCCTCTCCTTCATTCGCTTCCACTGTATAAGATTTTCCATTTGCCAGGTTCAATACTTCTACTTCTGTAGCTGTATTTACCGAACCATCTTTCTCATATGCGATCAAATGTCCATCCTCGGATACCACATACTGTCCTTCATCCAAATCTTCTGCCAGTTTGGTCTGCTCATAATCTTCCATTGATACTTGATAAAACGTACCGCCTGCGAGTACATAAAGCATTTGTTGCTCTTCGTTGAAATATACCATCTTTCCGAGCTCATCTTCCGCAATTGCAAAGGACTTCGTACTTGGAATAAATGCCTTTTCCTGTACGGCATTTTTATTATCATCAAAGTAATAAACTGCAACACCAACCTGTCCTTCATATTCTCCACGATTCATATATCCATATACGGCAAATGTTACATTTCCCTTATTGTCCATCTGAATGATACGTACTGCATGCTGGTCATTTCTGGAACGTTCATCCTGCCCTTCCATGTTAGCAAAGCTAAACACTTGTGATAATTCATCTGTATTTTTATTATATAACCACAGATCCCTCTCCTGGACAAATGCTACGATGGTTCCTTTTTTATTTGTCGCATAAGCAACATCTGAATCCGTCACGCCCAGCATAATTCCATCTTTATCTATCACCTGCTTATTTCCGTTGAATATCTGGTTCATCGTTCTTGAATAATCCAGCAGATACATCTGCCCTGCATTACAACGCACACGGAAGAACTCTTTTACATTGTAAGTTTCCACCTCACCGCTGTCTCCGGTACATGTCACCTGGTATCTTGCTAATAAAGATGTATATACTGTATTACATTCTTTGATGCTCCAGTCCACATCTGTTGACACTTGTGGATTTAAGACTCCCCACTGTAGATGCGAAATATTCGAATGAATATTCACAGTCTGCAATGTTGTATTATCACTTTCTTCATTTGGCTCAAGATAAGCTTCCAGTTCTTCTGCGTATTGTTTGTCAAAGGTTTTCTCATGGATGCTTTTAGCAAAATTCAGACACTCTCTGGCTGAACGATTGAAATTCTGCTCGATTCTTGTGTAATAATAAACATCCTTATCTTCCAACGTTAAAGTTACTTTTAGAACTGCCTCCTGAATCGAATCATCGACTGCACGGCTTAAGTTCAACGTCACTTGCGATGATTCCGTATCCGAATTTCCACCATTCCAATCTTCGACACTTTCTTTCAGATAGCAGTCTTTTCCATCAAGCGAATACGCCTCATAAGAAATTTTCTGGATCTGCTCTCCATACCCATAAAGATTCAACTGTAATGTCCTTGTTGCCGCCACCGGAGTGATCGTATCACGCATCGCTGTTATGTTCATCTCTGTAGTGTACCCAGGCAGTGCATTCACCTCGTTGTCATCTACAATGACCGATACCATCGGCAATGTCGGCTCACCTAAGCTAATCGTCTGGTCATCGGTTCCCTTATTCATGACCAGACTGCTCACAAGTACTGCTGCTAAAAATATCAGGATGAGAATTCCTATTTTCATCCATTTCCTTGATTTTTTTCTTTTCTTCATATTCAGTTTTGACCCCTTATATTTTAAATTTTGTTTTCATTCAGCTTCACCTGTCCATCTCTGCCTAATTAAGCAGTCTCCCCAATGTCGGTGACGCATGCAAGAATTCTTCGCATGCCTGAATCTGTTCTTTACATTGTTTTTCTTTCTTTATATGTTTCTCCTTTGATTTCACCGCACGAATTAAAATATTCTTCGGTGTATGTTCCATATCAATAAATTCCAGAACCTGCGTATCATATCCCATACTTTCCAGATATTCTGCCCTCAGACCATCTGTCACAAGTGCTGCAAATCGTTCTTTTAGTAATCCGTATTTCATAATCGGAGCCAGAACCTCATTTTCAATCTGGCTGTTCAATTCATGCTGACAGCATGGAACTGAAAGTATGACTTTTGCATTCCAGCCAACAGCCTTTGCCAGTGCATAATCTGTTGCCGTGTCACATGCATGCAGTGTCACAACCATATCAACTTCATTGACACCCTCATAATCTGCAATATCGCCCTCTAAAAATGTCAGTTTTTCATATCCATATTCCTTACTCAATGCATTACAATGTGCGATAACCTCTGATTTCAAGTCTAGTCCAATAATACGGATATCATATTGCTTCAATTCATGCAGATAATAATACATTGCAAATGTCAAATAAGATTTCCCACATCCAAAGTCCAGAATTGTGATTTCTCTATCCTTATCCAGCTGTGGCAGGATATCCTCAATAAATTCCAAAAAACGATTTATCTGCCGGAACTTATCAAATCGCGTTCTCACAATCTTGCCATCTTGTGTCATAACCCCAAGATCCTGTAAAAATGGTACCTTCATACCTTCCTGTAAAATATATTTTTTGCTTCGATTATGTGCCTGTATTTTGACGTTCCTGCTTGTTTTTACAGCTTTTTTCTGTATTGTAACCTTTCCCTTTTTGCTGACAAGTATCGTATAATCTGTATCTTTAGTTGCCATCTGCATTTGTTTAAATTCTTTCATATAATCAACAATTCTCTCAACTGCTGCGTCTGGCTCCAGGTTTTCGTGAAATGCCTGTGTCTTCGAAAAAGACTCTAATTGCAAAAACAACCGGTCTTTCATCATTACCGGTCTGACTTTTACTTTTATAATGCCCTCTTTTGTACGGGGATTACTCAAAATAGCCTGTATAAAATCTATATTTAATGTTTCACATAACAATTTTTTTATATTTTCCATATTTACTCTTTCTATGTTCAAATTGTTACTGTTCACAGTACCTATGAACAGTAAAATCAAATTCTCTATCGAATATAATTTTTCCTACTATCGGGTTTATTTTATCACAGAAGTTTTTTCGGGGCAACCGACAAGAGAGTGAGTTTATGGCTTTTTTACAAAATGTAAAAAGTCACAAACCCACTCCCTGTTATTTCTTCTTATCGACTTTCTTTAAGTGGTAATGTGATCGTCACCTTAAACAAATCACCATCCACATATACTTCAAATGTTCCGCCTTGCATCTCTGTTAATGTACTTGCAATAGAAAGCCCGAGACCGCTTCCTTCTGTACTTCTTGAAATATCTCCACGGATAAATCGTTCTGTAAGCTCTTCCGCTTTAATATTCAGCTTCTGAGCGGAAATGTTTTTCAATGTAAATTCTGCCACTTCTTCTTTGATTTGAAGATCGGCATATACACGTGTTCCCGGCATTGCATATTTTGCCGCATTATTGAAAATATTTTCCAGAACGCGCCACATCCTGCGTCCATCTACATGAACAATAACCGGTTTTTCCGGAACAGATGCAATCACTTCCAAATCATTTGCCGACATCTTCTCTTCGATTTCGCCGATTGTCTGATTCAATATTTCCACAAAATTGACATCCATCATCTGCAGATTTATATTGCCACTGCTCACCTTCGATGCTTCTACCACATCCTCCGTCAATGTCTTTAATCTCTGAGACTTTTCCTCTAAGACTTTCAAATATCCCTGAATCTTTGGATCATCAATCTCTTCACGCTTTAACAAATCCACGTAATTAATAATCGATGTCAGAGGTGTTTTAATATCGTGCGACACATTTGTGATCAAATCCGTCTTCAGTCTTTCACTTTTGATTTTTTCATCTACTGCACGATTTAATCCATTTCCTATATCATTTATCATCTCCGCAGTATGTTTATATTCGCCCTTTAGTTTTTCTGTTGGTATCTGATATTCCAAATCTCCGGATGCAATTCTTTCAATTCCTTTTCGTACCTTATCCTTTGCGATTGTATTTCGCACAATATAATATAATCCTGCTATTTCCGCTACAAACATAAGGAAAATAAATATTCCGACACCTGAACTCATACCGAGCCAGTGAATACATACAAATCCGATAAATACCAGAACTGCCCGCCAGGTAATACTTCGATTTCTCCAAAAATCTCGGAAAAATCTAACAATTGCACGCAAAACTTTGATACACCATTTTAGAACTAAATACAAAATACTATTTTTCCAGAGGATTCTTCCCTTGATTCTTCTTACCAGACTAAGATATCCTGCGAGGAACAATACCATACTCAGTCCCATATAAATCGTTACGAGCACATAATTCATTCCGGACAAAGAAAATGTATAATAATACTGTTGAGATGTATTTCCCCAACCCACAGCATCGTAATAGGTTCCTTGCCAGCATTCTCCGACAAACATCGTCAGAAAAATCCATGGCACGATTACAAGTGCTGCTCCCAATTCGCTCTTCCAATAATCATATGAATTCAAATGAAGTTCTTCATCTTCTGAATTTCGCCCTGCTACTGCTGTTAGCCAGACTATAATGATTAAACACAGTGCTGTGCCGACTATAATAAATGCACTTGCCATATTGATGTATGGTGCATATTGCCGGTAATTTTGATTATATGTGTAAAATACGTCCTGAACCGGAAAATCTGTATCGACCGCTGCCACGAAAATATAATTGTCGGATTCTTTATTGTCTCCTTCTAAAATATGAAAGACTTCTTTCCATTTTCTGGCATCTGTATCTTTTAAGTTCGATTCAAAATCTGCCAGCTTAGGCTTTACTACAACATACTTGCTATGCTCTTGTTTTTTTAATTCTTCTATGTTTTTATCTACATTACTATATTGTGTCCATTCACTATTATTTGTGTACACTTTCTTTGCCTGCTGATCTACAAGCAAATACTTGAAGTTTGTATTTCCCTCCGAAAAATCTGTAGAATCTTTATATTCGCTATACTGTTCTGCATCATAAGCAATATTTTCCAATGAGCTGCTCAAATCGTTATATATCTTATCTAGCTTTCCATTTAACTTTTCATTTTCATTGATGAGTGTTAACAGATTTTTTGCACCAATCGGTGCAGCCTCTTCTTTTCCTATTGAAGAATCCCAGTTACTGTCATATATCCAGCAATCTGTGTAGAGAGTATTTCCTTTTTCATCTTCAATTCGGATGGTATCATAATAATTCGACATTCCCACGCCATAATTATAAGACAAATTATCATAAAATGTTTGCAGCTGACTATTCTCCTCTGCATTCTCCTCCGGCCGAAGCTGGGCTCCATTTAAAATAACCTTGAGCTTAACATCATTAATCAGGTTTTGGAATTCATTATAATAGTAATAATAGTATTTCCCATCTTTTTTCTTACAGACAACAATGCGATAATCATCCGCATCCTCACTGCTCATTTCTTTTGTCTCTCCCCAGGCTGCCAGCTCACCTAACTTGTATGCAACTCCGGAAGTATTCTCTCCGGATATCGTTCTGTTTTTTGCATACTCCATAATATCTACAATCTTATCCGGATCATATTTGCCATCTGTCTCGAATTCGTCTTGTATATGAATCCGCTCCGCCACGTAGGTTGCCGTCTGATACATTGTTTGCTCAAATGATTTTGCATTCTCATATTTTTTCTCTGCTCGTAGCTTTGCATCATATACTACACCATTCAAGCTTGCCAATAAAATAACACTAATTCCAAGCAATATTGCTGTAACAATCGCAACAAAAACCAATATCGCCTTTGTAATCGGTTTTTTATACCATTTCTTCATATAATCACACCCTTACCTCTTGATTTAGGAAGCTGTACTTTGTATTTACAGCTTTTCGATCTTATATCCGACTCCCCACACTACTTTTAGATAACGTGGTTCTCTCGGATTGATCTCAATTTTTTCCCGGATATGACGAATATGTACCGCCACTGTATTATCAGCTCCGATTGCCTCCTCATTCCAAATTGATTCATAAATCTGGTTAATTGAAAATACTCTTCCCTGATTTTTCATTAATAATTTTAAAATATTGTATTCAATCGGTGTCAGTTTTACAGATTCCCCATCTACTGTGACCTGTTTCAAATCATCATTCATCTGCAGTCCACCGGTCTCATAAACGGTATCCTTCTGTTCTTTTGCATTTCCGCCAAACTGGGTATACCTGCGAATCTGCGATTTCACACGTGCGATTAATTCCAACGGATTAAATGGCTTCGTCACATAATCATCTGCTCCTACATTTAATCCTAATATCTTATCTACGTCCTCTGATTTCGCCGATAAAATAATGATTGGAATACTGTGCTTTTCACGAATCTTTAATGTTGCACGGATTCCATCCAGTTTTGGCATCATCACATCCAGAATTAACAAGTGTACTTCTTCTGTCTCCAACAACTTTAATGCCTGTTCGCCATCATATGCTTTCAAAACATGATAGCCTTCCTGAGTCAAATAAATATCTATTGCCTCTACGATTTCTTTATCATCATCACATACTACGATGTTGTACATTCTTCATCACCTCCCTTACAGTATACATGATAGAATAAAAAAATTAAAAAGGTTTGGGGGAAATCTTATGATTTTATTAATGTTCCAGTTACTGTTCACAGTACCTGTGATCAGCAACACATCTCACCATTTTTGTTGCTTTTCTATAAATTTCATATTTTCATAATATTTTTTCGATTTCTTTTATAGTTTTAACATATTTTAGACATATTTTCTGGATATAATAATCTCAGATAGTTGATACAGCAACTATCTCCCCCTCATAAAGTTAAGATATCTTGGACAGATTTCAAGATATCGAACTTTACTCTCATTCCTTTTAGTTAAATAGAAAACACAAAATCCGTTAGCCACTATGGTTAACGGATTTTTGTTTGCCTTTATATTATTTTCCCGCATATTGTTCTTTTTCGGACTTTAGTTTCGAAGTTGTTTATAATTTTTCGATTTCTTTTATAGATTCAACATATTTTAGACACATTTTCTGGATATAATAATCTCAGATAGTTGATAAAACAACTATCTCCCCCCTCATAAAGTAGACATCGGGCGTAACTTCCCGATGTACACTTTACTCTCATTCCTTTAGATAACTATAAAAACACCAAAACCCGCTAATCCTTGTGGTTAGCGGGTTTTGCGTTATATATATTATGTATATATCTCAAATCCTATATTCTATTTTCCATCCATGCCAGAATATCCTGGTAAACTTGATCTCGGTCTGTCTCATTTAACAATTCATGCCGGTCTCCTGCATACAACTGTAATGTAACATCCCTGATTCCTGACTCTTTATACTTTTCATAAACCTTACGGACACCCTTTCCGCACTTTCCTGCCGGATCTTCTACTCCCGCAGCCATAAGGATTGGAAGATGTTTCGGAATCATAAACACATTCTCTTTCTTTTCCATTCGTGTCATGCCTTCTAGCATATTGCCGTATGCATTGACCGTAAAATGGAAAGAGCAAAGAGGATCATTGACATATTCCTGGAGCTTCTCATCATCACTGGTAACCCAGTCAGCTCTTGTCTTCGGATGTTTGAATTTCTTATTAAATGTTCCGATTACCATGTCCTCAACTAATTTGCTTCTATAATGGTCACCTTTTACTACTGCAATACCTTTGCACAATGCCTTTCCAAAATTCAATACCGGAATTGGGCGTTCTGCAACAACTCCAATCAATATTGCGCCTGCAAGCCCATTGCCGTACATCTGGATATATTGGCGCAAAAGGATTGAGCCCATACTGTGTCCTAACATAAAGTACGGAACATCCGGATATTTCTTTGCAGTTTTTGTACGAAGCATATGCATGTCCGCAAGCAGACACGCATTGCCATATTCTTTTTGAAAATATCCATATTCTAGCTTACTCTGAACAGATTTACCATGTCCCAGATGATCGTTACCAACTACATAAATACCTTGTTCACTTAAAAACTGGGCGAATTCATCATAGCGATCTACATATTCTATCATCCCATGGCAAATCTGCAGTACTGCTTTTATTTCCCCTTCTGGTTTCCATTCAATTGTATGGATTTCAGTATTACCATCTTTTGATGGAAAATAAAATTCATCTTTCATGTTAACCTCTACCTGTCATCTAATTTAATATAATCTCGATATGGTGCAAGCGGTTTGTATGCCGGTCGAATAATCTTATCTACATTCTTTAGCTCTTCAAGACGATGTGCACTCCATCCAACAATACGTGCAGCTGCAAAAATTGGTGTGTATAATGCAGGAGGAAGATCTAACATGCTGTATACCAGGCCACTGTAAAAATCAACGTTGGCATTAACACCCTTATACATCTTACGTTTTTGTGCAATTACTTCCGGTGCCATCTTCTCTACTTTTTCGTATAATGCATACTCTTTCTCGCAGCCTTTTTCAATTGCAAGCTCTTTTACAAACTTCTTAAATATCTCAGCACGTGGGTCTGATACAGAATAAATCGCATGTCCCATTCCATAAATCAGTCCTTTGCGGTCAAATGCTTCTTTATTCAGCAATGCTTCCAGATAACCTCTGACCTCATCATCGTCTGTCCAGTCTTTCACACAGAACTTCATGTCCTCAAACATCTGAGTTACCTTAATATTGGCGCCACCATGCTTTGGTCCTTTTAAAGAAGCCATTGCTGCAGAAATCGTAGAATATGTATCTGTTCCTGAAGAAGTAACCACATGAGTTGTAAATGTTGAGTTGTTACCACCGCCATGGTCCATATGAAGAACCAGTGCCATATCCAGAATCTCTGCTTCCAGTGCGGTATACTGTCGATTTTCACGAAGCATCATCAAAATATTCTCTGCCGTTGATAATGACGGATCTGGTGCATAAATATATAAATCCTGACCTCTTCGGTAGTTATATGCATGATACCCATATACCATCAGCATCGGAAATTGTGCGATCAAATTCAGACACTGACGTAAAACATTAGGAATGTCTGTATCGTCTGCCTTCGCATCATAAGAATATAATTGTAAAATACAGCGTGAAATATTATTCATCATATCTCTGCTCGGTGCTTTCATAATTACGTCTCGAACAAAGTTCGGCGGAAGCATCCTGCGCTGTGCTAACATCTGCTGAAAATCTTTTAATTCTGTCGCATTCGGCAATTCACCAAAAAGGAGCAAATATGCGGTCTCTTCAAATCCTGAATGCTTGGCATCCAAAAATCCTTTTACTAAATCTTTGATGTTATATCCGCGGTAATAGAGATTACCTGCACACGGCACTTCTTCTCCGTCCACAATCTTCTTTGCACAAACATCAGATATATTTGTCAACCCTGCCAATACACCTTTACCATTCAAGTCACGCAATCCACGTTTTACCTCATATTTTTCATATAAGTCTCTGTCGATTGCATTGTTCTCCTCACACTTACGTGCTAATTGCTGGATTGCAGGAGTGTTGTTAAATAAAATGTCGTCTACATCTCTCATTGTTGCTCCTCCTTCATGTCGTATTCATTTTATTATACTAAAACTTTAACTGTTATACAATGAATTGTATATTAAATTTTACACTAACAGGTTATAAAGTTTTTATATTTATTGTTCTCCGCCCGATAAAACATTGCTCAATCTTGCGAATTCTTCTAAAGTCAGAGCTTCACCTCGCACGCTTGCACCCTTACCAAGAGTTTCAATTGCAGCTTCAATTTCTTCTTTGGTAAATTGAATTTCCGGTGAGTTTTTCAAACCATTCACAAGCGTTTTTCGTCTCTGATTAAATGAGGCACGAATAATTCGGAACATCAATTTTTCATCTTTAACCTGTACCGGTGGTTCCTCATATCTCTCAAGACGGATTACCGCAGACCCGACTTTCGGACGAGGCATAAAACAATTTGGCGGTACATTTGCCACAATATATGGTTTTGCATAATACTGTACTGCAAGTGACAATGCTCCATAATCTTTTGTTCCCGGTCCGACCTGCATACGGTCTGCCACTTCTTTTTGTACCATAACCGTAATACTCTTCAGGGGAACATGATTCTCAAATAATCCCATAATAATCGGTGTTGTAATATAGTATGGCAGGTTTGCAACCACTTTGATCGGCTTTCCGCCATTTTCCTCTTCTGCTAATTTTGCAAGATCCACCTTCAAAACATCCTGATTTATAATCTGAACATTATCATATTCTGATAGTGTATCTTCCAGAATCGGAATCAATGTCTTATCAATCTCTACTGCAACTACTTTCCCCGCTGCACATGCCAGATACTGTGTCATAGTCCCAATCCCAGGACCAATCTCCAATACCATATCATCCTTTGTAATTTCCGCCGAAGCAATAATTTTATCTAATACGTGTGTATCAATCAGAAAATTCTGTCCGAATTTCTTCTGAAATGAAAAATTATATTTCTGTAATACAGCAATTGTATTTTGCGGATTCCCTAATGTAGGTTCTTTCATCAAATTTCTCCTCTTTTATCTCCCTGCTCTATACATTTAAGTTCTCACAGGATTTACTTTTATTATTTATCTAAGCCATAAAATTTTCTTGCGTTCTCTTCTGTCACAGCAATCACTTCTTCCGTAGTAGTTCCTCTCAGCTCCGCAATTGTCTGTGCCACATAAATCAGATTCGAAGATGCATTTCTCTTTCCACGATTCGGTTCCGGTGCAAGATATGGACAATCTGTTTCCAAAACAATATGCGACAATGGTACTGCTTTTACAACTTCCTTTAATTTTTTCGCATTCTTAAATGTCACAACGCCGCCAATTCCTAACAGATAACCCATTTTGACGTATTCTTCTGCCATCTCTTTTGAATACGAATAACAATGAATAATCGCCTTCATATCAGCTGCATGTTCTTTCATAATCTCCATTGTATCCTGAGCAGCTTCTCTGCTATGAATGTTAACCGGCATATTTAGCTTTCTCGCCAGCTGTAACTGACGTATAAACCATTCTTTCTGAATTTCATGCTGCTCTTTATCCCAATAATAATCCAGTCCGATCTCTCCTACTGCTACAACCTTCTCTTCATGAAGTAATTGTTCCATCCGGGCAAAATTCTCTTCATTCAAATCACCCACTTCATCCGGGTGTACTCCGATCATCCCATATACAAATGGATATCTTCTTGTTAATTCGAGTACACGCTCCCAGGAATCTACCGTAGCACTTGCATCAACGATCGTTCCAACGCCTTGTTCCTGCATAGAACTTAATACCTGGTCTCTGTCCTCAGCAAATTGTTTATCATCATAATGTGCATGTGTATCAAATATCATGTTAGTTATCCTTATATTCCTTAAACTTATCGTACATCTCTTCACCTGCCAGTTTGATGATATCCAAAATCTCATCCTCAGATATCTTCATATGTTCTGCAAGTTCACTCATCGTAATTCCACGGCCTTTTTCATCTGCCATTTTATGCAATGTCTCATCCAGATTGTTAACCTGATTTTCCATCTTTTTATCACGGCGTTTTAATTCTTTATGCTCTTCCATCATCGCCAGAATTCCCTGTCTGATTTCCTGCTGAATAAATGCATCCGCATCGTCTTCCGGAAGCATATCTAACGCCAGGATTAAACTGACATTCCCTTCCTGCACACAATCGCCAAGATAAATTCCTTCCTCATGAAGTTCTTTCGCGATCTCTACTACCTGTGGGAGATAGAGCTCTATCAATCTGCTCTTTGCAAGTGCATCCTGTGCAACTGCCTTCTTTAGAAGTTCGGCTCTCTCACCCTCCTGCTCTTGCTTCATAGCTTTCAAATCTTCGGTATACTCCGCCAGATACTGCTTTTCTTCATCTGAAAATTTGCTCTCATCTATCTGTTCTGTTGTTTGCTGTTTATAATATCCTGACACAACAATCTTCTGCGACATCAAAAAATCATATACTAACAGCATCTGTTCCTCTGTCAGCCCATCCTCTGCGAAAAATTCTTTAATCTGTTCATTTGTCAAACGTTTATCCTGTACATCTGCCTGTTCCAGCAGTTCTTCTAATTTCTTACGAAACTGTGATTGATCAATCATATTTTCCTCCCGATAATTTTAAATCTATCCGATATAATGTATTTATTATATCGGATAGATTTGCATTTGACAATTCCAGAATCTTACTCTATAAAACGATATCGTCTACTTTCTTAAATCCATTTAATTCATATTTTTCGACTGTATTTCCTGATACGAGATAAAAATATTCTCCGGCATACAAGCCTCTTACATTTCCATAACCGGTCATTTCTCTTTCAAATAAACACTGAAAGCCCGATTCATCATAGGAAAAGATATAATATTTTGTATTCTCCCCATAAGCTACAAAACCAATCAGATTTTTTTCGGCATCTATCATTGCCGCCTTATACTCATATGTGACATTGGTCGAATAACAATCTTCCATTACATACTTCTGCACTTCCGCTACATCTTTCGGATTCGAAATATCAAACATGGATAATTTCACACCATTCGTGGTGGTACCTGTGTCATCAACATCCATTCCAATTCCCAGCAGCAACCCATCTCCATACGGATGCAGGTATTCGGAAAATCCAGGGATTTTCAACTCCCCGATTATCTGTGGATTTTTAGGATCTGACAAATCTATTGAAAACAATGGATCTGTCTGTTTATATGTTACAACATAACCTGTTTTGCCAATAAATCTTGCGGAATAAACTTGTTCATCCTTTGCAATATCCTCAATCTTAGATAATTCATTCAATTTCTCATCCAAGATATAAAGATAATTCGTATCTTCTTGTTTCGCAATTTCTGAATCTGCTGAATCTCCAAACAGAACCAGTGGCATAATTCCTGAATCTCCATTTGAACTCACAGTAGTAACAAGACGAAGATTCCCCTCATATTCATCTAAACTAAATGAATCATTCAATGTTCCGTCAATTTTTGTCTGTCCAACAGCTTTCAGTATTCCGTCCTTATAAGAAATTTTTCTAATACACGTCTGTGTTACATCAGAGTCATCAGAATTATAATATGATTCACATACGTAAATATTATTCTTGCTGACATATACCAACCCGGAACATCCAAAGATTGCTTTACTGTCCACTTTTTCTTCCGGGTTCTTCAATGTGAAAGAACTTACCACAGTATACGTATCTCCCTTTACATACTGCGGCATACAAATGTTACTTTCCTCTACCAATTTACCCTGTACACTCGGAACATATTCCCCGATCGCATCTCGTCCGTTTACAATGGATGCATCAAAATCACTTAGTAAATATACATAATCTCCACTTACACGCATAGTGTTATAGTTCCCACTCTGCGTTACTTTTCCTTTAGACGTTGGTTTGTTCGGATTGCTGACATCATAAATCTCGGCTGTTGTCACAATGCGATAACTATATGAATCCGTTTCGTCCCCATAATAAGACTCTGTATAAATAGCGATCAATTGATCATCTTTAATATAAATTTCCCTAATATCTTGATTCTTCTCAAGGCGAATCATAGCAGCCTGCTCCATATTCTGCTTCTCGATATTCACAATCTCTATTCTATTATTGTACATGGTATACAAATTCTTACCATCCGTCTTTACGATATCGCCCTCTCCGACTCCATCTTCTCTGACATTCGTATCCGAATAATCTGATGCTGTCACACCGCTGTCTACTGCTTGCATCGCAGCTGTATCTGAGGATGCCACTGCTTTTTCCGATGAACTGTCCATGGATGCACCTTCAGCACTATATGTTGCGGCACCACCTCTTGCTTGCACTGACTGGCTGTCTTCCTGCGCTTTAACATAATCATAAACTTCATCATAATCTTTAGCTGATACGATCTGAGTCCCCTCTGCTGCTTTCTCCGTGTTTTTTGATTTCGTTTTTTCCTTTGATGATGCTGTATAATTGGAATCTGACTGCTTATCCAACTGTACCCCTACAGCAGTTCCTCCTACTATCACCGCACAACATGCTGCTGCGATTGCCGTATATATCGGCTTCCATCTCTTTACCTTCTGTTCAGTATGTTCCCGCAGCATCAATTCAATCCGCTCCGGTTTTAACTTATCCGGAACTTCTATTTTATCTGCTTCTTCGCGAAGCTCATTCCCAATCTTTTTGTCCTTCTCATCTTCAAACTGTTCTTCTGTAACATGACTTTTCAACTCTTTTCCACTCATAATTCCAACTCCCTTCTATGCAAGATTCTTACGAAGCTTCTCCAATGCTCTTGACTTTTTCGAACGTACTGTAGCTGGATTCATAGCCAGCATATGTCCAATCTCTTCGCTGGAATACCCTTCTAAAATAGAACAAGATAAAATCATCCTCTCTTCATCATCTAACGTCTGAAATGCTTGTAAAAGATCATGATTCTCTTCCTGCGATACCTCTTCTGCCGTAATCTCATCCTTTAATTCTTCTGTCTCACTGTTCTGCTTAAAATGCTTTTTACACTGATTCATCAATATCGTAAAGATCCAGCTGCGGAAAGACTCTTCTTTTTTCAATTTTTTTATGTTCTCATATGCGGCAATAACAGTCTCACTTACAACATCTTCCGCATCCTGTCTATGCTTCATTGTATATAACGCAAATTTATAAAGTTCCTGATAAAGTTGTGCATATAACTCGGAAAATGCTTTTATATCTCCTCGCTTTGCCTTATGAATCAACTTTAATTCAGAATTAAATTCATAATGACTCATGCATCTGCCCCCTTTCTTTTTCTTGTATATCTATTAGAGTTAAAAAATCTGTCTTTTGTTGCATGATTTCTGATTTTATTTTACCATACAAAAAAGTCCACTGAATTTTTGTCGTATGTTTGGTAATGAAAAAGAGGAGCTATCGCAATGCGACAGCTCCTCTCTTCTTATCCTCTATAATAATTGATCAGACATCCCTTCAAGATGATCTCGCGCTCTGCATCTGTCATCTCTCCAAGCTTCAATTCAATCTCTTTCAATTCATCTCCGGCAACTACATATGCCTTCACTACTGATTGCTTCTCTTCTATCACTTTTCTCACATCCGGCACAAAAATATAATCTCCGTTTTTAAATGGAAGTGCTTCGTGGTCTGCATCTGTTAAGAATGGAAGCATACCCCAGTTAATCAAGTTCGAACGATAACGTTTTGTTGCATATTCATTTGCAATATTCGCCCATCCGCCAAGCACCTTCTGGCATGATGCTGCCTGCTCACGTGCAGAACCATCTCCTGGCTTCACTGCGAAAATTGTACTTCCTACACCTACATTGCCTTTGCCAACTTCTGGGTAATCCTTCTGGATAGCTGCCATAACAGGCTTCAATTCTTCTAAAGCTTCTAATGGGCATTCGCCTGCTTCGATTGCTTTCTGTGCTGCCTGTACTTCTTTGGCACGTCCTACATATGCAGGATCTTTTCTTGACAATGCAAATTCTGCAAGTCCAAGTGGATTTGAACGATATGATGAAGTTTCTCCTGAAGGAATCAACTCATCTGTTGTTGTAACCGGATCATGAATCTCAGAAACAACCTTCAATACAAGATTCTCCGGTAATGCTGACATTGCCGGCCAGTCTTTGATGTTTGGTCCAAACTGAATCTCTACAGATGGGTCTGCTACTCCCTTGCTGTCAAATACTCGATTTGCATAAATGCTTGAATCGAAGTGATACTTCTGTCCCTTATATTCCACATCCATTGCTGTTGCAGGTGTTAAGAATCCTTTGTTCGCTGCTGTTGCTGCAATAGAACGTGCATCCATCAATGCAACGGATGAAATCTGTCCACTCTGCAGTTTAGAACCTTCACGGTTCGGGAAGTTTCTTGTTGAATGACGGATAGAGAATGCATTATTAGCAGGTGTATCTCCGGCACCAAAACATGGTCCACAGAACGCTGTCTTCACAATTGTTCCGGCTTCCATAAGATCTGCTATCGCTCCATTTTTCACAAGTTCCATATAAATTGGTGTACTTGCCGGATATACGCTAAATGTAAATGCATCTGCACCAATATTCTTACCTTTGATAATATCTGCCGCAGCGCAAATATTTTCAAATCCACCACCGGCACATCCTGCAATAATTCCCTGTTCTACATAGAATTTACCATCTCTGATCTTATCCTGCAGCGAGTAATCTACTGCTCCATCTAAACTTACCAGTGCTTTCTGCTCTACATCATGAAGAATGTCTTTTAAGTTTGCATTAACTTCATCAATTGTATATACATTACTTGGATGGAATGGCATTGCGATCATTGGTTTAATCTCGCTTAAGTTTACATAAACCATACCATCATAGTAAGTACATGCTCCTGGGTTCAGTTCTTTGTAATCACCGCTTCTTCCATGAATATCATAGAATTCTTTAATCTTCTCATCTGTTTTCCAGATTGAAGATAAGCATGTTGTCTCTGTTGTCATAACATCGATACCGATACGGAAATCAGCACTTAATTTGTCAACGCCCGGTCCGACGAATTCCATAACTTTATTATTAACATAACCATTTTTAAATGTTGCACCGATAATCGCCAATGCCACATCCTGTGGTCCGACACCTTTCATCGGCTCTCCATCCAGATAAATTCCGATCACGCCCGGCATCTTAATATCATATGTTTTATTCAATAACTGTTTTACAAGCTCAGGTCCGCCTTCTCCCATTGCCATCGTTCCGAGAGCACCGTAACGAGTATGGCTGTCAGATCCTAAAATCATCTTTCCGCCGCCTGCAAGCATCTCTCTTGCAAACTGATGGATAACAGCCTGATGAGGTGGAACATAAACTCCGCCGTACTTCTTCGCACATGTAAGTCCAAACATATGATCATCTTCATTGATTGTTCCGCCAACTGCACATAATGAGTTGTGGCAGTTTGTCAATACATAAGGAATCGGAAATTTCTCAAGTCCTGAAGCTCGTGCTGTCTGGATGATTCCTACAAATGTGATATCATGCGATGTCAGTTTATCAAACTTAATCTGCAGGTTTTCCATATTCCCTGATGTGTTATGTGCATTCAAAATGCCATAAGCCATCGTATTCTTCGCTGCTTCTTCCTTTGAGATCGGAAGCTGTGCGCTGCCATTATCTTCTACAATTTCAGTTCCATTTAATAAATAGACACCATTTTCATATAACTTAATCATGTACGACCTCCTGATTTTATCATTTTTGTCTTATTGCTTTGCGTTACATTTTAGCATGGTAAAGCGCTGTTGTAAAGGAATAACTTTATATGTGTATTCCTTGATTTTACAACAACGCTTTTTGTTTTTCCTTATTCTGTTAGTCGCGTTCACGCAAAATCTTTTTCACTTCAATCTTCGTCTTTCCAAGACCGATCACATCTTCCTTCTGAATTGCAACAGGCTCGTCCAGGCTCTGTCCATTCAAGTATGTACCATTACGTGAATCCATATCTTTCAGATATAATCTGTCTCCTTCGTGAATAATTGCACAATGCAATTTTGAAATTCGCGGATCATCTGTGATAGTGATGTATTTTTCGAATTCCGGAGTCTTCTTTCCTCTTCCGATTCCAATATTATCATAGAAAACGAAAGTATACTTCTCCCAAGTCTCCTGATTCTCCAAAATAATCTTCCACTGTTTCTTTGTTTTCTTCGTTTGCTCCTGCACATCAAGCGGTACTGTCGCATCACTGTGTCTTACCTGACGTCTACGACGGGATCTTGTATCTTCTTCCTCATCGTCCCCGGTATTGTAATCATCGTCATCATACTCGTCATCATATTCATCAGCAGGTTTCACTTTACGACTTTTCACAATAACCGTAATAATAATTCCAAGTAAAAGTACAGCTACCACGATCAATGCAATCAGTATTGTTGTTACACTCATTATTTTCAACTCCTTTGAGATTTAATCATACTATAGATTTCATCTTCTAGCAAGTCTTGGATTAATGATTCACAGATGATTCACAAGTAAATTTCCCGCTTTAAGAATATTTTTAGAAAATAAATGATTTATGCCAGAAATTCTTCTAAAATCTGGCGGATTGTCTCTTCTTTTAAATTTGCCTCCGCATCCGCTTCTTTTTGTTTTTCAGACGACTTTCGAAGTAGTTCTCCGGCCTCTTCTTTCAATGGCACTCTTGGTTTTCCTTCGATATGGATGGATAATTTTTCCTCTGTACTGCTATTAGCACTCTGTTCGCCCTTTGTATTTTCTGTATATGCTCCCTCCGATATTGCCTCATTCATATTTTCCCTGTCAGCCGCACTTGCTTTTTCCGCACGAAGCATCTCTGTCTGCTCTCGTTCACTTTGCTGACGTCGATATCTGCCCGCACATACATTTTCCAAATATTCAATCATGTAATTCTTCACCGCATTTAACTTGTAATCCTCATCCGAAAGCTGTCCGACAACAAACAGTAAAATCATCTCGGCTGCTCCCAGCATAACGTATTGATACATCTTTTCACACACACCTGCGGTCTGATACCAGGAAATAGCTCCGACTACTGCCAGCACTCCTGCTGCCCAGACGCTTTGTTTTTCTAACTGTCTCCAAGTGTGTACTTTCAAAAAATTCCCGCGGTATTCATAAATATATTTCTCTACAAATGCTTCTGTATTTTCTACGCTGTCACGCAGCATGCATGCCTGTTCATATTTGGAGCGTACCAATTTTATCAGTCTGTGTGTACTCTTTGACATATTTGCCGCTGCACCCAGCATCCGGCGGATCGTAAACAGATTCATCAGTTTCGCAATGATTCCAATCACACCCACTGCAACCATCAAATGAAATATGATATCTGTACTTGTTACTACGTCATAGAACATATCTTAGCCCTCCTGCTTTCACTGCCCGCTATTCACATATTTTGTGAATCGTCTTATATTTTTACCCACAATAATCCGGATTGTGTTGAAGCTATTATAGACCATGTCGTGCATCTTTGCGCCATAAATCGTTCTACAAAATTCTACATTTCAGCTTGTCATTTTCGCGGTCTGACTATTTTTCTTTTCCCTTGAAAATGCGTAGATATTCATAATAACACGCTCAACTAAAGCTGTTTTTCAGCTCTTCCATACCCTTTGCTATTCCATCTTGCTCCCCTATGCCCTGTCGATTTTGCATGAATTTAAGCAGGTTCTGGCATACGATTTTTTTGTGTATAATAAAATATTGAATATTGAAATGTGGCCGCTTATCATTTACTTTTCTTTACTATTTTGCTATAATCGGTCTTGCTTAGAGAAGTTTGTTATATTCTTATACTTTTTTAAGAATGAACATTACAATTCTCTGATTCACATATTTAGGAGGAATATATCATGGAATACAAAACAAAAGGTGTCTGTTCTCAGATGATTCAGTTTGACATTGAAGATAATAAAGTAAGAAATGTTGCATTTACAGGTGGATGCAATGGAAACTTGCAGGGAATTTCCCACCTCGTTGAAGGAATGGACGTGAATGAAGCAATCTCCCGTCTGGAAGGAATCCGCTGTGGATTCAAATCAACTTCCTGTCCAGATCAGCTTGCTCACGCATTGAAAGAAGCAATTGCCGAATAAGCAAAACTTTCATATTAGATTTTTATAATTGAAAAGCTATACATAACTTTGCTGTCATGTATAGCTTTGTTTTTTCTTTATTAAATTTTTACCCTCGAGCAATCACACCAGTCGCCGTCTGCTTATATGGTTTAGGTTTGCGGTTTGATGGAATCAAGAGGATTTTTCCTTATTTTTTATTTTTTTAAGTTATAATTTTCTCAATTCCAAGCAGACAGCGACCGGTGTGATTGCTCGAGGAGGGTAGGGCAGTTGGTTAGTCGATCATGATACCATCGGTGAAACAGAATGTTTCTTCTAATTTATCGCCTTTGAACACAAAATGTTCACTTTCTAAACGATAGTATGTACCACGTTCCACATTTATTCTCTTTCCTAATGATACATAATAATTATCTTTACTTTCCTTAGAAATCACATCTAATCTATCCCATTTATCTGTTTTTTCATTATATTTTTCAATATAAACTACCACTACTACTTTATCTACCGTTTCATGCGCAGTAGTCTGTCCATAAACATAAATCTTACCAATCCCGGCCTTGCTGATTGTACAAGAACCATCCATCAGATATTCACCACGTGCCAAATCATTCTTTGTCGTCCCCTCGGACATCTCTTGATTAGTGAGATATGATCCATCTACCTGTTTTAAAGATACTTCTTCTGCATTTATTGTTCCACAAAACAGAAAACAGACTGACAATACCAAACTTAAAGTTGACATAATTTTCTTTTTCATTTGTCTTCCTCCACAATTTTAAATAATTTGCTTTATAATATATAGACAAATGAACTATAAAATCCTTACGCGTTTTTTAATAAAATTTTAAATTTTCCAATATTTTATTAAACTCCTCTTTTTTCAACTTCCCTCTGAGTTGATACAATACCCCTTTATATTCAAATTCTGCCGTCATTACATTTGTATCCGTTTCCTCCGTTTTTCTCTGTTCTACTTTGATTTTATTTCCTTGCACTTCCAATTCATAAAGGTTCTCTGCGTCATCTTCTTTAGTCACTCCTTTAGAAGAATCCTTACGATTCAAATAAATTTCATATCGTATAGTTTTGTCTTCATATTCGTAATATAAATCAGCTTGTTGAATATTTTTGTCTATGGTATATGACACAAAATACATTTTCTCTGGCATAGCCCAGATTCGAACGCAATTCACTTTTATCATTTCATCAACTTCTTGATATGCCTTTCTTTCAGCCCATTCTTGCTTTTCTTTACTATCCATATCCTTCACATTCGTCACATCCACCTGCGACTTCCCTGTAAACTTCTCTATCAGCTCCTTCATATACGACTTACTTCCCACACTGGACACACTCATCCCCATAACCAGCACGAGTATCGCTACCAATGCGACGATCAGCTTGGCTCTTTTCTTTTTCTTATATGTCCGAAGCGGAAATTCTTTGATTTTATCTTCTTCCTGCTCTTTTTCATACCGCTGAATCTCTGCGTAAATTGCATCGTCCAGCTCTTTACTGACTTCCAGAGTATCCAACTCGGGATCTTCTGCAAGTTCTTTTTCTATTTCGGCAGCTTCTTTTTCAAGCTCCTCTTTCAGTGAGAGTTTTCTCAATTTTTTCATCTTATTGCCTCTTACTTATAGGTTTTGTTTGTTGCTGTTGTTCGTTTATAGATTGTCCATAAACGATATTATATATTGATAAACATCAACTTCCGTTTATCTTGACTTTTTTCTAAATACGTTTATTATGAATTTATGATGATTTTATTGCTGATTATATATTCTATGATAAGCAGCTTTTGATTATAACTTCTATGGAGGTCTTTTTTTATGAAACGAATTATCCTTACCGGCGGTGGAACTGCCGGACATGTTACTCCAAATATTGCCTTGCTCCCTAAATTAAAGGAACTTGGCTATGATATTCACTACATCGGTTCTTATAATGGAATTGAAAAGGAACTGATCGAACCTTTTGGAATTCCATATTATGGCATTTCATCCGGTAAACTCCGCCGTTATTTCAGTTGGCAGAATTTCACTGATCCATTCCGAGTATTGAAGGGACTTAGTGAAGCCAACAAGCTTGTTCGCCAGTTGAAGCCGGATGTTATTTTCTCCAAAGGTGGATTTGTATCTGTTCCTGTCGTTATGGCTGGTAAACGCAACAAAGTTCCGGTTATCATTCATGAATCTGATATGACTCCGGGTCTTGCCAATAAACTTGCTTTTCCTTCTGCAACAAAAGTTTGCTGTAACTTCGTTGAAACTTTAAAGCAGCTTCCTGAAGGTAAAGCCGTTTTAACCGGTTCTCCTATCCGTCAGGAACTTCTTTCCGGTAATAAGATCGCAGCTCTTGACTTCTGCGGATTTACAGCCGGAAAACCTGTTATCCTTGTCATCGGAGGAAGCCTTGGTTCAGTTGCTGTCAACAACGCCGTCCGCGGTGCCCTTCCTGAATTACTTAAAACATTTCAGGTTATCCACCTTTGCGGAAAAGGTAAACTGGATCAATCCTTAGTTGGCACAGAAGGATATGTACAATTTGAATATATCAAAGATGAATTATGTGACATATTTGCACTTGCCGATATCGTAATCTCCCGTGCCGGTGCTAATGCAATCTGTGAATTACTTGCTCTTTGCAAACCAAACTTGCTTATTCCGCTTTCTAAAAATGCAAGTCGTGGCGACCAGATTCTAAACGCCCGCTCATTTGAACGTCAGGGATTCAGTATGGTTCTGGAAGAAGAGGAAACAACAAAAGATTCTCTTCTCGAAGCCGTTCACAAGCTTTACGACAATCGTGCCTCTTATATGGATGCCATGCGTAATTCCGGACAACATGATGCAATCAATACCATCACAGGATTAATCGAAGAGGTTCGTTTAAACAAATAATATATTTTTTATACTTATTTAAAAACGTAATAATTAAGTTCAAGGCTCAATCACGAGTCTTGAACTTTTATATTTCATCCAACTCTTCGTATTCTATTCCATACTTCTTACGAATCCATACCTTTGCTCTATGCAACATCGTATAAAATGCCTGAGTACTTATCCCCATGATCTCTGCCGCTTCTATCTGAGTTATTTCAGTATCGTATGTAAGCATGATTGCCTGATACCATCTTTCATTTTTATTTAGCACGCCTGCCAGTACATTATCATGCACCGACTTATGCTTTTTATGTCTCAATTCATTTAAACAACGGCTCTCCGCACTCGCTTCCTGTGCTTTTTCATCTATATACATTTCCAGTGTTTTTTCTGATTCCTCACTAATGTATATTTCATGCTTCATTTTTATCAGATAGTTATATGTCGTATTCCTCGTTGTCACTGTCAACCATGCTTTAATGTTTGTATACTCCTCGATAGACTTTCGCTGTTTCGCATCCTGCATAAATAATACAAAAACATCGTGTGCTATATCACTTGCAACTTCTGAATTCTGTGAATATTTATATGCTACCTTGAAAACCATCTGCTTATATTCATCATAAATCTTTTTGATTTCATGACCTTCAATCAATGTTCTTCTCCAGTGCTATTTTAATTTATTCAGAATTTCTTCTTTATCTTCATCTGTTAATGTTCCAAGCTTCCATCCAAGCCCTACATTATCGTCTTTATATCTTGGAATCATATGCATATGGAAATGAAAAACTGACTGACCGGCCACTTCTTCATTATTCTGTACAATATTGTATCCGTCACATCCCAATACATCTTTTAATTTGTTGACTTCTTTTTTCGCAAGTACCAAAACTTTTGCCGCAAGCTCATCATCCAGATCATACAGATTTCTATAATGTTCTTTTGGTAAAATCAGTGCATGTCCTTTTGATGCCGGATTCAAGTCCAGAATCACACGAAAATCATCGTCTTCATACAGTGTTGCTGATGGAATCTCCCCTGCTGCTATTTTGCAAAAAATACAATTATCATCTCTCATGACAGTTCCTTCTTTCTAAAAAATTTTATACTGTTTTCAGTATATCCCATTTTTCCAGAAAATAGAAGAATAATAATTTTTCTTTTGCATTTTCGACAATTTGTCTGTTTTGTTCACTTTCGTATCACATCGAATCTGAATCCTCATCTCCTTCAAGTATAAAATCATTCCAGCTTCCCCAGCGGTTTCTCTTTAACCTCTTTGCGGCCTTTCTCCATGACTTCCAGGTACCGCCTTCTTCTCTGATTGCCTGCATCCCTTCCTCTACTTCATAATACCCATTTGTATCTTCCGGGTCATACTGCTCTTCCTCTTCCGTAAGACGAAACACATTTCCATAATCTTCTGCAATTCGCATCTGGACACCTTCTGCCTGTTCTCCAAACATCAGACGGTTTCTATTCTGCCTCTGTTCTTCTCTCCACTCTTCCATTGTACGTTTTCTCTCTTCCTCATGAGCTTCGTACTGTTTCATAATTTCTCCCAGATTATAGTTTTCCTGCAGCGTTGCTTTATGCAGTTCATATGCCAAAACAATCCCATTTGTATCTCCATAATCCAACGTTCTCACAAAATATTCTGTCAACTGATGAAAGGATTGACTTAGTTTTCCGTCCCATCCAGGAAGATAACAAAAATACCACTGTTTTTCATTTAGGAAAATATATTCTGGATCTAATATCAGGCAATTGGGATTTAACATATAATTTTCCAGCTTTTCTATAATTTGAAGAAGTTCCATCACCAATAACTGAATTTCTTGTTGTTGGATTGGTTTCTTTTCATAAATAACAGCCATCGTTTGAAACCCTTTTGTTTGATATGTGTATTTACTTCTTCCGTCTAATGCTGCACCTCTCACCGGCAGGATTCCAACAATCGGATTTTTTTGAAGCATCGGAATCTGATAATCTTCTTCATAGGATTTATCCAAATAAATATGTAAATTGCTTTGATTTAATTTTGATTCGAATTGCGCCTGAAACATATTTTTCCTCACTCGCTTTCGCTATTCTTTATTGCCTTTTCTAGAATTGCTTTTCTTCTAATCTTCTTTTCCGGGTTAACAACCGGTGCTCTTTGCCTGATATGAAGTTTCATTTTCTTCTTTCTTGCATAAATATCTACGTCTACCCATTCTTTCGTCACTGATGTTGCAACCTCAGTTTCTGCAAATAAAATTAACTTTGCACCGATTCTCTCTCGGCAAAATTGCTCTGCATCCACACCCTCTCCCGGCCACCTCTTCTGCTGTGCCCCAATGGTTGCTGTTTCTGCCGCCGCACCAAGCAAGATTTGTTTATCATGATAATAAAATGAGGTATAAACAACGAGCACAAACACCATAAAAATAATTGGCATCAAATATGCCATTTCAACTGTTATAACACCCTGTACTTCTCGATATTTTTTTATTCTTCCCATATCTGCACTATCCCATCAATATCACTGCAACATAACCTATACACAAAAATGGAATGAAAGGCATGCTTTGTTTTTTAGTTCCTTTACTCCACACTAATAGTAGTATCGCTATAAGTGATGCACCAAGAAATGAAACCATCAATACGATTAACAAATCCCATAGTCCTAAACAAATTCCCAAAATTAGGATAACAATTCCATCTCCATAACCAAATGCCTCTCTCGTAATCTTACTAATCCCTAAAAATGCAATTCCCACAGCTGCACCTGCCACAATAAGTATCGGAGAAATCGACGTTCCTTTTAAACTTTTCCATATCTGCATAACAATTGCCGTTATCCCACCTGCACCTAACAACCATATTGGAATTTTACGTGTCCGGATATCAATCAACGATAAATAAGTCAAATATACAATCCATATTCCCTGACTTAATTCGCACATTTGCTGCATGCTCTTCTTCCTCCTGCCTGTGATTTTTTGACGGAACGAATAGTTCTCTTTAAACTGCTGCAATTCAATGAATTATGATATTTTGTTCCATAATCAGCAATGTAAACTCCCGACATTGTGCTGCCATGTACACAATGTTCACAGGCATAATATCGTCCTCCCGACTCATTTCGATATCCAGACAGTGCTGACTGAGGCACAAACTGAATCTGTACGTGTAATGCCGAACACTGATAATTCGTATGATAAACACTCCCCGTATCTGCTATATATACAATGCTGTCATCCTCGTCATCCAAGCCATTATGTGGATATCCGGTCCACGCCTTAATTTCAATCTCCTGTCGGATTTTTTGCCCCACATGCATATGCTGTGGAAATGGCAATTTCACTCGATAATTGACATAAATATGTAGCACTTCATCTCCTGTATCATAATAAGAAGTAAAACATTGAATCCCTGCACTCCCGCCATCAACAATACTTCGATCCAATCTCTCTGCCCCAACCATATTGACAATATCCGCTTTTAATTTGATTGGATTCAACACTGACACAATTGGAATCTGCTCCGCTGCCAGTTTTCCTGCATGCTGTGCCGCAGTTGAAACACTAAAACGAATACTTTGTATTTCTAGAAGATATACGATACACAATATTGCAAATAAAAATATCGGTATTGCCATAGCTGCCTCTACAGTCACACTGCCATTGGTATAATCCTTGCCTTTATTTTTTCTATTCCACCGCTGTTTTTGTACAGTACTGATTTTAGGATCTGATACAGGTACCTTTTCCTGCAATTTTTTAGATGAGTAATTATAATTTTGCACCATGCGGATTTTCCTTTCTAAAGATTTTCACATTTTATTTTTTTGAGGGATTTATAAATGCCGAAAAGGCACCCGTATCAAATCCCAAAACCAGCCTGTTTTTTGTACTCTGTTTATAGAAACGATTCATCACTTTTATCGTGATTCATACCCAAATTTACATGGAAACATATATGTTTTTCCATTCCAGATTTCTGCCTTGTTTTGCAGCTTCAGTCTTGTAACACATGAATCTGCTCGAAAATATCCCAGATTATTTTCATATACCAGATTTTCTTCTACCCGGTCTAATGTCCTCATTGTAATTTCTGAGTTCTGTTTCAGAAGCAAAAGCATTTGCAAATATTGGGTATATTTCATACCATTTTCATCATCTCTTCCCTCTTGCATATCCAGTGCAGTTCCAAGAAGGAATAACGAACTCAACTGCAATTGCCAGTTTGAATCATCTTTCATCATTGCTACACGATTGCCTGACAAAAGTGCTCGTATATCTATCACACTTTCTCCGAAGCCCCATAACATTAAAATTACCTGCTTTGCTGTTTCCATCAACTCCGGCTGTAGTAAAATCACCGCAACGGTAGCCGCCAATGCCGCTGCTTCTTCCTGTTTTTGTACGCTTCCCATCAAATGTCCGTAATTCAATGCGAAACGTGCCGCCATCAACCGTTTTATAACCGCTTCAAGATTTTCTTTATCTGACGATTTTCCACACAATATATATTCCAATTCATAGTCCAATGTCCGATTTTCTGATTTCTTTTCAACAGCTGAACTAAAATGTTGTTCTATATATTGTTCAAATAATACTCTCTCTTCTAATCCACCAACCCCAACTCTTGCCGGAAAGCTTCCTCTGCCTCCGTTTAAAGTACGACTCGACAATTGCTGTTCTTTCGATATTGACCTGTTCGATAAAATAAAATTTTTCGGCAAAACCAGTGCCAGAAGTCCCGATGCCTTCATCTGAAGCAATTCTGAGGCCTCTTCCTTTATAACACTTCCGTTTTGTAATAATTCATTTTCCATCTGTTCTGTCAACTGACTACCTTCTATCTCTCTTTCTTCCCATTGTGCAGATAATCCGATCACATTCTGTATGCTTTGAATCCCTGCCTGTTGTTCCATAAATGCCAGAACTTGCTCCCTAAAAGCCTGTCCCTGATTATCTGTCAGCAGCTGTATTTCCGAAATCTCCTGCTCGATTCCGGCACTTCCATAATATGCAAGCCTGTCCAAAATCCGATTCTCATCGTATTGTCCCGACTGGTAAGAAGCATCCAACGCAAACACTTCATATTCCTTCCATAATTTCTTTTGATATTCTCCAAATATTGAAAAGATTGCTCGATCCACATCTAATCGCTTTTGATTCTTTGTGGTTTGAATTGTCGCACTTTCAAGCAGTGCAAAAATAAATGAAATAAGTAGAACAAAAATTAAACTTAAGAATGCTGTAATTTCCCCTGATACCGTTCTTTCACATTGCATCAGATGCCTGCACTTTCACTTGTAATCTTTTCAAAAATTGTATTTACCAAATCTGTCAATTGATTCTTGAAAATAAGAACCAATGCAATAATCACGACCAGAATCAACAACAATTCTATAACCGACATCCCAGACTGGTCTTTCAGAATGTTTTTAATTTTTTCTGCTTCTTTCTGCAGTCTTATCTTCCCCATTAATGTAATTTGTTTTATCATAATGTCCCTCCATATCCTACATGCCTTATATTTGCAACGATAAAAATGCCGGTACGATAATCATCAGCAATACAACCGCCAGCATCAAGAACATTGGAAATAATATCTTTGTGCCCGCCTTTTCTCCAAGCTGTTTTGCTGTGTTCTTCCGCTCATCAAACGCCGTATCTGCCTCCTGTCTCAACAATTCAGTCAATCCTTTTGTGCCTTTTTTTAAATTCTGTGACAGCATTGTTCCAAACTTTTTATAGACTTGTAATCCACAGCGTTCACCAAAGCGTTCATAGCATTCACTTTCTGCCATACCGCCTTTCATCTCATGCATTGTGTATACCATCTCTTCATATACTTCTCTTTCAACTTTTTCTTTTTTTCTTTTTCCTTCTTCTACACTTACAGCCCGTCTTTTTTCCTGTTCATAATCGTTGACAATCTTATTCCACGCATTTCTTGGTGTCATGCCAGCTCCAAGAAAAAGTGTAAAACGACTTATCATTTTAGGATAATCCAATGCTAACTGCTGCTCTCTTTTTGAATGTGTTTCCTTTACCTTTTGTTTTTCTGACACGTACATCAACATTGCCATAACAATACCGATCAGAAATACTGCTGCAGCACGTAGATTCTTTGCATATTTCCAGATTATAACCTCCCCGTTTATACTTGTTGGAAGTAACATCCGTTTTTCTGTCTCACTTAACTTGTCCTGCTCATCTACCTCTGCATTTAAATTTGATATCAGTTTTTCCATATCTGTCTGTTTCGGTGGCAATATTCTTGCATAAAGAAAATACATTTCCTTTATTTCCTCATAAGATAACGTAGCTCTCAGTTCAACTATGCGTCCTTCCTTTGGTAAATCATCATTCTGAACTTTCCCCTGCAAATTTAACACTTCATAATTATCCAATTCCCAGGACACTTTAATACCCGTTTCAGGAATATTACGAATAAGATTCAGATTGCTTCGCACCTCATCAAGACTTCTATTATCTCCTAATATCAACTTCTCCAGCTGAACTTCTGCCTTGGCCAGTTCTCGTTGTAATTCTGCCTCCGTATATTTCTGTTCATGGATTCGGACAGTATATGGTTCTTTGGCATCTCCGATCCATACTTGTAAATCTTCTTGTCTGTCTCCTTTACCTTGCTTGTTACGTTCCACATAATTTATCCCTTCTTTCGTCATCGGAAGACTCTTAAGATTATCTGCAAGAAAAAGAATCAAAGATAATATCCCTGCTGTGAGAAGAATTATCCCTATTTTTTTCTGCATCGTATTCCGATTTTCTTTAAACTTCAATGTGTACCATCTTCCTTCCCATGTAATATGCCGCTATATAAATAATCAGGCACACACTCATCAACACAACTCCTGCAGCACTTCCATACAAGACAGATAAGAACTCCGGAAATGTAAAACGCATATACAGTACCATACCTAACGGAATCATACACATCACTTGAAATTCTAAGTTCTTCGCCGCTAACATCGTCTGGATTTCCCGCTCTACTTCCATCTTGTCTCCTATCATATGAATTGCCTCTTTTAAAATTGTAATGCTGTCTCCACCCATCCGCTTGGCTGTCGCAAACACTACCGCAAAATCTTCTGCATCTTCTTGTTGAACTCTTTTGGCAAATGCCCACAATACTTGTTCGGCAGTCTGATTCATACTTAATTTATGTGTCATAAGTTCAAACTCCTGACATATACGGCTATCCTTTGAATGTAATGTTTGTAACTCCTTTTCTGTAGAGCGAATCGCATTCTCTACCGAATATCCCACCTTCAAGGAAGACGCCATAATCTGCATTGCATCTCGAAACTGCATACGGAATTCTAATTCTTTTTTTCTACAACACTCTTCTCTCCACTGCTGAAAATATCCGATTGCAACCGGCAATAAGACAACACCTGCAATCCATGAATCATAAAACAAATACGCTAAAAGTAAATCCAGTACAATGGCCTTTGCAATTGCAATCATGTATTCCTTACGCTGTATATCCTGCTGCCAGCAGTTTGTCCCGATGAACCAATTCCGCACTCTTCACCAGTGTTCCTTGAATCTTTCCACCTCGCATTCCCTCCTCTCGAAATTCATATAGCGTCTGTGTCTGAATCCGACCGTTCTCAAATCCTAACACCTCCACTATCTCCAACACCTTTCTTGACTTGTCCCTCAATCTTCCCAAATGAATAATAATATCTAATGCAGATGCAATCTGTCTCTGGATTGCTGTTAAAGGAAGATCTATTCCCATCATCATCATCGTCTCCAGTCGATGCAACATATCCGTCGGATTATTTGAATGCCCGGTGGACATAGAGCCACTGTGTCCGTTCAACATAGCCGACGATATCATGTCCACAGTCTCATCTCCTCTTACCTCTCCGACTACAATACGATCCGGTCGCATTCGAAGTGCCGATTTGATCAAATCCCTGATTGTCACCGCTCCTTCTCCTTCCAGATTCGCATTTCTCGCTTCCAGCCTTACAAGATTCGGAACCCCCTTTATTTGTAATTCTGCATTATCTTCAATCGTGATGATTCGTTCATCCTTTGGAATATAATCCGATAAGGCATTTAAAAACGTTGTCTTCCCTGAGCCGGTTCCTCCACTCACAAAAATATTGTATTTGGCTTTGACAAGCATCTTTAAAAATTCTACTGCCTCTTCTGTGATACTCTGCCATTCAACCAACTGTTTCATCGTCACCTTTTCTTTTGGAAACTTTCTAATCGTCATGATTGGGCCATTCAAAGCCACTGGTTTCAACACAACATTCACACGTGAACCATCTTCCAGTCTGGCATCTACGATCGGAGACAATTCATTCACATAACGATTCGTTCCTGATACAATCTGCTGGATCACATCTTCCAGTTTTTCCTGCGATAAAAACGTCTTGTCAGACCGAACAATTCTGCCATCCCTCTCCACAAATATGTGATCCTTTCCATTAATCATAATCTCCGTGATTGAGTCATCCTCTACCAACTCCTGTAACACGTCCAATTTACGAAAAGAATGAAACAATCGTCTGCTCAGCCGTATCTGCTCTTTCAATGGCAAATACTCTTCCTCCGAAAATTCCTGTAACACACTATAGATAATCTCGGATAATTCTTCGTCCTCCATCTCTCTTGTAAGGTCTATCCGTTCCATCACCCGTTCATATAGTTGTTCTTCTTGTATATTCACGTTATCTTCTACCTCATTCTTTTTTGAATCGTTTTCTCCAAAACCTGTTCTTTTCCAGTTTTCCGCAAATTTTCCGTATACTCTGCAAGCTTTGTCATTGCTGCCCTCTCTTCGATATATGGTGTGTAAACAGTATGGCATGCCTCTAAAATCTCAAACAAACCATTCACACTGTCTCCCAAATCCAAAATAATCTTCCCATAAATGCACTGATTTAAAATCTGTTGGAATAATTGTAACCATTCTTCTTTTTGTATTGCCTGCATATCCAAAATATATGGCATCGGTTTAATATAATCTAACTTCTCAAGCTGACCTGCCATCATACTGATCCGCACTCCAAGATTCCCCTTTTCCTGACGCAGATAATAAATCAGATCTGCCAGTGTCTGCTCTGTTGGATCGGTAAAATAGTAAGACGATCCCGCATATCCTTCCAGATTCAAATACAATACCGGTTCCCTCTCCGCTAATTTCTTTCCCAGTGCAAGAGCAAACCTTGTCTTGCCAATTCTATGAATCGGAGAATACACACCGATCAATTGTCCTCCTCTTCGTGCCTTTGTACTCCTCTGCGTCTCCTTTCTCTTAACTCTTCTTTCCAACATCTGCGCACGTATTGCTTCTGCACTCTGATATCGATAAACACCAATCTCTCCGTCTTCCAGTGCACTCCTTTTATCTTGTACTAACACAAACCTCCTTACCGCCGGAATCTGCCTTCTTTTTTCTTTTGGACATTCTTCTCCTGTCAGCAATGCATAAATCTTCTTCTCTTTTGCAAATTGCTCTGCGTCCTGCATATTATGAAAAAGATAAAACTGTACTTCCGGTGACTTACTCTTTGTTAATACTTGAAACAGATTTTCCGAATATTGTTTTTGAGAATCACAAATTACAACATTTTTTACATACACTTTGTCCTCCTGCCTCTCTACACACCACACCTATAGTCCTATAGAGTTTGTCCGTATTTTACTTTGATTCATTCAACTTGAAACATTGTTGCGAAATATGCAACGGAATTCATAATTGATAATTGAATGATATGCTTGCTCATCCAATCCCTAGAAATATCCAAATCAGATTGATTTGAAATGAAACAGCAGATGTGATAACTACTGTGTGAATCGTATTATAAACGTGTATTTTTTATTTGTCCAGATAGATTTTTCATCTTTTTTGTTTTTGTGAAATCCTTACAAATTTTGAAAAATTAAGATGCTATACAACAGACACACCCCAGGTACTCCAAGCGTCCCGCTTGTAACCAATGAAGCTGCGTTAATCCCCACATTTAACGATGTTTGATCCGGCAACACATAATGATTTATAAAAAAGATCAGTGTTCCTCCAACAAGGGCTCGAATAAAAAATGTCACAAAAAAAGATGTCAGCTTATGAAGCATACCATACCTCCGTCCAGAACTGTCTCACCCAAATTGCTATTTATAAAACAATTTAGACACACCATTCTCATTTCCTGAAATATCTATATGCTGCTGACATCTTCTTTATGTTCTTTATTATAAATTAATCTTTATTTCCCTGTTTGTTCTATGATACTGATAAAATTTCACACCAGCTGCACTCATCATACGCTTAGATGCAATCACGCTTGGTGTATCTGCATATTTATCACAATCATAAATAACTTCCTTGATTCCTGACTGAATGATTGCCTTTGCACATTCATTACAAGGGAACAGAGAGACATACATTCTCGCTCCTTCCAGGCTGCCGCCGCTATAATTCAAAATAGCATTGAGCTCACTGTGTGTTGAATACACATATTTTGTTTCCAACGGATCTTCTCCGTCTCTCGTCCAAGGAAAATCATCATCTGAACATCCTCTTGGAAGTCCATTGTAGCCCATTGATAAAATCTTATTGTCAGGACTTACAATACAACATCCCACCTGTGTATTCGGATCCTTTGACCGAAGTCCGGAAAGCAGAGCTACCCCCATAAAATATTCATCCCACGATATATAATCATTTC
Source organism: uncultured Schaedlerella sp. (assembly GCA_934435195.1). Classification (GTDB taxonomy): domain Bacteria; phylum Bacillota; class Clostridia; order Lachnospirales; family Lachnospiraceae; genus Schaedlerella. Next base: position 151,236 of record CAKSAJ010000002.1, read on the forward strand.
GTTTTGTCGACATATTCCCCTCCTGTTTTTCCCAGTTTTACGCTTCTTCAAAAGCCACCTCTTTATTTAAGGTTTCAGCCAGTTTATCGATTGCCTCTGTCAGTCTCTCCATACATTCCCCATACGCGTTTAATGGCTGACCATATGGGTTTGGTACCTCCGATTCTTCTCCGATAAATTCACTGAGCGTAAATACTTTCGCAGCCTCACCATACTCTGACTGTACTTTTTCTTTTTCACTCTCACACATTGTCAATATCAATATATCTTCTGCAACATCATTTTCCGAAAATGCAGTTGCTGTATGAGTTTCCATCGTCATTTGTGCGCTTTTCATGACTGCCTCAGCTTTTTGATTCACCGGCTCTGGGAACAATACTACCAGTCCACGGGAATCAATGGCATATTCCTGCCGTAAATCCTTGTGTCTGAGCATCTCTGCAGCCATTGGTCCACGGCATGTATCTGCATCACTCAAAAATACAATACGTCTGTACTTCTGATATTTCATAACTGCCTGTGCTGAGATTCTCGTATGTCCTGCCGCCTTCTCAAGACGATTCATGATTGCTTTTCCTATTCCCTGCAATGCAAATGATTCACTGTAGATTAAATCTACTTCTTCTGCATCAAAATCACGCAGGATTGCATAAAGATTTCTCGCAATCGTCTCTTCATTTTCACGGCTTCCGATATTCTTGATCACACCATTTGTATAATACGCAATTGTTTCGTTCGTCGCAATGATTCCAACGCGCTTGCCCTGTCGGATTGCTTCGTACACAAGCTGGCGGATTGCCAGGACTTCTTCCCTGATATTACCTTCTACAATCGTCAATTTAGCCTTTGGTGCATAATGACGATACTTCATTCCAGGTGCCTTAGGTGCTTTCTTTGTCTCTATTCCAAGAATCGTCTCATCAATCGTTACATGATCGATCACTTCTTCAAACATCTCTGCTGTAATTGCACCGGGTCTTAAAATCATCGGTGGATTGACCGTCATATCAAGAATTGTAGACTCTAATCCGATATCTACGCTTCCTCCATCTATAATCATGTCAATCTTTCCGTTCAAATCTTCACTTACGTGTTCTGCTGTCGTCGGACTTGGGCGTCCCGAAGTATTTGCACTTGGTGCCGATACAAATCCGCCACCTGCCAGGATTAATTCTCTTGCGATCGGATCACTTGGCATTCTGACAGCCACTGTATCTAGTCCTCCTGTTGTTCCATATGGCACGATATCTGTCTTTTCAAATATCATCGTCAGTGGTCCCGGCCAGAATCGATTAGCCAGCGCTTCTACATCTTTCGAAATATTCTTCGCTACCTTCCCCAAATCTTCTAAAGTTGCAATATGCACGATCAATGGATTATCCGAAGGTCTGCCCTTTGCTGCATAAGTCTTTTTCGCTGCCTCCTCGTCCAGCGCATTCGCCCCCAAACCATAAACCGTCTCTGTTGGGAACGCTACCAGACCGCCCTTCTTAAGGATTTCTCCTGCTTCTTGCATAATTTGCATGTCAATATTATGTTTATCTACTTTTCTAATTATCGTTTCCATAACTTTTATTATACCAGTTTTCATAGTAAAAAAAAATATGCATCTTCTAAAAAGCAGTATATCAGACAAACTTTCTATTAATATTTACAGAAAAAATGCAAATTTCTAACTTATATCTTTCAGATATGTTTCAATTCCATTACAAATTGCATCTGCAACCTTTTCCTGGTATTCATCTGTACTCAATTTTTCCGCTTCTTCTCGATTACTTAAAAATCCACACTCCACAATGATGAGCGGAACCTCGGTGCGTTTCAACATATAATAGGTGTCATTTGCTTTTGCCTGTCTTTTGTTATCGGCATCCACACTCAGTAAACTATTCTGCATATATTCTGCAGCACTTTTCCCTTCCTTTGAATGTGTATAATAGAAAACCTGCGCCCCACAAATTCCTTCCTGCTCATAACTATTCTGATGAATACTTACTGCCAACACCGGTTTATTTTCGTTAATTATAGCAACTCTTGTTTTCATATCTTCCACTTTAGAGTCTGCCAGTCCCCTTTCATCTGTTCTGGTCATCACCACTGCAATTTGCTTTTTCTGTAATTTGGATTCTACTTTCTTTGCAATCATAAGATTGATATCCTTCTCTTGTGCACCATTAATCCCAATCTTTCCCGGATCGCTTCCCCCGTGTCCACTATCCAGCACAATCTGTACCTTTTTATTCTCTACCTGTGCACTCTCTACACTTGTTTCGCTTCTCATATCCTCTGTATTCTGACTATTATTTTGCATATCATCTACTTTACTTATAACATGCTCATAAAACTTTGTCCCGATAATCTGGCTTCCAATTGCAACACCCATTAAACAGACTATCACAAGCACTGTTTTACCCTTTGACTTTATTTCTTTATAATTCAACTTCAAAAAAACATCCCTTTCTACACATATTACTTTTAAAATATATGCAGAAAAAGGATGTCTCTTTCTTACTTATTTAATTTACATACTGCAGAATCATATCCCAAACATCAGAATTCTCCCAACCAAGCTTCCACTCTGCAACACCTGCAAGATTGTCACTCTTGATCAGTTTCAATTTTTCCTCCAGGGATTTCGTATCTTCCAGCCAAATTTTGTAGGTTCCTTCTTCAGTTTCCCACTGTGCATAGTTCTGCTTTGTAGTATCATCCCATTCGGCCTGTGCACCTGCCTCCTGAACTACCTGCTGTGCTTCATCCATACCTAATGCTGTACTACTTACTTTATTCTTATAATTTGCTGCTTCTGTTCCCTCTTCGGATGCCAATTCAGCATCTGTCTTCGGAGTTTCTAACCAAAGTCTCGTATAAAATGGAACTGCTGCTATCAGCTTATCAGATGATACACTCTTTGCTGCATTCTTAATTCCATCTTTTACATAATTATAAGATGATACAGAACCGGCTTCATAAGACCCTTCTGTATGTTCGTCATATGCCATAATTACAACATAATCTGCGACAATTCCCTGTTCCTTCAAATCATAATGCTCATTATATGGTTGCGGAACATAATTATCTACCGAAAATACTAATCCATTCTGTCTGCATTTTACTGACAATTCTCTTACAAACTGAATATAATGCTCTCCACATTCTGTCGAAATCAATTCAAAATCAAGATTGATTCCATCAATTCCTGTCTGAAGTGCTGCTGCAATAATCTGATTTATCAGATTCTCACGTTTTGAAGTGTAACTTAACACTTCATAAGTTTCATCATAGCTATTGATTCCACCATGAAAGTCTCTGACTGTAGCCCATACGTCAAGATTCACCTGATGTGCATAATTAACATAATCTGAACTTGCAAGTGATGTCAGATTTCCATCGGTATCTGCGATTTTAAACCAGGTAGGAGCTATCACATTAAGCCCTTTTGTAGATGCAATTGTTTCTAATGCATAACCGTTTGCATCTTCATTCTCAATATTGTGCCATGCCATATTAATTGTATGACCTACAGAAATATTCGTGTATTTTGGTTCATCAAAATCTCTCTTTGTCGTTTCTTTCTGAATCTTCTTTAACGTTCTTGTCTTAACATATCCGACAAATCCGTCTTCAGTTGCTATTTTCTTCCAGTCATCTTCATCTTCCAGCACGGTTACTTTATCTGACTTCTTCACTTCTGTCAGAATCGGGCTCTTCACTCCGCCTTGATAACGCACCTCTGTTTTTTTCTTTACGATTGCACTTTCAATCTCTCCCCAGCTACTTGTAATTGCAACACGATTCGGGGTTTTGTATATGTTGTAATCCATGTTCGTATACTGTTGGATGAATGGAACGGCTATATATGCTGTTCTTCCTTCTGTCTTCAGAATTGTATACGTCTCACTTTTCTTCTCTGTAACTTCTGTATAATCTTTGCTTCCAACTTCAACTGAAACATTGCCGTTTGGTAATGTATATAGCATAATGTTCTCATTCGGGTCCCAATAAAAACGTTCGTTTATATAATCTCTGACAACAGAATATTCCACATACGCTTCACCGTCAATCAATCTGCCTACCGCATTCCCATCGCTATTCTTGATTACTTTATTGTTTACTGTGACACCCAGCTCATTCTTATCACTGATTCCATAATAATTTTTCAAATCAGCTTTCTCTTTAGATGAACCATATTTGTGATAAAGTATGAATCCCAAGCCCACTGCTACAAGTAAAATAATACATATTATTCCTCTGATTATAAAAAGTCTTCTTCTACGTCTCGCACGATTACGTCTTGCTCTATTCACATTGTTTGAAGTTCTTCTTCTCTGTGCATCTGCCTCTGGATACCCCGCTCCGGCTCTTCCGCCTCTACCTGACTGTACCGGTCGTCTGGTTTTCTTAACTTGACGCTTTTGACGTCTTTCTCTTTCGTCCATGGCGTACCTCCTATCAGATTTCATTATACCATATTACACTATCTGAAATAAAGGGGTTTACGACGGTTTATGCTCATTCTCAGTTTCATTTTTCTTTGTTACATTGATAAAAGATAAGGATTCGATATATCCATCTGCATTCATCTCATAATCCCGCATATAACTGCCTTCTTCTCGGGCCATTAGTTCTCTCACTACCTGCATCGGGCTGACATGACTTCCTTCCATCAACAGACAGACGCCATTCCTTTCATATCCTTCCAATTCTGTATATAATTCTGTGTATACCGTTCCATTGCTTAAATCCATTTTTTGACTCTGCTCCTTTCCATGTCGGTTCTGATAAATATACATTTTTATATATCATCTATATATCGGAGGTTAGGTGTGTGACATGCCGCAAGATGATATGTCCAAAAGATAGTACGAACCGTACCATGACTTTCTCTTTTTTAATTATTTGTTGTGTACATGTCCTAGAACTCAGGACTCGAATTCTTTAGAATATGCAACCTTCCAATTTAGTCTGAATAGTTGCTCGTATTTTTTCGAATAGATTTTTTGACTGAAATGTTTATGAAATGTTGTTGTTATCCGAATTTAGATCTTACGATTCTAATTGTATTTCCCGAAATGCTTCTTCCCTCCTCCCGTATATTAATTTATTTATCACGAAATACTATCTTCTGTACTTGCCATTATAGGAACATCCTTCCCATATTTCAATGTGTTTTTTGTTCATAAGTGCTGTGGATTTGTTGATAAGTAATATTTAAACCAAAATAAAAATATCTTACAAAAAACTCCTCTATAATAAGAAACCAAACAATGTGATTAATTTGTGTTTTTCTTTACATTCGAAAAAGATTTGTTTATACTAATCATGAGAAATAATATATAAATGTAAGGATGTGATCATATGAAAATTGAAAAAATTAACGATAACCAGATTCGTTGTACATTGACACATGCCGATTTGGCTGCCCGCCATTTGAAACTAAGTGAACTTGCATATGGTACAGAAAAAGCCAAGTCTTTATTTCGTGATATGATGCAACAGGCATCATTTGACTTTGGTTTTGAAGCTGACGATATTCCATTGATGATAGAAGCAATTCCAACTTCTGCTGACACAATTGTACTTATTATTACAAAAGTTGAAGACCCGGAAGAATTGGATACCCGTTTTTCAAAATTCACGTCTGCAGGGGAGAATGATTTCCCACTTCCTGAGACATTGAATAAGCTTGAAGGTGCAGATGAATTTTTAGACTTACTCAATAAAGTAAAGGGAGCTGCTGCCAGCGTATCTGCTACATCATCAGAACAGGAAGAGGAAAAAAAGGCAGAAGATACACCTATTCCACTCAATGTCAAATTATATTCCTTTGACAATATCGACCAGGTCATTCAAATGGCACAGTTAATCGGTTCTCTTTATCATGGTGCTAATACTTTGTATCGTGATAACAACAGCGATGGAATTTACATTCTGGCACTGACGCAGTCAGAGCATACAAAAAATGAATTTAATAAAGTCTGTAACATGCTTTCTGAATATGGTTCTCCGGAGAAGGTATCTACTACGATTCTCGCATTCCTTGAAGAACACTGTGAGATTGTGATAGCAGCCGATGCCGTACAGAAGCTGGCATATCTTAGCTAAGAACAGATATTCATTTATCGTACCTGCTATGATGTAATCATTATTTTTAAGCAAAAAAATACCCGAAATTCGATTTGAAGAATTTCGGGCATTTTTATTTTCGTCATTTTAATTTATTTTCCTGCTGCTGTCATTGCTGCATTGATCTTCTCAACAAGTAAATCTGCATCAATACCATGAACCATAGCTGCTTCTTCTAATGACTCCATCTGTGAAGATGGGCATCCAAGACAATGCATTCCAATCTCCATTAAGATTGGAGCTGATTCTGGAAATACATTCAACAATTCGCCAATTTTTGTAGCTCTTGTAATCTGTGCCATTTTCAATTTCCTCCTTATTATTTCGTGTTTCCTATTATAATCCCATACATTGAATTTAGCAACTCTAAAAATGTATCAAATATCTGAATTGTCACTTCAATTCTCATAGATTTTAGACATCTTAAAAGTCAATTCTTTTTTTGTTTTTTTTCGACAAAAATGCATTTTCATAATTTACACCAAAACATCCGTTCTTTTTTTATTAAAAGTAATTCACATAAATGTGGGTTTTTAATGTGGATAATGTGAATAACTATGAGGAAATCTCTAATTTATCCACCATTTTCCGAATTTTCAATGTGAATAAGTTGAAAACTCCATTTTCAATATTTTCGACGTTTTTCTATTTTTTTGTGCATTTTGCCATTCGCCATTTTCCTATTGGAGAACTTTTAACAATCTTTCCTGTCTTATTATTTTGTAAACTTTCTGTAAATTCACCCTGTTACACACAAATATCTCATTACTGTCATACTTTTTCACATAACTAACTCCAAACAATTGTTCATGTGCTAGTTACCCACTATTTTTCCCCAACATATTAACAAAATGTGGATAACTTTGTGAATTTCTGTGGATAACTCGGTTTTTCATGTGAAAAATCAGGGGTATTCCAGTGAAAAATTATCCTTTTCCTGTTGATAATCTGTTGAAAATCGGTGAATAATCTTCTATTTTTCAGTAAAAATCGGTGTATATTACACTATTTTTCATGTTGATAGTGTGGATAAGATATTTTGATAAGTTATCCACATATTTTTTCTGTAGCTCAAGAATATCCTCAAAATTCTTGCTGTGAAATGTACATCATGTAATGCAAGACGCATATTTCTGATATACTTTCTTCCTATAATAATGTAAAAAAACGGTGCGGAAGTTTTTCTCCGCACCATTCCTAATATCTATAATACTCTCCTCACTGTCACGATTGGTGCATACGTTGCCGTGCATATACCAATCCCATCTGCTTCATTCATTGCATTTACAATATTTCCATCACCCATATACAAACCAACGTGACCATCATAAAGAATCAAGTCACCAGGCTGTGCCTGTTCATACGATACTTCATATCCGATATTTTCCATATCCCATGTCGTTCGCGGAAGACTTATCCCAAAGCTTGCATATACAGACTGTACAAATCCTGAACAATCTGCCCCATTAGTTAAACTTGTACCTCCCCATACATAGGGATTTCCAATAAACTGACAAGCAAAATCTATAACCTGCTGTCCTGTTGTATATGACGAAGATTGTAACACAACTGTTTCTTGTGCCGTCTCCACACTACCCTTCTGTGCCTGTTTTTCCTCTTCTGCAAATTCCTCTTTGTCCACTTTCTCAGTCGTGATCCACTCACCGGACACCCATCCGTCTACATCCCCTACTGTGATCGGATACCATCCATTTACTGAGTCCCCTGTTACTTCATAACGTTCTTGTTCTAAAATTTGCAATAAAATTTGAAAATCGGTCCCCTGACCGGCTCTTACATTCAGCACATCTGCCGTTACTGTTGCAACTGTAACTTGATCGATTCCTGCAACCTGCGATACTACATTTACATTTTCATCTGTATCTGCTGCATCTACTACCATTGCACTCCCCGGAATCATCAATGCTCCAACTATTGCAGAAGCAATCAATTTTTGTTTTATGTGTACTTGTTTCATCTAAAACCTCCTTACTGTTTTTTCTTTATCTTTTGTAGGAAGTTTTCAATTGTTACACATTTGTTAACTTTTAGTTACGTTTGTATTGTAGCAACAACATCTTGTTTTGTCAATGCTTTGCCATATTTTTCCACTTCTGTTTTACGACTTGTTTTTACATATCTTTTCATATTTTCCTTGTTTTATGTAATATTTTTGTAATATTTTATCAGTATTTATACTATTTTCCGGATTTATTTTTATAAAAATTAATAGTAAATTTTTCTCAAAAAAGTATTGACATTTTCCTTAAATAATTGTATATTCTAATTACAGTAATTGTTACTATTATTGTTTAAGTTTTAAGGAGGGATTCCCAATGGCAACATTAAAATTCAGCCGGCAACGAGAATCCATCAAACAGTATTTGGCCTCGACTAAAGAGCATCCAACTGCCGACATGGTTTATATGCATGTAAAGGAAGATTATCCTAACATCAGTCTTGGAACTGTATACCGGAATTTGAATCTTCTTACGGACATTGGTGAAGCATTGAAAATCACCACTCCAGATGGAGCCGACAGATTTGATGGATGTGTCAAGCCACACAATCATTTTTTCTGCACTGAGTGCAGACGGGTTCTTGACCTTGACCTGGATATGAAAGAAATTGAACAGATGAACAAGGCAGCCGCCACGAATTTCGACGGCATTATAGAATCCAGTAACACTATTTTTTATGGTAAATGCGGTGACTGCATAAAATAGTTATAAACTCGCAGGTTTCTGCGAATTATAACTATGAAAGGTCTTAATTATACCAAAATTTCATTTTAAGAAAAGGAGAACAAAAATTATGAAAAAATTTGTATGTACAGTATGCGGATATGTTCACGAAGGAGATGCTGCACCAGAGAAATGTCCAGTTTGTGGTGTTGGTGCTGACAAATTCAAAGAGCAGACAGGTGAAAGAGAATGGGCTGCTGAGCACGTTGTAGGAGTTGCTCAGGGTGTTAGCGAAGACATTATTGCTGATTTAAGAGCAAACTTTGAAGGAGAATGTTCAGAAGTTGGTATGTATCTTGCAATGGCAAGAGTTGCTCACAGAGAAGGTTACCCAGAGATCGGTCTTTACTGGGAAAAAGCTGCTTACGAAGAAGCAGAGCACGCTGCTAAATTTGCAGAACTTCTCGGAGAAGTCGTAACAGACAGCACAAAGAAAAACCTTGAGATGAGAGTTGACGCTGAGAATGGTGCTACAGCTGGTAAATTTGACCTTGCTAAACGTGCTAAAGCTGCTAACCTGGATGCAATCCACGATACAGTACATGAGATGGCTCGCGACGAGGCAAGACACGGAAAAGCATTCGAAGGACTGCTTAAGAGATACTTTGGCTAAGCTGAAAACCGCATAAAATAAGGATTTTTACAAAGAGAGGATAGAGAAATCTGTTCTCTCTTTTTTGCTGCTTTTCTAGGGAGCCAGATAGGGACGGGGGTTGGAGCCAATGGGGACGGAGTTTAGTGGCTTTTTTGCACTGCGAAAAAGCCACTAAACTCCGTCCCCATTGGCTCCAATCCCCGTCCCTATCCGGCACTCCTCCTGGTTCTTACACCAGATTTCCGACGGCTTTACTCCAACCTATATACTTCTTCTCTCTCAAATTCTCATCCATTTCTTTCGAATATGTCTTTCTCTTCATAAGTTTAAACAAATCCATCGTATAGATTCCCATTGCGATACCTGCTGCATATGCCACTCCGATTCCGGAAAGTTCTTCCGCATCCGGTACTAAGACATTTCCTCCAAGAATATCACTTTGAAACTGCATCAGATAACCATTCTTTGTTGGTCCTCCATCCACACGAAGTTCTTTCACTTTTACTCCTGCATCTGCCTCCATTGCTCTCACAACGTCTGTGATCTGATAAGCGATACACTCAATTCCTGCACGAACAATCTCGGCTTTTCCGGTTGTTCTGGTAATTCCAGTCAGGGATGCTTTGGCATTACTCTTCCAGTGTGGTGCTCCCAGCCCTGTAAACGCAGGCACAAAATAAAGTTCATCATCGGAAATTGCTTCTCTGCACAAGCTTTCCGTCTCTGCCGGCGAATCAATCAGTCTGACATCATCTTTTAACCATGAAATAACCGCTCCGGTATAATTTATATTTCCTTCAAGAACATAATTTACTTTTCCATCCATTCCCCATGCAAGCGATGTGACAACACCATGTGTACTAACAACCGGCGCTTCTCCTATATTCATCATAATAGAAGATCCCGTGCCATAAGTTGCTTTGATATCTCCTTGGCTAAGACACCCCTGACCAAATAATGCCCCGTGAGAATCTCCCAGTACTGCATGGATTGGAATTGGTTTTTCAAAAAGTCCTTCGAAATCTGTCCACCCAAATTCACTGTCCGAATCACATACCTGCGGTAAATCTTCAGGACAAATCCCAAACAATTTACATATTTCTTCATCCCATTTTAAGGTAAAGATATTGAACAACTGTGTTCTTGACGCATTAGAATAATCTGTTTTATAATCATGTCCTTTTGTCAGACGATATACAAGCCATGTATCAATTGTTCCAAAACAAAGTTGGTGCTGAGCCATTAGTTCCTGACACTTTTGGCTCTTTAAAGCCACTGGTTCCTGACCCCTTTGGCTCTCCTCCCATTGGAAGTTTTCCAACAGCCATGCCATTTTTGCTGCCGGGAAATAAGGTGATAGGGGAAGTCCTGTTTTCTCGCGAATCATTTCTGCCGCATTTTTAATTTCCGGACGTTCGCAAATTTCTGTCGCTCTGGAGCATTGCCATACGATTGCATCTGCGATTGGTTTATTTGTTTCTTTGTCCCAGATTAGTGTTGTCTCTCTTTGATTACTAATTCCTATTCCCTGGACAAGTGAGCGATCAATTCCTGATTCCTCCACAAGGTCTTTTACAACACGCAATGTATTTCTATAGATTTCTTCCGGGTCATGCGAAACCCAGCCTTTTTCATTTACAATCTGACGATGTGGCATATCTGTTCTTCGAAGCAACTGCCCTTCTGCATCAAACAGAAGTGCTTTTGTTCCCTGTGTACTCTGATCGATACTGATGATATATTTTTCTTCCATTTTCATATCCTTTCAAACGGGGACGGAGTTAATGGCTCTTTATCTGTCCCCGCTGGCTCAGATAAAGAGCCATTAACTCCGTCCCCAGTGGTTACCTACAGAATTTCTTTCACTTGTTCAGCGATTCCCTCTGCATTCAGTTTATAGTAGTCAAATACTTCCTGAGAAGTTCCTGTGATAACCGGTGCATCCGGCAATGACATATTTACCACTTTTTTCGGACACTCACTTCCAACAACCTGTGCAACCATAGAACCGAGTCCGCCAAATGGAGCGTGTTCTTCTACTGTAACAACTGCTTTTACATTTTCAGCTTCTCTTACAATTGCTTCTTTATCCAGCGGTTTTACACAATACATATCAAGAACCGTCGCTGTGATGCCTTCTGTCTTCAAAAGCTCTGCTGCGTCTTTTGCAGGTTTTACCATTTCTCCACAGGCAACAATCAACACGTCCTCACCTTTTGTTACAACCGTTGCTTTATCCATTTCAAATGGAACATTTCCTTCTTCATAAATCGGATCTACTGCATTTCTTCCTGTGCGGATATAAGCAGGTTTTTCATCTTTTAATAATGCTTTCATAAGTTCTTTTGTCTGCAAATGATCACTTGGAAGATATACTCTCATATTTGGGATTGCACTCATAGCTGCGATATCCTGTGCGGAATGGTGACTCATTCCAAGTGCACCATAACTGACACCTCCGCTGATACCGATTAATTTTACATTTGTATTTGAATAAGCTACATCTACTTTACACTGCTCGTAGCTTCTTGTAGATAAAAAACATGCCGGAGAAACTGCATATGCTTTTTTACCACATTTTGCAAGTCCTGCAGAAATACTTACGAGGTTCTGCTCTGCAATACCTGTCTCAACAAACTGTTCCGGATAAGTATCCGCAAATGGTGTAAAAGAGCCGCTTCCTCTTGAATCGCTGCAAAGTGCCACGATATTTTTATCTGTCTTTGCTGCTTCCATCAATACTTCACATATCATCTGTTTATTTGCAATTTTTCCCATTATTGAAGTGCCTCCTCTGCTTTTTTGAAATCTGCCATAATCTGAGCATATTCTTCCTCTGTCGGAACTTTATGATGCCAGTTAGCTTTATCTTCCATCACTTTAGAACCTTTTCCTTTGATTGTATTTGCAATCAGTACCGTTGGTTTTCCTTTGACTGTTTTTGCCTCATTGAATGCTGCTTCCAACTGGTCGATATCATTTCCATCTGCCACATCTATCACATGCCATCCAAAACTCTTAAATCTCTCATGAAGGTCGTCGTGGTGCATCACATCTTCTGTATTTCCTGAAATCTGCAGACGGTTTCGGTCTACTACTGCACACAAATTATCCAATTTGTAATGACTGGCTGCCATTGCACCTTCCCATACAGAGCCTTCAGCCAGCTCTCCATCGCCCATAACTGTATAGACGCGATAATCTCTGTTATCCATCTTTCCTGCCTTTGCCATGCCGACACAAACCGGAAGTCCATGTCCAAGAGAACCTGAATTCATCTCAATACCCGGAAGTTTATTGTTTGGATGTCCGATGTATTTTGAACCAAATTTGCTGAATTCTCTGTGCAATTCTTCTTTTGGAAGAAATCCTTTTTCTGCAAGAACAGAATAATATGCCTCTACAGAGTGTCCTTTACTGAGCACGAACAAATCACGATCCGGGTCATCCATGTTCTCAGGACTGATGTTCATCTGGTGGAAGTACAACTCCACAAGAACTTCCATCACACTCATATCTCCACCGATATGTCCGGCTTTTCCGGCACAAATCAAATCTACAGTATCTTTACGAAGCTTATATGCAAGTAATTTTAAATTCATATTCATTCACCTTTCTTGAAAATGTTATTGTTGTTATCATTCTCCTCTTAAGTAAGCCTTAACTTCTTCCTCAATCGGATCATATAAATCTGGTTTTACTCCGATGTATTTACATGCTTCATAGAGCACCGGCACTACATCTTTGTGGATTCCTACACAATGATGGATGTATGGTCCTTCCACAATCTTTGCTTCCAGACGTTTGATATTCTCAACTTCAACCCAGAGATAAGTTCCCATACATTTTGGCCCTTCTACACCTTTGGCACGTCCCAGAAGAAGTGAATATTCTCCGTTGTCTCCATCGAATCTACACAGTGTAACATCTCCGTGTTTTGCTTCTGCTGTCAGACTTCCCGGATGAGCGAATGCCAGTGGATATGTCAGTTTTGCTTTCTCCCTTGCTACTGATACCGGCCATGGACCACAATGCTGAAGCAGTTCTCCGTTCTCAATATCAGGATGGCGGATTGTCCAGTCTGCGAAGAATCCTCTTGTTTCGTCCATTCCTGCTGCCTCTACCATAAGTGCTGTGATTGCACCATGGATATCTGTCTCGCACACAACCGGAATACCTTCATCATTGAGAATTGCATTTGCTGCACATGGCATAATTCCAAGCTCAGTCTGAAGTGCATTCCAACATTGAATTGCCGCTGCCTGACATCCATATTTTTCAACCAGGTTTTTCATTGCAACCGCAAGAGCAGCCACATTTTCCACTTCTTCGTCTTTAATCTGAATTTCCATATTTTCACGGATATATTCCAAAACTTTTTCTTGTTTTGTTCTTTCAGCCTTAACTGCCTTCACTTCTTCTGTAAGTTCTGTCATCGGAACCGGTGCAAGCTGAATATTGAATTTCTCTAATAGCTCTCCTTCGTTGCACATTGTTGTCCAGAAATCAAACGGACGAGTAGAAATCTGAAGGATTCGAATATTTCTGAATCTCTTAACTACATTACAAACTGCAAGGAAATCTCTTACTCCACGCTCGAATACCGGGTCATTCAAACGACAGTTTGTTAAGTATGTAAATGGTACCTGGAATCTTCGAAGTACTTTACCTGTTGCAAACAGACCACACTGTGTATCACGAAGTCTCACTCCATCCGGCTCCGGTCTTTCATCCAGTGGTCCCCAGAGCAGTACCGGCAATCCAAGCTTTTTAGCCAGTCTTGCACAGACATATTCTGTACCAAAGTTGCAGTGTGCGAGCATGATTCCGTCTACTCCTTCTGCTCTAAATTTAGCAGCAATTTTATCTACATCCTGATCATCATAGAGAAGACCTTCCTCATTAATATCTGTGATATCTACAAAATCAATTCCCAATTCTCTAAATCTGTCTGCTGTTAATCCGCGATATTTAATCGCATCCGGTGCACTAAAAATGCTTCTTCTTGTAGGTACAAATCCTAATTTTACATTTGCCATTTAAATGACCTCCTCTTTGTTATTTCATTCGTTCTCGTATTGTTTTTACCAGCATGTTGCAAGTACTTTTTTCTCTTGCTTTGTGCCCTCAGTATATCTCCTGTCTCACTTAATTACAGCAAATAATTCAGCGAGTTTTACTTAATTTCTAACTTAACACTTGTGTTTTATTCAGTTGTTGTTCATAATAAATTTGTAAGGAAATTTCGTTTTATTTTGAGAAGTGAAAGTATTTGAACAAATACACGTATATTTATAACGATAGGAGATTTTTGATATGTCAATTACATCAAAAGAACTGGCTAAAATTTTAAATCTATCCCCTGCTGCAGTTTCTATGGCATTAAATAACAAACCAGGTGTCAGTACCGCAACCAGAAAACTTGTTATGGAAACAGCTGACAAATATGGATATGATTTTTCAAAGCTTGCCGAAAAACATAATCTAAAGGGAACTATTTACTTTGTAATTTATAAAAAACATGGAGCTGTCGTAAGCGATACCCCTTTCTTTTCTGAATTATCAGAAGGGATTGCACTCGGCTGCAAAAAAGCTGATTACAAATTAAAAATCAGCTATGTATATGAGGATGAAGATATGGTGGAAAATCAGTTAGAAGAGATTCAGTATTCTGACTGTATCGGAATGATTGTTCTGGGAACTGAGATGCGGCCGGAAGATTTGAAACCTTTTCAGAAACTGCCACTTCCATTTGTTCTTGTGGACAGTTATTTTGAGACAGTATCTTGTAACTGCGTATTGATTAACAATGTACAGGGAGCATATCTTGCCGCTTCCCACTTAATCCGCAAGACAAAAAAGCAGCCTGGATATTTACATTCTTCTTATGAGATTGGCAATTTTGCGGAACGTAACTCCGGGTTCTTCAAAGCTGTACGTGCACATGGAATGTCCTCTGCAAAGAGTATTGTCCACCATTTAACGCCATCTATGGACGGAGCCTATGCAGATATGAAAGAAATTATTGAAAAAGGAGAAGAACTGGCTCCATGTTATTTTGCCGATAATGATCTGATTGCCATGGGAGCTATGAAGGCACTCAAAGAGGCGGGATATCGCATTCCGCAGGACATCGCGATTGCCGGTTTTGATAACCTGCCGTTTAGTAAAGTCTTTGAGCCGGCACTTACCACAATCAATGTGCCGAAGCATTATATGGGGGAAATGGCTGCTGCAAGACTTATAGAAATGTTGAAGACACCAAGTTCCAATCCGGTGAAGATTGAGGTCGGGACGGCACTGGTGGAGAGGAAGAGTAGCTGATAGGCGGGAGCCGGTAGGGACGGGGTTAGTGGCTTTTTGCTACGCAAAAAAGCCACTAACCACGTCCCTCCGGCTCCCTTCTATCCGGCTCCCTTTGTCTTATCTAAAATATTCTCTCAACAGCCATGCCGGTGTACAACTCCATGCATGACAGAAACTATTCACCTGCATATTGCCGTAAGGTGATGCCAACGGATCTGCCGGATCAAATGCCTCCCAGAATGTATCTGCGCCGAGCTCAATCATGCCACCCCAGTATGTACGCATCAATTCCAGTGCTTTTTCCTGCTCTCCAACATGAAGAAGTGCCTCAATCACATGATGGTAAGCATATGGTGTTAAAACTGTAACTGCATCTTTATTTTCTAAAATACCAAGCATTAATTTTCTGCTCTTCTCTTTATCAAATACATCTGCAAGTACCATCCAAGCCTGACTGATCCACGATACCTGACGCTCTTTTCCGCTTACAAATACTTCCTGTTCTTCATCCCAGAATGTGCGAACTGCATCTACTAATGCATTATCCAAGAGTTTCTGAATATATACAACTTCCTCTTTGTTTCCCAGTAATTCTGCCAGCTCTTTGCCCTGTCTCAGACAATATATCCAGACCCCCTGTGCTGCTGCCTGACGATTCAGTCCTTCTTTCCAATCAATAAACGCTGTTAATGGCTCATCGTCTCGCAAAACACCATCTTCCATATCATCCTGTGCCAGCTCAATCTGACGATATGCTGCCGGCCATAATTCCTCTACTGTCTTAATATCTTTTGTTTCTTTATAGTAATCGTACAAAATTGAAATAAAAAACAATGAGTAATCCCACAAGAATGTATCATCGGCCTGCATCACCGGTTCTGTAAACAGGCATGCACTGATTTTTCCGTCATCTCTTGTCAGACCTGCAAAAAGGTACATACATCTTCTTACCAAATCCAGATTCTTGAATGTAGCGTAGTTTGCCTTTGCCTGCAAACGCAAATCCCCAATCCAGAGGCGACGGTCACGCTTTGGACCATCCTCAAATACATGCTGCATACAATCCTGCAAAGTCTTTAAACTTGCCCTGTCGATTTTCTGTAAATCTTCCGGCAATTCTGTAAGTGTTTCAACATCTTCCATAGATACCGCAGATACAGCAGTTGTTTCTGCCGCTTCTACTACTACCTGAAATTTCTGCGAAGTATCGATTGCCAGGACTTCCAAATAGCGGAATGCATATCTTCTCGGCAATTTCAACTCACATGGTAATACATCAATATGGATAAACTCTTCCTGGATCCATCCCTTACTAATCCATCCTTCATATGTGTTTGAGTCATCTAAAATTTCCTGTGGAATCTCTGCAAATTTCAATCTCAAAAATGCCGGTGCATCTTGTGGACTTCCTGCCGAATTCAGTTTCAAAGTTACATATCCTACATGATGATCACCAAAATCAAGACAAATGCTGTCACCTTTTTTTAAGCGTTTCTCGCTCATGTGAGCAATGTCTTCACGCTCTGTCACAACTGCATTCCCAATCTCATCTTTTCCAATTGCAACAAGTGAGATTGGAGCCACTTTTACTTCTTTTAACTCAACATCATTTTCCTGTGCTTTCTCAACAAATGCTTCAATTGTCTTACGTTTCATTTCCGGAATAATACTTACTACTGCGTCACTCATAGTTTTCTCCTTTACATATCCGATTTCCAATCGATGGGGAGCCATTAAACCCCGTCCCCAATTGGCCTCCAGCCTCCCAATTGGTCTGTACTAATGAAGTGCTGCTCCGTTTGTTGCAATCACTTCTTTGTACCAATTAAACGATTTCTTTTTATAACGATTTAATGTACCGCTTCCATCATCATTTCTGTCAACATAAATATAACCATAACGTTTCTTTAATTCTGCTGTTGATGCACTGACCAGATCAATGCATCCCCAAGAGGTATATCCCATTACATCGACACCGTCTTCTACAGCTTCTTCCACCTGCAGTAAATGTTTCTTCAGATAATCGATACGATAATCATCTTCTACTGTCAGAACACCATCTTTTTCTACTAGTTCATCCACTGCTCCAAGTCCATTTTCTACAATAAACAAAGGCTTCTGATAACGATCCCAGTAATAATTCAAAACATAGCGAAGTCCCTTTGGATCAATCTGCCATCCCCAGTCGGATGCTTCCAGATATGGATTCGGAACTCCTCCCATCAGATTTCCTTTTCCTTTTGTCTGTTTTTCCGGATCTGCTGTATCACAAATGCTCATATAATAACTAAATGAAACGAAATCAACTGTATTTTTCAGAATCTCTTCATCTTCCGGTGCAAACTGAATTTCGATACCATTTTCTTTAAAATAGCGTTTCATATATCCAGGGTAATATCCTCTCACATGAACATCCCCGAAGAAGTCGTTTTTATGTACACTTTCCATCACTTTAATCACGTCATCCGGACATGGTGTGAGCGGATAAGTCGGCATACTTAAAATCATACATCCTACTTTTGCTTCCGGCATCATCTCATGTGCAATTTTGGTTGCCAATGCACTTGCCACCAATTCATGATGAACTGCCTGATAAAGATCCTGCTGCGATAAATTTTCTTTTGCTGTATAAATTCCGCCGCTTAAAAATGGCTCGTGAAGAACAGAGTTAATCTCATTAAATGTCAGCCAGTATTTTACTTTTTTCCCATATCTTGCAAAAATTGTTCTGACATATCGCTCGTAAAATCCAATCATCTTACGGTTTACCCAACCATCATATGTCTTTGAAAGATGTAATGGTGTTTCATAATGAGAGATTGTTACCAGCGGCTCAATTCCATATTTGTGACACTCATCAAATACATCATCATAAAACTGAAGTCCTTTTTCATTTGGAGTTTCTTCATCTCCATTTGGAAAGATTCTGCTCCATGCAATTGAAAGACGAAATACTTTGAATCCCATTTCTGCAAAAAGCTTAATATCTTCCTTATAGCGATGATAAAAATCAATTCCGATGAGCTTCATATTATCTTCTGTCGGTTCTTCTGTTCTTGGTCCAACAATTCCGTGTGGTGTTACATCCTGTGTCGATAATCCTTTTCCATCCTCATTGTACGCCCCTTCACACTGGTTTGCTGCGACTGCGCCGCCCCATAAAAAGTTTTTTGGAAATGCCATAATTATAAGTCTCCTTTCGAATTCATAAAATGATACAATGCTCCAATCAGATTTGCATCGTTATAAAATTTACAGTTTGTAATCTTTGGTTCCGGAACATATGGTGCCACTTCGCGAAGCGGAATCTGCTCCAGATATTCATCCAGACTCTTCTGTAAATATTCATGCAAAAGTGGTTGTTGGCTAATTCCTCCGCCAACTGCAATGACATCTAAATCCAGATAAATATTAAGATTATAAATTTGTACCGCCAGCTGCCATGTAAAATCTTTTAACCCTTTTAATACTTTTTCATTCCCGGCATTTGCCTGCTCAAAAATTTTAATACCATCATAAGTCTTCCAGTCTTCTCCGGTATATCTGGCTACACTTTTAGCAAGCCCTTCTGCACCATTGCTCATGCCCCAATAGCTGCTCTTTTTCTCCGAATTTTTCTCATCAGTACATATATAACTGTACTCGCCTGCTGTAAAGTGATTGCCTCGGTAAATTTTGCCATTCAATATGATACCACCCGCAACACCTGAACCCAGCACCACTACTGCTCCATTATCACAGCCTTTGAGACTTCCTTTCCAATATTCTGCGAGTGCTGCACATTTGCCATCATTTTCAACAGAAACCGGTATCCCATATCGTTTTGATAATTCATCTCCAACTGCGCCGCCTGCCAAATATGCAAGATAGCCTGCCGTTATGCAGTGTCCGTTTCTATTATCAAGCATTCCAGGCATACTGATTGCAATACCTTCTACTTGATCCTTATATTTTGAAACCACACCATCTAATACTTGATAATACTCTTCTTTTGTATGAGTATGATAATCTGGTGTAGCCACTTTATCTTTTTCCAAAATTTCTGCATTTTCATTCATCAACGCATATTTGGTAAATGTTCCTCCTGCGTCAAAAACCAGATATTTCTTCATTCTACTTTCCTCACATTTTTTTCTATTCTGTCTATACTCTTAAGTCTGTTATTTTCTACAGCAAATTTTATCTTTCTTTTTCTCGATACTTATTTTCCGAAATTAAGCTGAAGCTTTGCAAAGAAATCTTCCAGTGTCAATCTTGCATCTAAGTAATTATAAACTCGGATTTCTCTGTTATTTTGTCCATGGATATAAGTCATGTCTTCTGCAATTCTTGGTGCCGAAACTAAATCATAGCTTACCTTTTGCAATTCCTCCATCAGAACTGCAACTGTTCCCTGGTCACCCAGTCCCCAAATTTCTCCATGAGGCCATTCCATATCATATTTTGCTGCAACATGATTAAAATCTACCATCTGTTCAAATAAATATTTACCAATCTCTCCGCATGGACGAACCTTCAGCTGTAACTCTGCCAGTGAAACTGCCATCACTTTGTAAAGGCTCATCGGAACCTGCCATACCGGAACATTTGATGAAAAAATAACATTTACAGCGTGAATGTCCATCATTAAATTGAACTCAAATCCACCTTTTGGATAATCTCCACCACCGATCCAGATAACTGTCATTCGGTCTGCAATCTCCGGTTTCATAAGAAGTGCCGAAGCCACATCTGTCACTGCACCCTGGCAGGCGATATACAGTGGTCTTTTATCATCCTTCATTGCTTCTTCAATAATAAATCTTGCACCTTCTGAATCAATTGGTGTCTTCTCATCTTCCAGTCCGCGCGGTGCACCAAGCTTAACCGGATATTGATCCTTTAATCCCATCAAATCCATCACTTTAATAATCTCATCATAACTTGCCTGCGCTGTTCCAAGTTCCCCATACTGCTGTGGGTTCTTCCAAAAATGTCCTGCCACCAGCCCTTTCACATCAAATCTTGGTGTCATTAAATGATGAGCGACTGCATACTGGTCATCCGCTTCATTTTTACAATCTGTATGTACGATTACTCTTACTTTTTTATTTTCCGGTACTGTATATTCATAATTCCACATAATCTATATCCTCCTGTTGTAAACGCTTTGCGAGGTCTTTATTGACATAAAGGAGCACCTCCCGATGCTCCTTTGTAGTTACCACTAGTTTCTATTTACTCAGCTTTTCCATGGCGTTTATCCAAATCTGCACGAATCTGAGGATATTTCTTATCCAGATCATATGGCACAAGTACGAGTACTGCAAGTACTGTTGAAACTAATGCCAAACCGCCAAATGCAAAGTTGATCGCTGTGTGTGTT
This sequence comes from uncultured Schaedlerella sp., assembly GCA_934435195.1. Classification (GTDB taxonomy): domain Bacteria; phylum Bacillota; class Clostridia; order Lachnospirales; family Lachnospiraceae; genus Schaedlerella. The sequence continues at coordinate 172,372 of CAKSAJ010000002.1, forward strand.
TTTGGGAATGCCTGTGCAATATTTACACCGTCAGCAATTGCCTTATCCAATTTTGCTGCATCATAATTTCCCCATACAAGCAGTGCTGAAACGATAGCTGATGCTGCTGCTGAAGAAACTTTATTTACGAATCCCTGAATTGCATTCTGTGTACCTCCAAGGTTTCTTCCAACCTGCCACTCTGTGTAATCAAAAATGTCAGGCATCATAGAGAAGAACATGCTTGAACGGAATCCAAAACCAAGTCCGATAAGTCCAAGAGCCATTGTTGCAATTGTTCCATTTGATGTAAAGAATAAAATTGCATATCCAACGATATCTACGATTGCTCCAAACTGAATCAATTTGATTTTTGCAATTCCTTTACCATTCAAGTAAGCTGCAAGAATCATAGTTGGAATTGCAAGTAATGTCAGTAATGTTAATGCAAGAGACATACCACTTACATCTCCTACAATGTAGCTGTAATAATACTGCATTGCTCCGTACATGCTCAGATATCCGAGGAAGAGGAAGAAAACTTCTCCAAGGAACATAATGTAGTATTTATTTTTCACAAGACTCTTAATATCTTTTACCAGTGAGCTCTTACCTGCTGACTGTGTAGGCGGGTTGATTTCAACAATTGAGAATACACAAATTGTCATGATAATAATAACAATGATACCAAGTACAATATTTGTATTACGATATCCTGTTGCTAATGCAGCTCCTGTTGCATCTTTAGAACCTGAGAAGAAATATACCATTGGAAGAACAAACAGTGATGATGTCAGTGAACCCAGGTTTGAAAATACAGTACGTGTTGTAGAAATTTTTGTACGTTCTGTTGCTGATGGTGATAATGATGAAACAATTGGTGCCATTGGAATATTTACAAGTGTATAACCAAATGAGAATATAATATATGTAATATATGCCCAAGCCAGTTTTGCACCTGCACTCCATCCTGTCGGAACAGAGAATAAAAGAACCATTCCAACTGCCAAAACCGGTGCTCCGTAAAGCATCCATGGACGATAACGTCCCATCTTTGTATCTGTTCTGTCAATCATGGCTCCTACCATGTAATCTGTAAACGCATCAATAAATTTTGTTACAACAAACATAAATCCTACTGCTCCTGCAGCAAGTCCTGCACAGTTTGTATAATAGAATAACAGATATGTATTCGCCAGTAAGTACGCAAGGTTGCAGGCGTAATCGCTAATACCAAAACCTATACGCTGTCTCCATTTAAATTTCGTTGTTTCATAATAAGCCGGTTCGTGTTTCAATTTTTGCATTTAGTTTTCCCTCCATGTTTTTATAGTTCCAATCAATGCATTAAATTCTTGGCGCGCTCTGCCTCGATTGAACCAGTTATTCATGTCTCATCGACTAACTTATTATAATCATATTTTTTCCAAATCAACTATCATAAATTTGATGTTTTTATCATTTTTTTAACATTTTCTTTACATTTTATATTCTTCCAGATATATTTAAAATAAAAATGACGGAGGCTGACTGCTATGGAATACACATTATTAAAAAAATTAGAAATGCTATGGGGCATTCCTATTTTCTATACAGATAACAATTCTAAGAAAATTCAAAGTTTTGGTACGTTTTCAGAAAAAGAAAATCCACTGGCTACCTCTGTTGAACTTACACAGTCATTAATAGAACAGGTCAATTCACAAAAAATTCCTGTTGTTTACAAAATATTAAACAAAATTTATTTCATATGTATTTATAGCGGTGGCACTTACTATTTATCCGGGCCTGTATGTGTAGAGCAGCTTAATTATGTAGAGATTCACCAATTTTACAAAAATTATAATATAGCAACTCAAAACGAACACCACCCTGTTAAAATGACTTTGGTCCAACTATTAACTTTTGTCAGTTTTCTCTATGAATTTCTTGAGAAAAAGGATATTCAAATTGAACAACTTCTGCAAGTGAATCATCTAAGTACTGATAGTAAAGCAGAAAATACGCCTGATTCTGTTCTAATAGATATCAACGTTCAAGAAGAGACGGCATATCACCATACTTACATGGATGAACGCTTTGTTATGGATACAATCCGTGAAGGAAATGTTGCCGAGATAAATAAACGCGGAGATGCATTATTTGAAAGAGCAGGTATCCTTTCTAAAAATAAATTTAATGACCAGCGAAATCTTGCTATTGTCACAACAACAATGGCAACCCGAGAGGCAATTGCCGGTGGTGTGTCCCCGGCTGAAGCTTATAAGTTGAGCGACCTTTTGATCAATCAAATTGATTCCTGTACAAAAATAGAAGAGGTTGCGGAGCTAAACCGCAAAAGTCTCTATCAATTTACCAAGCTGGTTGCTGACACCAAACTTAAGCCCCACTTATCAAACTATACCGAACAATGTAAAGATTATATTTCCCAAAATTATCATCATAAAATTTATCTGGAAGATATTTCTGAAGCAATCGGCGTCAGCCAGGGGCATTTATCAAGAGTATTTAAAAAAGACACCGGAATGAAAATACAAGATTATATTTTAAAATTCCGAATTGAACGTGCAACAAACTTATTAAAATATTCCGATGCATCACTCTCCGAAATCAGTGATTACGTTTGCTTTAATTCACAAAGTCATTTTGGAAGTGTATTCAAAGAATATATGGGAATGACTCCACGACAATATCGCGAGAAAAATAAACGAAAGGAGTTTTACGGGTGAAGCAGGGGAGCCGATAGGGACGGGGTTTAGTGGACCATGGTCCACTAAACCCCGTCCCTCCGGCTCCCGCTGTTACTCTGCTCTTATCTCGTTAATAAGTGCCCGAATAACAGAAATTTCCTCTTCACACTCATCTGCAATTATCTCCAGGCTCTTGCCTTTGGCAAGTTTCTTCTCAACTTGCTGTTTCAATATCTCTTCTCTTCCGAGATTTTTTCCAAGCTCAATCCCATTCTTAAGTCCGCGTCTCTCTGCACTATGCATATAAGAATTATAATCCCGGATTGCCTTTTGACGAGCTTCGTATTCCATTCGCTTTATTTCATCTTCACTCATATGCTTTAATGCTTCATACGCTTCGCCAATATATTCATCCTTCTCTGCCATTTTCTTAAAATCCTCCTCACATGTCCCACCGAAGAAACGCATCCATTTCATGAGGTCTGGTTCCGTTTTCTTTGGTTTACTTGCTTTTCTCATTGAATTCTCCTCTCTTTTGTGACAGCATAACTGCAAAAAAAGATACAAGAATCCATGTATAGACATAGTTTATCACATAGCTTTTGCCTGCGAAAGTCCTTGTATACATTTTTAATTAACAGTTTCTGTCTTGTTGTTTTCATCGGATTATCTGCTCGAATAACTGAGCTTTTGAATTGAAATACCGATTTGATTAATAGATCTTTTACAGATGAATGAATATCATCTGAGTGGATTTAGAATAGCACATAAGCTGATGCATTGCAAGGAAAAATTATGTGAACCAGACAGGGAGCCGGTAGGGACGGGGTTTAGTGGACCATGGTCCACTAAACCCCGTCCCTCCGGCTCACGCTGGAAGTAATCTAAATAGAAAGCATCTCCCCATTACTTTCAATCACTTTCTTATACCAATAAAATGACTTCTTCTTATATCTCTTCATCGTTCCACTTCCATCATCATTTCTATCTACATAAATATATCCATATCTCTTTCGCAATTCCGCTGTTGAAGCACTGACAACATCAATACATCCCCAGGATGTATAACCCATCACATCCACTCCATCTTGAATTGCCTCTGCAACCTGCTCAAGATGATCATGCAGATATTGGATACGATAATCATCTTCTACAGTTTTATTTCCGTCTTTATCTTCCACTAGAACATCTGCCGCGCCCAGACCATTCTCCACAATAAACAATGGTTTTTGATAACGATCCCAGAACATATTTAATACATATCGCAGTCCTTTCGGATCAATCTGCCATCCCCAATCGCTTGCTTTTAAGGTTGGATTTGGAACTCCTCCTAACAGATTGCTCTCTCCCTGCTGTTTTTTTGATACATCTGCAGTTGCGCAAGTACTCATATAATAGCTGAATGACACGAAGTCCACTGTATTTTTGAGAATCTCTTCATCTTCCGGTTCAAAATGAATTTCTATTCCATGTTCTCTGAAATATCGTTTCATGTATCCAGGATAAGTTCCTCGCACATGCACATCTCCAAAGAAATAATTCTTATGTTCATCTTCCATTACCTGAATCATATCATCCGGAGATGGCGTCAACGGATAAGTCGGCATACTCAAAATCATACATCCGACTTTTGCATCCGGTATAATTTCATGAGCAATTTTTGTCGCCAATGCACTTGCAACCAATTCATGATGCGCTGCCTGATACAATTCCTGCTCTGTAAGTTCTTCCTTTGGCGTATTAATTCCACCACTCATAAATGGTGCATGTAAAATAGAGTTTATCTCGTTAAATGTCAGCCAATATTTTACTTTCCCCTTATATCTTTCAAAAATTGTGCGAACATAATTTTCGTAGAATCCAATCAACTTTCGATTCGCCCATCCGTTATAATGTTCTGCCAAATATAATGGTGTCTCATAATGTGAAATCGTAACTAACGGCTCAATTCCATATTTATGGCACTCGTCAAACAAGTCGTCATAAAATGCCAAACCTGCTTCATTTGGCTCACTCTCATCTCCTCTTGGGAAAATTCTGCTCCATGCAATGGAAGTACGGAATACTTTAAATCCCATCTCTGCAAATAAACGCACATCCTCTTTGTATCGATGATAAAAATCAATTCCGACAAGCTTCATATTCTCTTCTGTCGGTCTTTCCGTTCTTTCCCCGCGAATACCATGTGGAAGTACATCCTGCACGCTCAGACCTTTTCCATCTTCGCAATAAGCACCCTCGCATTGATTAGCGGCAACTGCACCGCCCCATAAAAATGTCTCTGGAAATTTACCCATCTTTGTTTGCTCCTATTCTGTATTAAATAATCTCTCTGTTATCTGTCTTTTATATGTTTTCTTTTACTCTTTCTCTAGTATTAACAATGCATCCTGCTCAAATGGGTGCATTCCAATTTGTGTAATATTTTCCTTTAATGTTAACGCTATTTGTGCAATACATTTGGACTGTAAATCGACAGCCCTTACAGAGTACCCTGCCAACGATTTATTGATTTTAATTTTTGTACTGTGTGGCAAATAAATTAAATATTTTTCATCTTCTGTCCGTGCCATTCGAATTTCTTCTGCGGCATCAATTAACTGATCCTGTGCTGGAATCAGCTTGTAAATATGCAATGTTTTCAGTATCTGACGAATCCATCCATAATCCCATGCCCCCGCATATTGAATGGCTTCCTGCCAAGGCTGTGCAGTGTCAAATCCTTCTCCCATAGTCGGATTGACCGGCTTATTAATTTTCTGCCAGTTCCAAATTCCATGTGCCCCATATGTTACTCCGGCACACGCCCCGGAAAGAATACTGCTCCATGCAGCCTTTCGAACATCTTTTGTGAGGAATCTTCCGTATATTTTTCGACTAAATCCCATTTGTTCATAACATGGTTCAGAATTCAAAATTGGTTTTTTCGGATATTTTTCTGACAGGATTTCCGGTAAACGATATGCCATATCCTGACCGTCTTTATTATGACCTGACTGAAACATATAGAAATCAATCTTATCCAGAAATTCTTCCGGAATCACATCATATCCACGCTTAATGTGCAGACTTTTAAGTGAACATGGACTTTTTTCACATACTGTATCCAATGCTGTTCTATAATATGAGATTGCTTCTGGTGTATCAAAATCCGTATCCCCGCTCACAATATAAATTGGATAAAACTGATCAAATTCCAAAACGATTTTTTCTACATACTCTTTTACAAATGCTTCCGGCATCACGTTCTTATCCATGATTTTGCTTCCCCAGGTTCCCGGTACATAATTCAGCCACAGCACCACCAGTGCAAGCTGAAAGCCCATGTCTACCGCTTTCTGACACATTTGTTTTGCATGCTCATAATATTCCTGATTCCATTTCGTAAAATCAAAAATCTGTCCATCTTCTGTTGCAAATGGATAGATTCCAATATCTGACATACAACGATCCCATTGTGGCATTGTGTTAATCTGCAACACATTAAATCCCTGTTCTTTTCTTCGTTTCAAATAGTACTCCCATTCTTCCTCTGTCACATTCGTAAATGCACTCCAGATTGTATCTGCCAGATAAAAAAATGGCTTTCCTTCTAATGTAAAATTTGTTTTATTCTCGTCAACCTGTAACCAAGTCATTTTCATTTCCTCCAACTGCTATAATCCGAATACAGGAAAACTGCAAATTGCAGTTTTCCTGTGTCATCTCGTAGCTTCCCGCAAAAATCTATATTTCTGCTTTTACTTTTTTATTTTGAAATGCAATACAATAATCTATCTCCCGTTTTGACATTTCCCATATGCTCTGCTGTGATATCCACATAATCATCTACATTTGTCACCACAATCGGTGTAGTTGTATCCAAACCGGCAGCTCGGATTCCTTCCAAATCAGCCTCAACCAACAGTTCACCAGTCTTTACCTTCTGTCCCTGTTTTACCTTAATATCGAAACATTTGCCTTCCAGTGTCACTGTATCCATTCCAATATGAATCAACAGCTCTGCACCATTTTCAGACTGAATCCCAAGTGCATGTCCTGTCGGATACACCAGTGATACAACGCCATCACATGGTGCACAGATTTTTCCATCTTCTGGAATGATTGCCGCACCTTTTCCAAGTGCTCCTCCTGCAAATACTTCATCTTTTACTTCTGAAAGTGCAATTGCCTTTCCAGTTACCGGAGCTTTGATTTCAACATCTTTCTCTACAACTTTTTCTGTTTTATCCTCTTCATTCTTCGGAAGCATATCATCACTATATCCAAATAAATATGTCACGATTGCGGAACCAAAATATGCGATTGCACATGCAATTAAAAATCCAACAAATCCAACTCCAATATATCCTGGAAGTGTTAAAATACTTGTTCCAAGTAATGTAGGTGCCCCTGTTCCTGCAACCGCAACGATTGCACCTGCAATTCCTGAGAATACTGCTCCAATGAAGAATGGTCTTTTAAAACGTAATGTCACACCGTAAATTGCCGGTTCTGTAATACCAGCCAGAACTGCAGATAATGCAGCCGGTCCAGCAAGTTCCTTGATTTCTTTGTTCTTTGTTTTCAAGAATACACCCAATGTAGCACCTGCCTGTGCCATATTGTTTGGACCTGTAATAACAAATAATGTATCTCTTCCATATTCTGCAATGTTATTCATAACGATTGGTACAAATCCCCAATGTAACCCAAACATAACTGCTACCGGCCAGATTAAGCCAAGAATTCCTCCTGCAATCATTGGATTAAATCCTACCAATGCCGTATAACCACTTGCAAGAAGTTTACCTGCAGTATCTGCGATTGGTCCAATCACAAGATAAGTAGCTGGAACCATTACCATTAAACTTACCATCGGTGTTAAAAATGTCTTACATACAGATGGAATTACTTTCTTTAACACCTTCTCAAGTTTTGATAATACATAAACCGAAATCACAATTGGAATAACAGAAGAGGTATAGCTTACAAGAACAACCGGTATTTTCAAGAATGTCAACGCCTCTCCTGCACTAAATGCTGCCGTCATGTCCGGATACACAAGTGCTGCCGCAATGCCAAGTGATACAAATTCATTTGCCTTAAACTTACGTGCTGCTGTAATTGCAAGGAACAATGGAATAAATGTAAATACTCCGTCAGCCGCTGCATAAAGAATGCGGTATGTTCCCATATCGGCTGTCAATAACCCGCATGTTGTAAACAAAATTAGTAATGCTTTCAACATACCGGCTCCACTCATTGCTCCAAGTACTGGTGCAAAAATTCCGGATATTGTTTCCATAAATGTATTTACCAGATTCTTTTTTCCCTGGCTGTCATTGTCATTTTCTTTATTTTCCTGTTTCAGACCTGTATTTTCAAAAATTGCTTCATATACATCTGCCACATCATTTCCGATTACAACCTGCATCTGTCCGCCACTGTTAATTACCGTAATGACCCCTTTTAACTGTTCCAACCGTTTCTTATCTACTTTTTCTTCCGCTTTTACTTTAAAACGTAGTCTTGTAGCACAATGAAATAGCGAAATCACGTTTTCTTCTCCGCCTATGTACTTGACAATATCCTTTGACAATTGATCATAATTTTTCTTTGCCATAATGTCCTCCTCAACCTTTTCGTTTATTTAAAGCGCGCTTCCTTTATCTGCATTTACCTTATCATCAATTATTCAACCACTCAATCCCCTTTCCGTTTTTCTAAATCTACGTATGTTTTTCTTCTGATTTCGTATCTCTATTTTTACTTTTTATACAAAATATCTAAAGCTATTTAAAGAAAATTTAAAAGCTCCGCTGAACCTTTTTTGTCGTATGCTTCGCAAACAAAAACGAGATTTTTTATGCTTTATCTTATCTCACATAAAAAATCTCGTTTTCTTATTTCGAGTAAATGTATTTTGTTTTATCGAATACGCTATTTCCCTCCAATAATCTCGTCTTATAATACACTTTCATAATCTCTTCATTTTCATCTTCTATATGCCTCATCAAATGTTTGATTCCCGCCATATGTCGTTTTGTATGTGTTCCTTTTATCAACGTCAGATCAACTCCCAGCAGGCTGACAGGCGGTAATGCATCAAATCCAATCAAAGAAATATCTCTCGGAATTCGAACCCGACGCTCTAACAGAGCCTTGCTTACCCCTAAAGAAATAACCGAACTTTCTAATACAAACGCCGTTGTCCCCCTGATTCCTTCATCCAGATATCGAACCATACTCTCATATACTTCATCCACATTACTCCCCAGATGTCGTATTCGATGTGATGCATCACCGCATTCCCTGCGTGCCATTTCTAACACAAATGCAGTTCTTCGTTCTACAAAATTAAAAATGTCTACATTTTCTGCAAGATAAACAATATGGCTGTGCCCTTTATCTATCAGATAATCAACGGCTTTTGCAATTCCTTCACGATTATCAATTAAAAAGCTGTCAATTTCTTCTTCATAGAACAAATTATCTCCTGTTACAATCGGAATCTGCAATTGCAAAAACGGATAAATATCTCCTTTATTCATCTCTGCTGCTATAATATAAATTCCCCGGATATCGAGTTCTTTACACTCCTTTAAAATCTCATCTACCTCTTGAATCTGTTCCTGGAAAATTCGGAAATAAAATTGATATCCTGCTTTTTTCACCAGTTTTTCAATTTCCGTATTAAATAACTGTTGCCTATTACTCTGACGTATCTTCTGATTCATAATAATGCCATTCTTCACATAATTCAGCATTAAAATGCCGCCTTTAGATCCTTGCTGTTTCTGTTCTTCTTTCTGGCGTATCTCCTCTTCCCGCTCTCTTATATACGTTAAAATCCTCCCCTTTGTCTCTTTGTTAATTCCCGGTCTGTCATTTAACGCTAACGATACTGTTGCCTCTGAAACTCCCAACTCTTTTGCTATTTCTTTTGCTTTTAAACGCATTTTCTCTACTCTTTCTTTTACTCTGCTCTAATTCCTGTGAGCCGGTAGGGACGGGGTTAGTGAGCCGGAGGGACGGGGTTTAGTGGCTTTTTGCTACGCAAAAAAGCCACTAAACCCCGTCCCTACCGGCTTCCCAGCCAGCACTTTTCCGCCACTACAGCACAACTTCAAACGTCGTTCCACCATGTTCATTTCCTTTTATCGATATTTTTCCATCATGCACGCGCACGATCTCCCGCACCATTGCAAGTCCAAGTCCGACTCCGCCTAATGCGCGGCTTCTTGATTTATCTACACGGAAAAATGGCTCAAACACTCTTTCTCTGAACTCCTCGGATATTCCATTTCCTGTATCTTCAACCTCAATCACAATATCCATATCTTTTTGAGCCGCTTTAACCAGTACCTGCCCGCCAATATGATTATATTTAATCGCATTTTCCACGAGATTATAGATCATGCGATAAATCAAAATATCGCTTCCTGTCATAACGAGTTCTTCGCTTTCCTCTACCAGCTTTACTTCTTTTTCCTGTGCCAGTGGCTCAAGATCTGCTAACACTTCCTCGATAAGGGCATTGAGCTCTATCTCATCTTTACGTGCCACTGTCTGAAGTTCACTCATATCCAACAGAGTTCTTACCAATTTACTAAGACGCTCATTTTGCTCTGTCATCATTTTTATTGTTTCTTTCGCCTGCTCATCACTATCCGGATGCTCTGTTGAATTATAAATATCAAGTTGTGCCTGCATAAGTGCCAACGGTGTTCGAAGCTCATGTGCTGCATTTCCGGTAAATTGTCTTTGCACTTCAAAAGCTTCTGACAATCTTAAGAGCATTTTATTATATGATACGCTCAGCCTGTCCAACTCAGGAACAGTTCCGCCTTCAATCGTACAGTCTGTAAGATTCTGAGCCTGCACTTTTTCAACTGATTTTGAGAAATCCCGAAGTGGCTTCAATGCACGTCCGCTTATAAAATAAGTCACAGCTCCGCCAAACATCGCTATGATCACTGTGATCAAAAGACTTCTTTTCCTATAATCTTCTTTACTGTCATATACCTTCATGGAAAATTTCTCTGCAAAATCATCCCACTCATCATCCGGAATATCGATATATAATTCATCCGGATTTGTGCTTTGACTGTTTACTGTATCCTGCAATGAATCAATATAATAAATTCCATTCTTATATAAAAGAAGCGTCAGACATCCGCATATAATAGCAATCAACAATGTGGTAATGATTGTAAGCCTCCACTGGAGTGACATTTTTTTCATTTGAAATTGCCTCCTATCCTGTAGCCCTCACCGATTTTATTTACAATCGGATCAAACCCGAGCGTCGCCTTTAGCTTTCTTCTTAAAGAAGACATATGTACACGAATAGAGCCGCTAAAACTGTCCACCGACGAATCCCATACATGCTCTATCAACTCTTCCTGACTCACCGGTCTTCCCTGGTTCAGCAACAAATATTCCAGGATTCCGTTCTCTTTTCTGGTGAGCGCTACCTTCTCTCCGTTTGCGTACGCCATTCGTTCCCGCGTATCAAACTTCACCCCATCACATTCCAGACAAACATTTTTCTGTATAAATTTTCTCCTTGTCAGACTTCTTACACGCGCCTCTAACTCTTGTAAATGAAATGGCTTTTCCATATAATCATTTGCCCCCGCGTCGAGTCCGTCCACTTTGTCCGCAATCTGACTTCTTGCAGAAAGTATCAATACTTTTGTCTCCTCATTTTCCTTACGAAGTTCCCTAAGGATCTCCATCCCATCCACTCCGGGCAAGTTCAGATCCAATACGATCAGATCATACTTTTCTGCATAGATCATCTCCAGTGCATCCTCTCCGTCGTAACACAGATCCACTTCGTACCCTGCACTATGCAGACTTTTTCCTATCATGTCACACAAATTCTTTTCATCTTCAACTATTAATATTCTCAATTTAACTTCTCCATTTTCTTAACAGAAATTTTACACCCTCTATTGTATAATGCGAATATCGAAAGGTCAATAAATCAGTAAATGAAAGGAAGGAGTCTTATTTTGAAGTCAAGAAAATGGTCGCAGCTCGGTTTATTTTGTGTCGGTATTATCATGTTTCTCTATGGTATTTTCCGTGGCGAAGCCGCAGTTGTACTTAGCAAAGCAATAAAATTATGTCTGGAGTGTGTCGGAATTGGATAAGAATAAAAATATAATCTCAAAAACTTTAAGTCGTTTCCGCGGGTGGATACAAGCAGCTGCAACACTGCTTACCAACATTCATCTGCCAAACCTTTTCAAAGGAACTATTTATCAGGGAAATGTCAAGACAGCCTGCGTACCGGGTCTGAATTGTTACTCCTGTCCGGCAGCCACAGGAGCTTGTCCGATCGGCGCTTTTCAGGCAGTGGTCGGTTCATCCAAATTTAAAATATCCTACTATATAACAGGATTTTTTATATTAATGGGCGTTCTGCTTGGAAGATTTATTTGTGGTTTCCTCTGTCCGTTCGGATGGTTTCAGGATCTGCTCCACAAAATCCCCGGCAAGAAATTTTCTACAGCCAAATTAAAACCTTTACGATATGTAAAATATATTATTCTTGTCGTTTTTGTTATACTACTCCCTGCACTTGTAACAAATTCGCTTGGCATGGGTGACCCATTCTTCTGCAAATACATTTGCCCTCAGGGCGTATTAGAAGGAGCACTTCCGCTTTCTATCACAAATGCCGGCATCCGAAGTGCACTTGGAAAACTTTTTACATTTAAATTTTCTATCCTTACAATTGTTATCATCCTTAGCATTTTATTTTACCGTCCGTTTTGTAAATGGATCTGCCCGCTTGGAGCGATTTATTCTCTCTTTAACAAAGTTTCGTTCCTCAAAATAAACGTGGACAATAATAAATGTGTAGGATGTCAGAAATGTAGTAAGGTCTGCAAAATGGATGTAAATGTAGTCGAGAGCCCAAATCATCCGGAGTGTATCCGATGTGGCGAATGTATCAAAGCATGTCCCACAGACGCACTTTGTTATAAATACGGATTTAGCAATAAATCTACAAAAAAGAATACAAACAATTAACTTTTAAAGCAACCGATGCAAAAACATTTCGGTTCAAAATAATAATATAAAAAACAAGGAGATTTTAATTATGAAATTCAAAAAACTTATCGCAACAACAATGGCACTTTCAATGGTATTAACATTTTCAGGATGCACAAGCAAAAGCTCTGATGCAGACAAAAACAGTTCATCTACTCAAAGCAGCACAACAACTACTACAAAAAATGATTCTTCCGATGACCTCAATGCACGTCTGGATGCTCTTTATCAGCAGGAAAATGAGCTTTTCGCTGAACATCAGGATGCCTGGAACAAATTCTTTGGTCTTATGAATAAGGATGCTGCTGCCAGTGAAACGGAGGAAAACTATGCTGATTTTCTTGCTAAAACAGTTGAGGCAAATAAGGATAGCTTCACAGAAGAAGAACTTGACACATTAAATAAAGATATCGAGCAAATTCGTGGCATCGAAGAAGAAATCGCGAAACTTGAAAAGGAGATTTCCGCTTCCGATAAATCTGCTTCTGATAAATCCGATTCTTCTTCAAGTGTTTTCAGTGGTTTCGCCGGAAAAGATCTTGACGGAAACGATGTTGATGAAAGTCTTTTCTCAAAAAATGCTGTTACAGTTGTAAACTTCTGGTTCAGCGGTTGTAAGCCTTGCGTAGCAGAACTTCCTGAACTTAACAAATTAAACGAAACACTTAAGGAAATGGGTGGAGAAGTAATTGGAATCAACACAGAAACTCTGGATGACAATCAGGATGGAATAAAAGAAGCTAAAAAAATCTTAGAAAAACAGGGAGCTTCCTACCGCAACCTCACATTTGATTCAAATTCTGAACTTGGAAAATATGCCGGAAATATTGTAGCTTTCCCAACTACTATCCTCGTTGACAGAAACGGAAATATTGTTGGAGAACCATTACTTGGCGGTATCGACGAACAGAAAAACTACGATAGTCTTATGAAGCAGATCCAGTCTGTTATTGATGCTGACACTGCAGCTTCAAAATAATATCGTTGCTTTGTATTCATTGAAATAATAGTTTTGCTTTATGTCCATCAGAATACTAGCTTTATTTTGTATCTATCGGGAAACATTGTGCCAAACACTTGCGTTCCAGTATTTTCTAGTATAGAATGGTTCCGTTAATTATTTAACATATGTTTATTCAAGTCGAGCAGTTACTCACCACCTGAAAGAGGTTGGAGTCTTCTCGACTGAGATAAAAAACTGAAGAAATGAGGAAATACTGATGGATAATCACTTTAATACCCCTGCCGAAGTCATCGACCTAAGTATCAAGGCATGTGAAAATAAAACCCGCCTTCCACTTGGCAAGATGATTCTTCTCGGCATCATGGCCGGTGCATTTATCGCATTCGGCGGAGCAACAAGCAGCACCGCTGCACACGCTGTAGAAAATGTCGGAGTTGCCAGAGCTCTTGCAGGTACTATTTTCCCTGTAGGATTGATGCTCATTGTCTTTCTCGGCGGAGAACTTTTTACCGGAAACTGTCTTATTGTTATGGATGTTTTCGACAAACGTGTAACCTGGGGCGGACTTTTCCGTGACCTGATCATTGTATTTTTCAGTAATCTGATCGGTGCTCTATGCGTTGACATTTTGATCGTATTCAGCGGAAACTTAAATTACTCTGGCGGTCTGCTCGGTGCTTATACAATTAAAGTTGCCGTCGGAAAACTTGCTATTTCACCAGTTCAGGGAATCGCATCCGGAATCTTGTGTAATATCCTTGTTTGTCTTGCAGTCTTAATGGCTACTTCTGCAAGAGATATTGCCGGAAAAGTATGGGCAATTTTCTTCCCGATATGTGCATTTGTTGTTGGCGGTTTCGAACACTGCGTTGCAAATATGTTTTATATTCCGGCTGGTATTATGGCAGCTGCTAACCCAGACTATGTTGCAAAGGCTAAAGATGCTTACGGTATCACAGCTGAGCAGATTGCCACCCTCACACCACTAAACAGTCTGCATAATTTTATTCCTGTCACACTTGGAAATATGATTGGCGGAATGGTGTTTGTGGGATTGCCGTTGTACTTGATTTATAAGAAGAAGTGGGACTAAAGTTGCTGTTTAGTTCACTGGGTGGGGATACGGTCCTTACAAAAAATTGATATAAGAATTCTTGCTCAGATTCCATGAGCGCTCGAATTTCTTATATCAATTTTTTTGTAAGTCATGATCGGCTCAGTCCATGAAATCAAATCGAGCAAAAGATATTGGGGAGGGTATCTGCGATAATAGATTTTCTGAAGCTGAAGAGGTGATATTTCTGAAAGAGGCATCTGCAACAGCAAATATCCTCGATATGTAGATACCCCAGAAACAAGAAAAGTAAATCCCCCTCTCATCCACTTCTTTCAACCACGATACACCCGCAAAATTCTGCACTTTTATTCATTAAATTTGGATAACGTACTGTAAAAAAGCATCGGATATGAATTTCAGTGAATACGGAGAAAGCGATTAGAAATACTCAAAGGCCAGAATTTTACGTTAGAGCTTAGAAACTTGCTGTTTGAGGGCGTAGCCCGAGTTGCTGCTTTCCAAGCTCTGTTTTTAGTAATAATTCTGACCTTCTAGTATTTCCCGCTGACGGAGTCTGAACAGAAATTCATATCCGATGTTTTTTATAGGAACGTATCACCATCTGATGAACTAAATAATCCCTACCCCTCCATAAAATCCAACGGATTCACCGGAGCACCATCCTTTTGCACCTCAAAATACAAATTTGCTCCTTCCACCGAATAATACTTTGTAGGTTCACTCACATACCCGATCATTTCTCCTGCTCCCACATAATCTCCAATCTGCAGAGGCACTTCCTTCAACTGTCCATAAACCGCTGTGTATCCATTTCCCATATCCAACGTTACCGTAACGCCGGTCTGGGCAGTCTGTTCGATATTACTTACAATTCCTGGTGCTGCTGCCCCAATCTCTTCTCCAACTTGTCCGCCTATGATTATTGCCGGATTATATTTATATTGTTCCAGCGTTGGAAAATATACCGTCTGATCCATACTATAACCAATTAATGTTGCTCCGCTTGCAGGCCATTCCAGAAGACTATTTTCATCAAACCAGACATTATACGTACCTGCCGATGTTTCTGTTTCCTGCGAAGCATCCTCATTATTATCTGCTGTATTCTCATTATTATCTATTGCATTTTCATCTGTATCCTCTTCTGTATCAGATGTATTTGATTCTTGTTCAGGCAGCACAATATCACTTGTTCCTACTGACTGACTTTTTTCTTCTGTCTCTTTTGTTTCCTCCTGAGCATTCTTCACCTGCTGCTTTATTTTGTCCTCAGAATTGCGAAATGTATACGTACCAATACCTGCAATCGCTGCAACAAAACAGATGACAACTGCAACTGCTGCACTTCTTTTTTTCCAGAATGAAGCGTTCTCTTTATTATTCATATTCATCACCTCTGGCTATATTTTTACCAGATAAATGAATTCTTATACCAATTTACGAATTTTATTTACAGTAAGTGAACACTTCCTCTTCTCTTATTCCAGTGTCTGCTCCACAACTTCCGTCCCTTCATAAAAATACTGCAGAATTTCCCTGTACGATTTTCCTTCTTTTGCCATCTGATTTGCTGTCCACTGGCTCATTCCCAACCCATGTCCATTGCCGCTTGTTTTAATCTGTAGCTCTCCCTTTACCTCTTTTATAGAAAATGAACTCGATGGAAGTGACAGTGCCTCTCTAAATTGCTCTCCACTGCAAATGGTATTTCCTATTTTCATCTGCAACACATATCCGGCAGAATCATAAGCTTCTATTTTAAAATCCGAAAACTTGTAGAGCTTATCTGCATCCTTTTCTTCTACCGCTTTCAAAAATGGCTGACATTTTTTCTGTACCTCACGATACGATATAGTCCGTACTTGTAATTCATCTTCTGCCTCTTTATCTTCCGGACACTCTTTCGCCGTCAGATAAGGATATGCTTCTTGCCCCGTAACTTCCTGATAACTTCTCGTCATTCCGTTACTAGACCGATGAAACGGTACATATGCATATGTCCCCTGATAATACAACACTTGCTTTTTTGTTTCTTCCTCAGCTTGTATAAGCCTCTCATAATAAGAATCATTTTGCGCATTCATCTGCTTTTTTTCTATTTCTTTCGTTGTCAAATATTGTTCCTCAAATACAGCTTCTCTTCCATTTTGTTTTGCATCTTCATTTATCTGATACAATTTTGTCCGCACAACAACCGCCTGCGCCTTTATAAATTCTCTTTCCGCCGAAACCGGTACTTCTGCTGCCAGCACTCCTGTGAAATATTCATTCCAGGGAACTTCTATGATTTCTTCCTCGCCTTTTAGATCTGTCTGTTTTACTTTTACAAAATTTTGATCTTGATTCCATTTTGTTTTCATATCCGCCCCATGAATAAACACTGTCATAACATAAGGAAATAAAATAAGGATTACGAGGAAATATACCCAGAATTTTATTTTCCGTTGTATCTCTTCTTTTTTCATCAGAACAGCCCTCCATATCATATGATATGAAGGGCTGTCCTAATATATTCCATATTTAAAGTTCTGTTATTTCATTGTCTGATGCGACCTCATCCGAATCGCCAGTATCAAATGACACTGTTTCATTTGCAATCGGCATTTCCTCTTGCGGTTCTTCTGTCTTTTGCTCTTCCTCTGTATCCTCTGTGGAATCTGCATCAGGAGTCTCGTTATTGTTGCTCTGCTCACGATTTCTCATCACAAAGAAACAAATAGACTCATACAACGGTAAAAGTGCTCCGAGCACTGCATGTGCTACAGCCATATTTCCTGATGTCATATTGCAGTAAATCTGATAATTGACCATTACTCGCAAAGTCTTATAAAGGACCTTATATCCCAGACTTATAGCAAGTGCCAGTATGAGCAGAATAATAAGAATTAAAATTCTTCCTGCGCTCACATGCATCGTCATGCTAAATATTGCAAGCATTCCGCATAAACACATCACTCCATAGATGACTGAAACCACAACACCGTACATAAGCGGAATGACTGCAAGCCAGATTCCTGTATCATGCATTGTTTTGTTCTTGAATGTGATATCTCCGCTCAATTTTCCCTGCAGATATACTCTAAAGAACGGAATAAATGCAAGCCATGCATACTCATATCCTCTATGCTTTGCAATTGTGTATAGTCCTATACCGCGAAGGATATAACTTGCAAGGGAAATAATCCCAATCAACAGCATTGCAACCATATAAAACATCATGATTCCCATTCCGATTCCTGTAAACGGATCTTGTGCCGGTACACTGTAGCTGTAACCATAAATATTATTATACATATAAATCGCCTCTTCTTTTATTTAGGCTGTCCAGACGGAACTGTTACTTTCTCCAATTTCCAAATATCTTTTACATACTCTTCAATTGTACGGTCTGATGTAAATTTACCGCTGCATGCAGTATTTAACATTGCCATCTTTGACCATCTGTCCTGATCACGATATGCTTCTTCCACTCTCTTCTGAGCATCTGCATAAGATCTGAAGTCTTTCAGGATGAAGTATGTATCTGCTCTGTCTGTACACTGTGTATTCAGAAGTGAGTTGTAAAGGTTCTTATACATCTCATGATCACCCTTTGCATATGTTCCATCCATCAGCTGATCAATAACACGTTTCAACTCCCAATCATTGAAATAAATATCTGTTGGGTTATATCCGCCATTGTTTTCATAGTTGATAACTTCTTCTGAGCTCAATCCGAAGATAAATGCATTTTCAATACCAACTTCTTCTACGATTTCCACGTTGGCACCATCCATTGTTCCAAGTGTTGGAGCACCATTCAACATAAACTTCATGTTTCCTGTACCTGAAGCTTCTTTTGATGCTGTAGAAATCTGTTCGCTGACATCTGCTGCAGCAAAAATCAACTCAGCGTTTGATACACGATAATCTTCGATAAATACAACCTTGATCTTTCCGTTGATGCTTCTGTCATTGTTTACAACATCTGCAACTGAGTTGATCAGTTTGATTGTCTCTTTTGCTCTCTGATATCCTGCCGCTGCCTTTGCACCAAAGATAAATGTTCTTGGATAGAATGACATCTCCGGATGCTCTTTGATCTGATTATACAGATACATAACATGCAGAATATTTAATAACTGACGTTTATACTCATGGAGACGTTTTACCTGTACGTCAAAGATAGAACGTGGATCTACGTCAATTCCGTTGTGTTCTTTGATATATTTTGCAAGACGGACTTTATTCTGATATTTGATATCCATAAATTCTCTTCTTGCTTTTTCGTCTTCTACATATGGTTTCAGTTTTGCAATCTGTGACAAATCTGTAATCCAGCCATCGCCAATCTTATCTGTAATCCAGTCGGCAAGAAGCGGGTTACCATGTGCAAGGAAACGTCTCTGTGTGATACCGTTTGTCTTGTTGTTGAATTTCTCCGGCATCATTTCGTAGAAGTCTTTTAACTGCTCATTTTTCAGGATTTCTGTATGAAGTTTTGCAACACCATTTACAGAGAATCCGGCAATGATAGCCATATTTGCCATACGGACCTGACCATCCCACAGGATTGCCATCTTGCGTACTTTTTCTTCATTTCCAGGATATTTTGCTCTTACTTCGTTTACAAAACGACGATCAATCTCCTGTACGATCTGGTAAATACGTGGAAGCAGTTTAGAGAAGAGGTCGATTGGCCATTTCTCAAGTGCTTCTGCCATAATTGTATGGTTTGTGTAAGCACATGTCTTGGTTGTAACATCCCATGCTTCTTCCCATGTCAGACCTTCCTGGTCGATGAGCAAATGCATCAGCTCCGGCACTGCAACAGTTGGATGTGTATCATTCATCTGAATGACAACTTTCTCATGCAGTTTGCGGATATCACTGTTTGATTTCTTATATTTGGCAATCAATGCCTGTAAACTTGCAGAAATGAAGAAATACTGCTGTTTTAAACGAAGCTCTTTTCCTGCATAATGATTATCATTAGGATAAAGTACTTCAACAATTGTTTTTGCCAGGTTTTCCTGTTCTACTGCTTTGTGATAGTCTCCACGGTCAAATGAATCAAGCTGGAAATCAACAATTGCCTGTGCATCCCAGATACGTAATGTATTTACTACATGGTTTCCGTATCCAATGATTGGCATATCGTATGGAATTGCAAGTACTGATTCATAATTTTCCTGAATAAACTCATCACGTCCTGTCTCAGGATTTTTCTCGAAACGGATATTTCCGCCAAAACGAACTTCTTTTGCATATTCTTCACGACGAAGTTCAAATGGATTTCCTTCTTTTAACCAGTTATCTGGTGTCTCCACCTGATATCCGTCTTTAATTTTCTGTTTGAACATTCCATAACGATAGCGGATTCCACATCCATAAGCAGGATAATTCAATGTTGCAAGAGAATCCAGGAAGCAGGCAGCCAATCTACCGAGGCCACCATTTCCAAGAGCTGCATCTGGTTCTTCGTCTTCAATCACGTTCAGATCTATTCCCATCTCATCCAGAGCTTCTTTTACTTCTGTATATGCTGTCATATTGATCAGGTTGTTACCCAGCGCACGTCCCATCAAGAACTCCATTGACATATAATATACTGTTTTTACATTCTCTTCTTCGTACTTGTTCTGTGTCTCAAACCAATCATCCATGATAATATCTTTTACTGCATATGATACTGCCTGGAAAATCTGCTGCTTTGAAGCTTCTTCAATCTTCTTACGATATAATGTTTTTACATTCTCTTTTACTGCTGCTTTAAATGCTTCCTTCTCAAATCTTTTGCTGTACATGACTTTACATCCCCTCTTTCCAAACTCCCATTGTAACTTGTTCGCCGTTTATCTTCCACTCTTTTACATAACCGGCTGGTTCTGCTTTTGTAACTTCCTCAGCAAGCACTTCACCGCTAATGCTTTCTGCATATTTAGCAAAAATGTTCTCTGCTTTTTCACTTCCTATATAAGTAACTCGGATCTTATCCATAACTTCAAATCCGGCTTCTTTACGCATTGTCTGGATTTTACTGATAATCTCTCTTACAAATCCTTCCTCAAGAAGTTCTTCTGTCAGATTTGTATCAAGAACTACTGTAATTCCATTATCATTTTCTGATACATATCCTTCAATCTGAGCTGTATCGATCAACAAATCTTCTTTGAATAATGTAATTTCCTGACCATCTATATCCAGCTTTAATGAACCATTGGCATTTAATTCATCCATTGCTGCATTACCATCTATTGTATCGAGAGCTTTCTTAATTCCACCTAACATTTTACCATATTTTGGTCCAACTGTCTTTAATTGTGGTTTAAAACTATATGAAGTAAAGTCTCTTACATCATCTGTAAATTTAACATTCTTTACATTCAGCTCATCTGCAACGATTTCCTGGTAAAATTCAGGTAATGTGAATTCTGCTTTCACAAACATCTGTCCGATTGGCTGACGGTTCTTGATGTTAGATGTATTTCTGCAGGCACGTCCCATTACAACAAGTTTGAGTACATTTTCCATATTTGCTTCAAGCTCTGTATCAATGTAATTCTCATTTACAATAGGATAATCACAAAGATGGATACTTTCTGGAGCTGTCTTATCTACGCTTCTTACCAGATTCTGATAAATCTGCTCTGTCATAAATGGAATCATTGGAGCAGCAACTTTTGAAACAGTTACAAGTGCTGTATACAATGTCATGTATGCATTGATCTTATCCTGTTCCATTCCTTTTGCCCAGAAACGCTCACGACTGCGTCTTACATACCAGTTACTCATATCATCTACGAAATCCTGAAGTGCTCTTGCACTCTCTGGAATTCTGTAATTTGCAAGATTGTCATCCACTGTTTTGATCAATGTGTTCAGTTTTGACAACAGCCATTTATCCATGACAGATAACTTATCATATTCCAGTGTATATTTTGAAGCATCAAATTCGTCAATATTTGCATACAATACAAAGAACGCGTATGTGTTCCATAATGTTCCCATGAATTTACGCTGTCCTTCCATAACGGCTTTTCCGTGGAAACGGTTTGGCAGCCATGGTGCACTGTTTACGTAGAAATACCAACGGATTGCATCTGCTCCGTACTGCTGTAATGCATCAAACGGATCAACAGCATTTCCCTTAGATTTACTCATCTTCTGGCCGTTCTCATCCTGCACGTGTCCAAGTACGATTACATTCTGGTAAGGTGCTTTATTGAACAACAATGTAGAAATTGCCAACAGAGAATAGAACCATCCACGAGTCTGGTCTACAGCCTCTGAAATAAACTGAGCCGGGAACTGTTTTTCAAAAATTTCTTTATTTTCAAATGGATAATGATGCTGTGCGAAAGGCATTGATCCGCTGTCAAACCAACAGTCAATTACTTCCGGTACACGATGCATTTCTTTACCACACTCCGGACACTTAATTGTTACATCGTCAATATATGGACGGTGCAGTTCAATATCATCAGGACAATTGTCGGACATAGATTTCAGTTCCTCAATGCTTCCGATTGAATGCATATGTCCACATTCACACTGCCAGATATTCAGTGGTGTTCCCCAGTAACGGTTACGGCTGATACCCCAGTCCTGAACATTTTCAAGCCAGTCACCGAAACGTCCTTTTCCAATACTTTCAGGAATCCAGTTGATTGTATTATTATTTGCGATCAAATCATCCTTAACAGCTGTCATCTTGATAAACCAAGACTCACGAGCGTAGTAAATCAGTGGAGTATCACATCTCCAGCAGTGAGGATAGCTATGCTCAAATTTTGGTGCATCGAACAGCAATCCCTTAGCATCCAGATCTTTCAGTACTTCCGGATCTGCTTTTTTCACAAATAATCCTGCAAATGGAGTACTGTCAGCCATCTCACCTTTTTCTGTTACAAGCTGTACAAATGGAAGATCATAATTTCTTCCTACATTCGCATCGTCTTCACCAAATGCTGGTGCGATATGAACGACACCTGTACCATCTGTCAATGTTACATATTCATCACATGTAACGAAAAATGCTTTTTTGCGCTGTTTTTCTGCCGCATCTGCTGCACACTGATACAATGGCTCATACTCTTTGTATTCCAGGTCTTTACCTTTATATCTCTCAAGTACTTCATATGCTGCCTGACCTTCTTCTGCCAGACGTCCAAGTACTGTGTCAAGCAATGCCTCTGCCATATAGTAAGTATATCCGTCTGCTGCTTTTACTTTTACGTAATCCTCTTTTGGATTCACACAAAGTGCAAGGTTTGATGGCAATGTCCAAGGTGTTGTTGTCCATGCAAGAATATATGCATCCTCATCTTTTACCTTGAAACGAACAACTGCTGAACGTTCTTTAACATCTTTGTATCCCTGAGCTACTTCCTGTGCGGAAAGCGGTGTTCCACAACGTGGGCAGTAAGGTACAATCTTAAATCCTTTATAAAGAAGTCCTTTGTCCCAGATTGTTTTCAGAGCCCACCATTCAGACTCGATAAAATTATTGTCATATGTGACATATGGTTTCTCCATATCAGCCCAGAATCCAACTGTGCTTGAGAAGTCTTCCCACATTCCTTTATATTTCCAGACACTCTCTTTACATTTGTTGATAAATGGCTCCAGACCATATTTTTCAATCTGATCTTTTCCATCCAGTCCAAGCATTTTTTCTACTTCCAGCTCTACCGGAAGACCATGTGTGTCCCATCCGGCTTTACGTGGAACTTCGTAACCTTTCATTGTACGGTAACGAGGAATCATATCTTTGATTACACGAGTCAACACATGACCGATATGTGGTTTACCATTAGCTGTCGGAGGTCCATCGTAAAATGTATACATTGGACTTCCTTCTCTTTCTTCCATACTCTTCTGGAAAATCTGATTGTCTTCCCAGAACTTTTCAACTTCTTTTTCACGCTCGACAAAATTCATGTCTGTAGAAACTTTCTGATACATATTATTCTTCCTTTCTTTGTAATAATGAAAAAATCCCTCCGTCCTTGTAATAGGACGAAGGGTTAAATCTTCGTTTATAAACCACCTGTTACAACATACTCCAAAGCTTTTCTGCTATGTTCATATGCGTTCCTGTAACGGTGGAACTCCGGCAATTGCTACTCCATCTAATCTGTTGATAATCCCCTGTTTCATCAATTGCAACTCGGAAGTGATATTCAAGAATGTCTTACTCGTACCGGTCTTGCACCATCTCCGGCTCGCTGTAACTTTCGGGTATTCCCTACTGTCTTCGTCATCGTTTTTCATAGTTTTTATAAATTTCACAGTGTAAATTATACGGAGAAATCAAGGTTTCGTCAAGGGCTTGACAAGGATATTTGTTCTTTTCCTCGACAAATTTTTTTATTTTTCTTTTTCTGCTTGCCTCATCATCTTTTTTATGCTATTCTGTCCACACACAAATGATATCTACATCATTTGTTTATCTATTATCCAATCGGTTGAACATTTCCTAAGCTCAGTACCTTGAGCAGAATATCCGATGAAAAACATTTCAACACAACCTTTATTAAACACATAAGATTTATTTGTTAGTGTTTATTCTAGTTATTTTTCCAACACATATTATAACCCCTGCACTTCTATTTCTTTAACTTTTATGCTAGAATTATCTTATTAACGGAGTTTTCTTTTTGTTTGAAAAGGTTGCCTCAAAAGAAAGGAGAACTCTATGAACAGAATTCGAAAAAGAAAAGAAAACACACCCGAGAAACAACGCAATTTTATAATGCTTCCTACTGTAGATTTTTGTTTCAAAGAACTTATGCAGAATCCAAAGGTTCGTCAGGGAATTATTTCTGCTATTCTAAATGTTTCACCTGACAGAATTCAATATACCAAACTCATGCCGACAATATTACAAAAGGAACATCAAGATGATAAATTTGGTATTTTAGACGTCCGTGTAATATTAAAAGATGGAACGCAAATAGACCTTGAAATGCAAGTAGCTCTTTTTAATTTCTGGGCGAATCGTTCTATTTTTTATCTAAGCAAGATGTATACATCTCAAATTAAATCTGGCGAGAGCTATGATAAGTTAAAAAAATGTATTCATGTAAGTATTTTAAGTGATACCTATTTTCCAGATGATGAGCGCTGTTACCGGCGAATTGCTTTTTGTGACACAGAAACCGGAAAAGTTTATTCCGACCTTATGGAAATGCATATTCTTGAATTATCCAAACTCCCTCCTGAAGACAGGGATGAAAATGGAATTATTCTTTGGATGAGATTTCTCGGTGGAAAGTGCGAGGAGGATTTTAAAAAAATGGCTCAAAAGGATGTATATATTGGTGAAGCATATGAATTATTAAAGAATTTAAGTGCGGATGAAAAAAAGCGACTAGAATATGAATATCGAGAAAAATGTATCCGAGATCACAGTGCTGCTATGCAAAGTGCTGCACAACATGGATTTGAAGAAGGTGTTCAAAAAGGAAAATCCGAATTAATACTTAATATGAACGCTGCAGGTTATCCAATTTCTGAGATTTCTAAAATTGCAAATCTAGCCGAAGAAGAAGTACAGAAAATCTTACAAAAGAAATAATAAAAAAGAGCACTACTATATCTTAAAATATCAGGAGGAGTAAAAGATGAGTGGTATGATCAAACCAGTAGAATGGAAGGAAACATATGTAAAAGTATTAGATCAAACGCTATTACCTGAAGAAGTGAAATTTATGGAAATCAGAGACGCACAAGTAATGTGGGATGCTATTAAAATGCTCTGTGTCAGAGGAGCACCTGCGATCGGGGTTGCTGCAGGTTATGGCGTCGCAATAGAAATGCAGAAACATGTCAAAGAAAGCACTTCTGAATATCATAAAAAATTAAAAGAAACTATCGAATATCTGGCAACTTCCAGACCTACGGCAGTAAACTTGTTTTGGGCATTAGACAGGATGAAAGAAACCGGAGAAAAATATGCTGATGAATCAAATGAAGTGTGCCAGAAAGCATTGGAAGAAACAGCTATAAATATTGAGAAATACGAAGAGAATGCATGCATCTCAATTGGCGAAAATGCATTGACATTGTTAAAAGACGGAATGACATTATTGACGCATTGTAATGCCGGCGGACTGGCAACTGTACATTATGGAACAGCATTATCTCCAATGTTATTAGGAAAAGAAAGAAACATTCATTTCAAGGTATACGCAGATGAAACAAGACCTTTATTACAAGGTGCACGTTTAACAGCATGGGAATTAAATCAAGCCGGTGTTGATGTTACTGTTATTACAGATAATATGGCGGGAATGGTAATGAAACAAGGAAAAATTGACGCAGTAATTGTTGGCTGTGACAGGGTTGCAGCAAATGGAGACGCCGCAAATAAGATTGGTACATATTCCGTTGCTGTTTTAGCAAAACATCATAATATCCCATTTTATATTGCAGGTCCGGTTTCAACAATTGATATGAACACCCCAACCGGAGACGATATTCCAATTGAAGAGAGAAATGCGGAAGAAATAACCTGTGGTTTTGGCAAGCGAACAGTTCCGGAAGGAGCAAAAGTATATAATCCGGCGTTTGATGTTGTTCCTCACGAATTAATTACTGCAATCATAACTGACAAAGGAATCATAGCAAATCCTGACGAAGAGAAGGTTGCGCAAGTAGTAAATGCAAAGTAACGAATACCCATCAGGGGCAGATATGACTTAACCCTCATATCTGCCCCTGCTTATTTCTTTATCCATTTTACCTTCTTCTTCGGTTCTTCCTTCTCTTCCTCTGAAGATGCAGCCATATTGGCAAAAACACAAACAATATTGCTACTGTAATGACTCCCATTACAATCAATGGCAGGTACCCTTTCCAAGAAGTTTCTCCATCTTTTGCTGCTTCTGTCCAGACCGACTTCTTCGAATCCTTTTTCTCTGTCACCGCTGCACTCTGTTTTGTTTTGTAAATATCACTTACCTTAACTTCTGCTTTTCCTACAATATTTCCCTGGTAAGTGTATACTGCTGTTGCCATATCGGCATTATTACCATCACTGTCCGACAACTGAATTTCACAGTCTACATTTGTAAAATCAACTACTTCCGGCAAGACTACATAGGCGTTACTATCTGCAAAACTGTCAATATCCTCTGACTTTGGTTGTTCGGACAGCATTACCTTCTGAAAGTTTCCAAATCCATACTCAAATATATTTCTCGTATCTTCATATGCATCCACGCCATAATCTCCAAGCACAACCGCTGCCAGTCTCATATTTCCATTATCCGCCATCGTTACAAGCGTTGTTTTCGCCTGATCTGTATATCCTGTTTTTCCGGCTTTTGCATATGGATAATAATAATAGTTTTCCGGCCAGAGCATCTTATGGTTCTGATCCAGAATACGTTCTTCCTCTACCAGATTTGTCTTGCCCAGTTTATACTCCAATGTCTGCTCGATTCTCTGGAAATCTTCTTTCTGATAAACCGCCGATGCGATCAGCGCCATATCGTAAGCTGTCGTATAATGATTTTCATCATGAAGACCATTTGCATTAACCCAGTGCGAATTTTTACAGCCAAGCTCCTGTGCTCGTTCATTCATTAATTCAATAAATCCATCATAACCTATGCCCAGATTTTCCCCAACATTTTTTGCAACTGCATAAGAAACTTCATTTGCCGATGCAAGTAACACCCCGTAAAGTGCCTCTTCAAGAGTAATCTCTTCTCCGGCACGCATTCCGATATTAGCATCATCCCACTCTAAAAAATTTAGACATTCATCTGTAAATGTAATCTTATCTGTCAGATTTGCATTTTCCAATGCAACTAATACAGTAAGCAGTTTTGTAATACTTGCAGGATATCGTTTTTCATCTATCTGTTTCCCGTAAAGGACTGCTCCGCTGTCAATATCCATGACAATTGCTGATGCCGCATATACATTGGGTCCTGTCGGCCAGTTTTCCAATCCATTTGTATCTGCCGGTGTGTCATAGGATGCCTGTTTTTTTGCAGCCTCCTCGGCTGCGATCTGCTCTTCTGTTTTCGCTTCCGGATTCACATCCGCGGCTTCTTGTGTTGCCTCTGGATTATTTTCTTCCTCCGCATACACCATTTGCATTGGCTGGGATAATAACAATGCTGCCGCGATGATTCCTATCCCTATCTTTTTCAATATTGCTTTTCCCTTCATTTTCCACTCCTGTTAAATATGCTGCTCGACTTGAATTATTTATTCTTTTCATCATATCCTTTTTGTACTTCCTGGGTCAATTTGTCCCCTCCAGAACTATACCATTCCTGGACAAATTCGTCAAAATACGAGAGTGGTTTTTCTCCACAGACAATCTGTAAAAATGTTGCCTGTTCCAGTTCCTGCAACGAGCGTGGGATTTCTCCGTCTGCATCCCCCATAGACAATGGCTGATTTCCTCGTCCTGATTCGGATTTTGCCAAAAGAGGTACTGCCTGCATACGTGATGCATAAGATGCCCAGGCAGTTGCTGTTGTCAAATACCCTTTCATGTAAGATTTACACGTCTGATAATAGGCTTTTTCAATCCCTGTCAAGCTATTTACCTTTATTGTTCCATCTAATGCTTGTTGAATATGTTCTGTTGTCCGATACAGCCCATCCCAATAATCTACGTTGATATTCATTGGTCTGGCTGTCGGGTCTACATTTAACGAAAAATAATCATTGATCTCAGATGCATTCCTGTCCTGATATCTTGTATAATCAAACAATACGCTTATGCATTTTCCTACGATTTCCGGATGTTCGTATCCTTTTCTTACTACCACGTACTGCCAGTCTTTATATGATTCCAAAGTTTGTACCTGTTTCTTATTTGTCAGCAAATACGGCTTCCAGACAGCGGATTCATTTGCTCTGCTTGTACTGCTCAACGGATTATTGGGCGCCCACCATTTTCCAAAAACAGCCCCACAGGTACCATCTGCGATCATCTGATTCAGATTTTCTGTCTTTCTAAGAAGAAATCTAGAGTCAATGATTCCATTTTCATACAACTCATGTAGATATGCCAATGCATCTCTTGTCTGACTTGTCACAGATCCGTATGCAACACTTCCATCATCCTGCAAAATCCATTTGCCCGGCATGGAACCCATTTCTGTAAAAATCGGATCCACTCCGTAGGTTGAACTGCTCTCTGACATCAAATCGGTACTGCATGCAATTCCAATTGTTTTGTTATCTCCTGCCATATCCTGTTCTACAAACTGACGGATAATTTCCATTCCCTCATCCATTGTTGTCGGTTCTGCCAGCCCCAATTCTTCCATCCAGTCACTTCTGAGCCACAAAAGTGTTGAGCCATGATCTATTACTGTATCTGGAAATGCATATAACTTCCCGTCAAATGTAGCCGAGTCCAGGACGCTTGTTCCATAGCTCTCATACATTTCCTTAATTCGGTCTGTTGTACATTCCTCATATACGGAAGACAAATCTTCCACCATCCCCCGTTCTACCAGCTGCTTCAATGTATCCAATCCTTTTACCACAAGAACATCCGGGATTTCTTTATCCTGTATTGCCATTTCTACAGCCTGCTCGTAAGTTCTTCCATCCTCCAGCTCAAAAACGTCCTTGTTCTGAATATTCAGCAGTTTTTTCAAATATCTTGTATATGCATTATCCTCGTAAGTGTCTCCCAACGGAAGGTTTGAATTTTTTGCCCCCGCGATTTTCCCAAGTGTATATGTAACGGTTTCCGGATATGCACCATATGCAGAATGTTCCGCCCGCTCCAGAACTCTCGTCATTAAATCTTTCTTGTTTTGAGCTGCTGATACAGGAATACAACTCTCTCCTAATAAAACAATACACAGTGCCATACATCCTACAATCACTTTCACTCTCTGTTTATTGGGAAATCTTTTTCTCGCTGTCTTTTTATTATATCTATGGTACTTCATTATATTTTCCCTTTCCATCCTAAATTCTTCCTTCGTATTCCATTTCCTGCTTTTCCGGAATCCGAATTTCTACCATAGTTCCTCTTCCCTCTTCACTCACAATTCGCATTGCTCCATTTTCTTTATACAGCAGCTTAATTCTTTCATAGACATTGTGAACACCATAACCAGGCGACTGAATTCCCAGTATTTGTTCTGCTTTTTCCTGCGGCATCCCATTTCCATTATCCTGAACTTGAAATACAACCTGATTTTCCTCTTTTTTCACACGGATCGTAAGAATTTTTTCTTCCTTTTCGAGAGGATCAAGTCCATGGTCTATCGCATTTTCTACAAGCGGCTGTAAAATCAATTTTGGTGTCATTATCTGATAACAGCTTTCATCAATCTCCTCTTCAACCTGAAAACTATTATCATGCATGATTAATTGAATATTCAAATATGCCCGGATATTTCGGATTTCATTTTCAACAGTTGTCATTGTCTCCCCACGATTCAAACTGGTTCGATAATACGTGGACAAATCCAAGGTCACTTTACTGATTTCATCCTCCTCTGCCTCTATTGCTTTCCAGTTAATAATAGACAATGAATTATACAGAAAATGGGGATTAATCTGCGCCTGCAACGCTCTCATCTCTGTATGCTGCAATTCAATTTTTGCCTCATATACTTCCGATATCAGTTTATTTAATTCTTCCATCATTCGTTTGAAAGAACGGATCAGCGTTCCGACTTCATCTTTAGAATCGCTGTCTACTGTTACTTTACGAAATCCACGATGGACCTGGTTCATATTCTCTGTCAACCGCTCCAGACATAAAACCAATCGTTTTGAAAATGAATATCCTAAAACAACCAGTAACACGATACAGAGTAAAATAATCGGAATATTACGCAAACCAAGTATATACGCTGACTTGGTAATGATTTTTTCAGGACGATACAAATAAAAATACCACCCCACATTTTCCATCTCCTGCCCCATGCACACATAGTTCTTTTTTAAATACTCTAACGACTCCGGCGACTTTGGTCTAAATTCTTCATCCATAGAATAACCGGAATATATCACATTTCCATCTTCATCAAGAATAATCCCTCCTGTATTATTCTTCAGTAACGAAGTAAATGGTTCCAGCATGACAGAATAATCCAACTTCATTGCAAGCACTGCCGTAATATCATCTTCGTCATAAAACTTTCTTGCAACAACGATTTTCTTATTAGCACCACGTTGTACAAACCATTCCAGTATTGAACTGTCCGTTAATTGCTCTGCCCATTCTTCTCCTTGTATCGCTTCCATTGGAACCAGAGATGAACCATGCTCCACATCAATATTTCCCGAATAAATGGTTATCCCCTGAATCTCTTTATGATATATCTGCGGCATTTCCAAAAGCGGGTCTACTATGTTTTTATACTGAACATATTTCTCGTAATCACTCTCTCCGGTCTTACTTAGAACATTTCTTAAATTCTGCGAATATGACAAATAATCAATCAGATTCTCATATATCTGAATCTGTCCTTCCATCGTATCTACAGCCTGATTCAATGAGTTCTTCATACTGCCTGTTTCCTGCTCTCTAAGAGAGCTGAACACGCCCATCTGCATATATATGATAATAAGTACTACCGGAAGCATTCCAGCCAGCACAATTATAAGCGTAGTTTTATAACGATATTTTAAATCTTTATACTTCTGCTTCAGTTTCCTTATCATCCATCTCTCCTTTTCGACATGACTCAGGTGTACTTCCAAAGAATTCTCTGAAACTTCGACAGAAATATGATGTATTTGAAAATCCCACTTCTTTTGCAATCTGTGTAATCTTCTTTGTCGAATTTTCCAACAACTCTTTTGCCTTGTTCATTCGCACCTCTCGTATAAATCGGTTCAGGTTCATCCCCGTCGCTTCTTTAAAAATCGCACTTAAATATCCTGCCGACAAGTATACCTTTTCTGCCAGCACTTCTACATTCAATTCTTTTTCATAATTGTGGTAAATATAACTCTTAACTTCTGTAATTTCGCTTCGGAACCCTTCGTTTTGTTCTTGTAAATAATTCTCCAGCTCCTGTATCGCAGTGGATGTGATGGAACGCACATCCTGTATTGTTCTGCAATGATATAATTGATCTACCTTTTTCGATAAACGCTTTTCTTCCGATGCGGACATTGCTTCATAAACTTCTTTTAAAATGCTTGAAAAAACAAATTTTGCGTACATTTCCGAATAAGGTTTATCTGTCGTATATTTCTGCTCCAATCGATGGAAATCCTGCCATAAATGTGTGATATCTTTGAACTTAATATCCTCTGAAATATTGTTTAATATCTCAGAATCTTCCGTGACAACACCTTCTGTTGATTCCATCTTTTTCCCATGTACAAATATATGTTGCTTCGGCTGATAAAATTTTTCTTCCAACAACTGTTCCAACTCCTGAAATTCCTCCGGCATCTCCTGAATACCGTTCACTTCCCTGCTCACTGCAAAATAGCAGTTCGTATCATAATGCTGTTGAAAAAACTGATTTAACTGATTTGCCAGTTTTTCATAATCTGCATATTTTTCTTTGAATAAAAATAATGACTCATTTGAATTCAGATTCAGATAGAAAAAGTCTCTTTGCAACTTTTCTTTTAAGCTTTCAACAAAATGTTCTTCCTCCGTTTCAAAGAAATGATTGGTACTGCTTGCAATTATCATTCTTATGTATGGATTCTTCTCGTCTGTCATTTCCTGCGCATATGCCTGAACCTGCTGATAATCCTCGATATTTCCTTTATAAAGATAATTTTGAAGAAAATATTTTTTCAGATAGTCTTCCTGTCTTGTCTGTTTTTCTTCATCTTCAATCCTGCTTTGGATTTTTCCTTGCACACGTTCAAATGTCTTGTGAAATTCTTTCGGATTGACGGGCTTTAATACATAATCAACCACCCCATAACGCAAAGCATCTCTTGCATAAGTAAAATCGTTATACCCGCTGAAAATAATAATCTCCAAATCCGGATATAGCTCTCTCGCTTTTTCTGTAAGCTCAAGCCCATTCATATATGGCATTTTAATATCAGAAAACAGAATATCCACTTTCCGATCCATCAAAATCCCCAGTGCCACTTTTCCATTTTCAGCTTCCAGAATTTCACACTCTGCCCCTTCTCTTTTCAGCAATAATTTTATTCCGTTTCGTTCCAGTTTTTCATCATCTGCAATTAATATTGTAGTCATACACTCTATTCCTTTTTAACGTCCGAAAACAGCAGTATTTCTTTCTGCAAAAAATACTGCTGTTATCATATAATAAGTTTCTCTCTTTTATTTTAATTTATCTATCTTCTTTTTACAAGGATTAACCTTTCACTGCACCTGCCACAACACCTTCAATGATGTATTTCTGACAGAATAAATAGAAGATAATGATTGGAACGATTGCAAGTACCAAAGTACCCATCATAGCTCCCATATCAACAGAACCATATCCACCTTTCAGATACTGAACAGCCATCGGAACTGTTTTGTATTTTCTTGCATCCAGCACAAGTGATGGAAGCAGATAGTCATTCCAAATCCACATTGCCTGCAAAATTGTGATTGTCACACAAGTAGGTTTTGTAATTGGAAGTACGATTTTGAAAAATGTCTGAATCGGTGTGCAGCCATCGATCATAGCTGCTTCTTCAATTTCAAGTGGAATCGATTTCATGAATCCGGTAAACATAAATACTGACAATCCGGCTCCAAATCCCAGATAAATAATGATGATTCCCCAAGGATTTCCAAGCTTTAACATATTTGCAATTTTTGACAGTGTATACATTTCCATCTGGAAAGGTACTACCATCGCAAATAAGCACATTACATAAATTGCTTTTGTAACCTTTGTATGTACTCTGCTGATATACCATGCACACATAGAGCAGCAAAGAATAATTACCGCTACTGAACCGATTGTAATAAACAAGCTCCATCCAAACGCCTGAATAAGACCTGTCTTTTCAATTCCTCGTACATAGTTTTCCAGTCCGACAAACATCTTGTCTGTTGGAATTTTAAATGGAAATTTACTAATGTATGCTTTCTTCTTGAAAGAGTTAATAAATACAAGTGCTATCGGATAAAGGTATGCCACACTAATGATTGTGAAAATGATAGTCAACAGCCATCCGTGTTTTGCTTTTCTTGTTTCCATTACTGCTGCACCTCCTTCGATGTTGTCATCTTATTCTGAATGAGTGCAATAAGACCTACAATAATGAAGAATACAACTGCTTTTGCCTGTCCAACACCTTCATATCCTGTTCTTCCATAGAATGTAGTGTAAATGTTCAATGCAAGCATTTCTGACATTTTTGACGGAGCACCATTTGTCAGTGCTAAGTTCTGGTCGAACAGTTTAAATCCATTTGTCAAAGTTAAAAATGTACAAATTGTGATAGATGGCATTACCATCGGAATTGTTACACTCTTTAATATCTGACTTGGACTTGCCCCATCAATTTTTGCAGCCTCGATCAATTCTCCCGGGATATTCTGAATACCGGATACATAGATAATCATCATATAACCTATCTGCTGCCAGCACATCAGAATTACTAATCCCCAAAATCCATATACTGAAGAATATGTCAATGTTTTTCCAACAATCGCCAGAATACCATTTAACAAAAGCTGCCATACATAACCAAGTACAATACCACCGATCAAGTTCGGCATGAAAAATACTGTTCTGAAAATATTTGTTCCTTTAATTCCCTTGGTCAATAACAATGCTACCGCAAATGCGATCACATTGATCAAAAGCACTGTCACAATTGTAAATAATGCCGTATACCATGTGGCATGGAAAAATGTTGAATCTTCTAAAATTTTCGTATAGTTTTTAAATCCAATAAATTTTGCATCCGTCACGGTTGTGAATTTACAAAAGGATAAATAGATTCCCAAAAGAAATGGTGCTATAAATCCAATTGTAAATGCAACCAATGTCGGGAGTACAAAAACCGGAAAATATTTTTTTATCGCTTTTTCCATAATTTTCTACTGCCCATTTTCTAATATTACTACTTATTCGTTTGCTGCTGCATATTCTGTTGCCCAGCCATCTACGAATGCTTTCTGTACTGCATCCCACTGTCCTGTTCCCTGTGCATACTCAAGAAGTGCGCTTCCAAGGTCGTTTTTCCACTGTTCAGATGGCATTGTTGTGAAGTTCCAGCTTACAGGTGTTTTTCCTGCTTTTGTATATTCGCTGTTTGCTTCTACAAGTGGATTAGCTGGAAGATACTCATCAAATGTTGTAAATGGTGTTACAAATCCCATTTCATTTGCCATACCATCTCTTCCTTCATCACTTTCTACTACCCACTGTAAGAAATCAAGTGTTGCCTGAATATCTTCTTCAGATGCGTTTTTATTTACACACCAGTAGTTCTCAGATCCTGTACAAAGTCCCTGATCCTCTTCTCCGTCTACACCAATGTAGATTGGAAGCATTCCAAGATCCTCGTCAGCTACTTCATTATCTTTGATATCGTTGTAAGCCCATGTACCATTCTGATAGAATACTGCTTCACCAAGTGCGAACTCAGATGCTGCATCATCACCTGTCTTAGATGAGATCATGCTTGGATCACAAGTAGAATCTTTCAGATACAGATCCCAAATCTGTTTGTAGTTATCAAGGTAAGTTCCTTTGATTGCATCTGTTGATGAAATTCCTTCATCTTTGTATTCATAGTAAATTGGAAGGTTTGCAAGATGAGTTTTGAATCTCCAGTCAGAAGAAGAATCCATACCTGCTGATGTAAACGCTCCTTCTACTCCAAGGTCATCTTTGTGTGCCTGAATTCCGTCTGCAACTTTCTTCAATGCATCGAAGTTATTCAAATCATCAATTGATGTAATCTCTGCATCTGGTAACTCGAAATATTTATTCAATAATGCTTTGTTGTAAATCAGACCATATGTCTCGATTACGTATGCAATACCTTTTACTTCATCACCATCTTTAAGTGCATAATCATCACTCTGGAGGTCTTTGTAAATTGCGCTGTCTGATAAGTCATAGCAGTAATCTTTCCATGTAGCCAGTCCAACCGGTCCATTTACCTGGAACAATGTAGGAGCTTCGTCTTTTGCCATCTCTGATTTCAACTGTGACTCATATGTTCCAGAAGCAGCTGTCTGTACATCTACCTGTACGCCTGTCTCTTCTGTATATTTCTCTGCCAGGTCTACCCACTGATCTGCCTGCTCTGGTTTGAAGTTCAAATAATAAACTTTTCCTTTTGCATCGCCTTTTGCACTTTTTGAGCCTTCGTCGCTACTTCCTGAACTTCCGCATCCTGCGACCATTCCGCCAACCATTGCTGTACAAAGAAGCATTGCAATTATTTTTTTCTTTTTCATAGTTCTTGTCCTCCTTTTTTTCTCGCTTTCACTTTGATGATTACATTATAAAAAAAACTACACTTTTAAGATATGATAAAAATTCCAGAAACATGTTCAATTTTCATGAAAAAGTAAAAAAACAGACAGAAAGAGCCACTGGGGACGGGGTTTTCGGCTTTTTTTGCAAAGCAAAAAAGCCGAAAACCCCGTCCCCAGTGGCTCTTATATGATTTCAGCTATCTCTTCTACGGATTTCACCAGGTAATCTGCCCCATCCAGTTCTTCCTTCTCACCATAACCATACAGGCATCCGATAAACGGACTTTTACAGGATCTGGCACATTCCAAATCCTGTCTTCTGTCTCCGATCACCAGATAAGGACCCGGATAGTCCCTGATAACTTCCTGCACGATCTCCGTCTTAGGGCAGAAACCATACGATTCACAGTCATAAAACCGTTCAAACCATCTTTCCATCCGGAATTCTTCCCAATGTGCTTTGCGATATGCCGCCTTACAGTTACTTAAGATTACAAGATGATATCCTCTGTTCTTCAAAGCTGTGAGCATCTCTTCCGCTCCCGGATACCACACTGCCCGGTGCTTCCTGATTTGCCTGACCATGGAATCTCCCACGATTGCACTCGCCTGATCTTTGTATCTCTGGTCCAATTCCGGCAGAAATGTATCCCACATTTCTTTGCTGTTTAAGCCCAGCCATCCTGCGATCTGTGCCGTCTCTATCTTCTGTTCCTCTACAACATTCTGTTCTGCCAACCACTGATAAGCTTCCCTGAACGCCGGTTCATAGATTCCAAGAGTATTATGTATCGTTCCATCATAATCAAAAATGATCGTTTTTACCATCGGCTGCACCTGATTAAAGCTGCTTCATCAGATTTACCATCTCAATTGCGGACAATGCACAGTCATATCCTTTATTTCCTGCTTTACTTCCCGCACGTGCGATAGCCTGTTCGATATTCTCTGTTGTGATCACCCCGAATAATACCGGAATTCCTGTTGCAAGTTCAACCTGTGCGATTCCTTTGGCTGATTCATTGCACACCAGATCATAGTGGGAAGTATCCCCGCGGATAACTGCTCCTACGCAGATAACTGCATCATACTTTCCGGACTGTGCCATCTTCTGTGCAGTCAGCGGAATCTCAAATGCTCCCGGTACCCATGCAGCCGTAATGTTCTCTTCTTCTACCCCATGTCTTACCAGCCCGTCGACGGCTCCGCCCAATAACTTATTCACAATGATCTCATTGAATCTGGCAGCCACGATTCCGACTTTCATTCCCTCAGGTGCTACTACTTTTCCTTCTACTAAATTGATCTGTCTCATGATTTCTTCCTCCTGTTATTCATTAAATCTTTTTATAATTCTATTTCTTTGAAAATGTGTCCCATCTTTTCCTGTTTTGTCTTCATATATTTCAGATCATACTTCTGCGGTGGGATCTCCAGCGGTACTCTTTCATTGATCTTCAATCCGAATCCACCAAGTCCATAGACTTTGTCCGGATTATTCGTCAGAAGTCTCAATGACTTCACACCGAGATTCGATAATATCTGCGCTCCGATCCAGTACTCTCTGAGATCCGGTGCAAATCCCAGCTTTACATTTGCCTCTACCGTATCATATCCCTGCTCCTGCAGTGCATATGCTTTGATCTTATTGAGCAGCCCGATTCCTCTGCCTTCCTGTCTCATATAAAGAATGATTCCTCTGCCTTCTGCTTCTACCTGACGCATTGCTGTCTGAAGCTGCAGACCACAGTCACATCTAAGGGAACCAAATGCATCACCTGTCAGGCACTCCGAATGTACCCTGCAAAGTACATCTTCACCGTCTCCGATATCACCTTTTACCAGTGCAAGATGATGTTCTCCTGTAATATCATTGATATATCCGTGAAGTCTGAAATCTCCATACTGTGTCGGAAGGTCTGCAACCGCCTCTTCTTTTACATGTTTTTCATGGATTCTCATGTAATCCTGAAGATCACGGATCGTAACAAATGTAAGATTATGCTCTTTTGCAAGTTCCCACAACTGTGGTGTACGCATCATTGTGCCATCTTCTTTCATAATCTCACAACACACGCCGCATTCTTTCAATCCAGCCAGTCTCATCAGATCAGTCGTTGCCTCTGTGTGTCCGTTCCGCACCAGGACTCCACCTTTTCTGGCAATGAGCGGAAATACATGTCCCGGTCTTCTGAAATCTTCCGGCTTCGCATCTTCATCCACACATTTCATGATTGTATAGGAACGTTCTGCTGCCGAAATACCTGTCGTTGTATCGACATGATCCACCGCAACGGTAAATGCTGTGCTGTGATTATCGGTATTCTCCGCAACCATCGGTGGAAAGTTAAGCCTTGCTGCAACTTCCGCACTCATCGGTGTACAGATAAGTCCTTTCGCATAAGTCGCCATAAAATTAATATTCTCCTGTGTCGCGAACTCTGCTGCACATACCAGATCCCCTTCATTCTCTCTGTCCGGATCATCCGTAACCAGAATAATCTTTCCTTCCCTCAGATCCCTCAGTGCTTCTTCGATTGTATTGTACTGATTGTTTTGTGACATTCTATTTATCCTCCTGTTCTAAAATCCGAATTCCTGCAAAAATTCCATCGTAATTCCGGATTCTTTTTTCTCTTCTTCACTCTTTCCAAGGCCTAACAGCCTTTCTACGTATTTTCCAATCACATCATTCTCCAGATTCACCGGATCACCCGGCACTTTTTCCAAAAGCGTCGTTTCTTCTCCTGTATGCGGGATAACCGATACCTGAAATCCCTCTTCATCTACTTTTGCCACTGTTAGACTGATGCCGTCTATACAGATGGATCCTTTTTCCACGATCAGATGTAATATCTGCGGCGATGTTCCGATAGATACCCAGACGGCATTCTCCTCCCGGACCAGAGAGCGGATCACTCCGGTTCCGTCAATATGACCACTTACGATATGTCCTCCGAATCTTCCGTCTGCCGCCATTGCCCGTTCTAGATTCACCTGACTTCCGGCTTTACAGCTTCCCAGACTGCTTCTCCTGATGGTCTCTGCCATCACATCTGCAGTAAATCCATCCGGCTGAAGTGATGTAACGGTCAGACACACTCCATTGACTGCGATACTGTCACCGATCTTCGTTCTTTCCAATACCTTCTTCGCCCTGACTGCCAGAACCCCTGACTCTCCGGTCAGCTGTATATAGCGGACCGTTCCTTTCTCTTCTACGATTCCTGTAAACATGGCCCCTCCTGTTCTTTTCCACATACCTGACAGATTATCCTGATATCTTCACCAATCCGGCAGATATCCGTACATTTCAGTTTCAATGCTTCTGAGGGAAGTCCGATGCCGAGTCCTTCCACCGGTGTCTTACTGTTCTTTCCGCCAAATAACTTTGGTGCGATAAAACAGTGTACCTCTTTTACTATCCCTGCCCGCAGTGCACTGTCATTCAGCGTGCCTCCGCCTTCTAGCAGAATGCTGTCAATGCCCTTATTTCCAAGATATGTCATCAGCTTTTTAAGGTCTATCTGACCTTTTTCATCCGGACAGCAGACGGTATCTACGCCTTTCGCATGTAACTGTTCTATTTTTTTTGTTATTTCTTCGTTCTCTTCTCGTCCTGCATAAACCACGATTGTCCGGTACTCTTTTGCACTTCTTACGATCTGGCTGTCAAGCGGTATCCTAAGACTACTGTCGCATACTATCCTGACCGGACTTTTCCATCCTTGCACCCGGACATTCAACATCGGATCATCCGCAAGTACAGTACCGATACCTGCCATAATACCCATATAGCGGTGCCGCATATGCTGCACTTCCCGTCTGGCCGGTTCTCCTGTGATCCACTTCGATGCACCTGTCTTTGTCGCAATTTTTCCATCCAGTGTCATAGCATATTTCATCACTACATACGGTGTCTTTGTCGTAATATAATGGAAGAACACCGGATTCAGTCGGTCACATTCTTCCCGCATAAAATCCTGAACTACCGTAATTCCTGATTCGCGCAATATCTGTGCACCTTTCCCTGCCACCTTTGGATTCGGATCCCTGGAACCAATCACCACTTTTTTGATCTTCTGTTCTATGATTGCTTCTGTACACGGCGGTGTCTTGCCATAATGACAGCATGGTTCCAGCGTAACATAGATTGTCGCACCCTCTGCCGATTCTGTAAGCGATGCGATCGCATTGCGCTCTGCATGAAGTTCTCCGCATTTTTTATGATAACCTTCTCCGATGATCCGGCCGTCTTTTACGATCACCGCACCTACCATCGGATTCGGATTCGTCCATCCTTCTCCTTTTTTTGCAAGCTGGATTGCCCGGAGCATGTATTCCTGATCCGTCATTTCTCTTCCTTCTTTCTTAGTTATACAAAAACCCCTGCAGGATACCTACAGGGGAAATGATCTGTTACATGTAACTGATAAATGATCTGTTAACCAAAAAAGCTCTGAAATGGATCACCATCTCAGAGCTCAGACACTACATTCATCTATTAAAATAACTGTACCATCATCTTCTCTCATCCAGACTATACTGTCGGCTCCGGAATCACACCGGATCATGCCTCTCGGCCCGCGGGCTTTACCGCCGGTAGGGAATCACACCCTGCCCTGAAGATTTCGTTTTTTTTATCATAATACTTTATATATCATTTGTAAAGCAAAAGTTTGGAAATGGCAAACTCCTTTTCAGGACAGCCTGTGGGGACGGGGTTTAATGGCTCTTTTGCGAACGAAAGAGCCATTAAACCCCGTCCCTGTCTGGCACTTATTCTGCTTCTCTTATTTCTCTAATAATCCTCTGCAAATCAGAAACTTCTAATTCTAATTCGTCTGCAATTACCTCCGGTTCTTTTCCTTTGGCAAGTTTCTTTTTAACCAATTGTTTCAATAATTCTTCTTGTCCTATCTTAATTCCGCTCTTAATCCCTCTCTTAACTCCTCTTCGCTCGGCACTATGCATATAAGAATTATAATCCCGAATTGCTTTTTGCCGGGCTTCGTATTCCATTCGCTTTATTTCATCTTCGCTCATATTTTTTAATGTTTCATATGCTTCGCCAATATATTCATCCTTCTCTGCCATCTTTTTGAAATCCTCCTCACACGTCCCACCGAAGAAGCGCATCCATTTCATAAAATCTGTTTCATTTTGCTGCTCAGGAGGTAATTTAGAAAGTTCAAGAACATGCATTTCTATCAGATCTGTATATTCTTCTCCTGATTCCGTATCACACAAAGCAATCCTTCGGTAACATTTATTGTCTTCAAACAACGGAAAACATAAAATACCAACCTGAATGCACTTCTGGAGTTTATCATAATCCTCTCCTTCTTTAATCTGTTCCGTATACATCTTGCTCACATAATAAACAGAACGATTTGCCCAGAATTCATACGATTCGACCTGCATTTCCAAATCCATTTGAACACCATTCTTCAATTTAACTCGTACATCTAAGATTCCGTATTTATCCTCTGGATATCTTTTTCTAAGAATCGTCGGCATCAGTGTTGTTGATTCCACTTCCGTCGGGTTCACATTTAGCAATGCCGCTATCAGTCCTTTTCGTACCTTCTCATCCTGCATCAACTCTTTAAAACAAA
This sequence comes from uncultured Schaedlerella sp., assembly GCA_934435195.1. GTDB lineage: Bacteria > Bacillota > Clostridia > Lachnospirales > Lachnospiraceae > Schaedlerella. The sequence continues at coordinate 214,115 of CAKSAJ010000002.1, forward strand.
AATCCACGGTGGGTAACATTATAAAATTGTCTGGTTTCTTTGCTTCATTTGTTTTTCTCATTGAATTCTCCTCTCTTTTATGACAGCCCCGCTGCAAGAAAAGATACAAGAATCCCTCTTTAGATATAGTTAGTTTATCACATAGATTTTACCCGCGAAAGTACTTGTATACATTTTTAATTAACAGTTTCTGTCTTGTTGTTTTCCCCATTGCCTATCCATTTTGAATTTGCTACAATAATAAAAACCTATCAAGGAGGACCTGCACATGAACACAATTGAACAATTAGATGAGCTTCAGAAGAAAGCGATACATACCCCAGAATTAAAAAAACGGTTTCTTGCATCAAAAGAGGCAGAAGACCCATTGGGGGAATTCTGCCTGATTTGTCAACAAGAGGGCTATGATATCTATCCTATGGATATCATTCAAGCCGGAGATGAATTTTACGCCACAATGAAACGAAGCACCAATGGCGGTGGAGAAAATTCTCCTGTTCTCACTTGCGAAGATGATGCATATGAACTATTTTTCGCCGGTCTTGAAACCGACAACTGATTTATGAAAGTATAATTGCAGAAGTTACTCATCCTACAATCATTACAACAACATGCTACATCGCCCATGGAACAGCTTTGGAAAACTGCGGTATATCATCTTCTTAAAAACTTATTTGCGTTTTCTTCTCTTCCATGTCACTCCACCGACACCTGCACCAAGTGAAGATACTGCAAGACCTAACCATCCAAGAACGCTTGTCACATCTCCTGTTTTAGCAGCATTTGTTCCACTTGTCTTTGTTGTGTTGCCTGTTTTATTGGTTGTGCTATTCGTCTTATTTGTTGTGTTATTTGTCTTATTCGTTGTCTGACCAGATTGCTTAACCATTCCTTTGATTGCACTGTTCAAAGTATTGGTTGCCTCGTCCACTGCTGTCTGGCTTTCTTTTGCTGCCAACACACTCTTTGCTTTTGTAAGAGCTGTCTGCATTGCTTTCCAGCTATCTGCTGTGTAATCTGCTTCTTTCAATGCTTCTGCATCAGAGATTGCTTTTTCAAGTGAAGAAGTATCAACGCTTACCGGCTGCTCTGCTTTTACAAGGGCTGCCTTTGCTGCATCCAATGTTGCTTTTGCCTGATCTACTGCTTCCTGACTCTCTTTTGCTTCTGCTACACTTCTTGCATTGGCAAGGGCTGCCTGATATGTTGCCCAGCTGTCTGCTGTATAGTCAGATTCTTTTAATCCGTCTGCTTCTGCAATTGCTGCTTCCAGTGAAGAAGTATCAACTACAACCGGTGCCGGAGTTTCTCCTGCAACCTTATAAGTAAATGCAAGAGGTGTTGTATATCCCGTTGAAGTTACTGTAATCTGGAATTCTGTTCCCGCTACCGCATCTTTAAATGGCGCTGCATCTGTCTTTAGTGTTCCATCATTTCCGATAATCTCAACTTTACCTCTTCCGGTTGCTGCATAATCTGTACCATTTACATTTACAGAAGTGATTTTCCCAATATATGAATTTAATGCATCAGTATCAAATCCCTCTGCCTGTACAAGTTTCTTATTCTCTGCATCATAAGCTGCTGGCATATCTGTTGTTGTCAACAGGAAGGATGTAACAATATCTGCATATTTGCCATTTTTATCTTTTACTGTGAGCGTATATTTACCTGGCTCTATTGAACCTGCCGCTCTTGTTTCTGTGGCTGCCTTATATGTCAATACATTTCCTTCTACTGTTACATCTAGGCCATCCACACTATACTCTGGATCAAAGTCATCCTGAAGATTCAATTCAATTGTTGTCTTACCTGCAGAAATATCTGCATCTGCGACCTTAACGGCATCCTCCGTTTTTGCAAATTTTACAGGAACATAAAGGTCTTCGATATCAATTGTATACACTCCATTTGTTGTGTAATATTCAATACTGTCAATTGTCTTGCCCATCATAGATGTGTAATGTGCGGAAGATGTCGGGCAACCATGTACTGAATCTGTATATCCTGTACTCCAAGCCAGCTCGTTTCCTCTCCAGATGTTTTCAAGATGACGCATACCATATGCTGTTCCATCTGTTGTTCTTACAACAACCGCATTTACATTAGAAGATGTGATTTCATCTTCTGGAAGTCCATCAAGATTAAGCTGATAATCACCATAAGAAGACTGTGTTAATAACTCTGCTGTAACTCCTGTCAGAGCTTTTGCTTCCTGTCCTTTTACCTCACTAAATACAAGATTTCCATTTTCATCAAGTGAAACTTCTTTGTAGTTTGCAGGAGTCTCTGTTAATGGATAATAAGCATATGTTTCATTCTGGAATAAAGTATCTTTTCCTTCCAGTGTTGTTGTGGATGTTTTTCCACGATTTGTTACTGTAATTTCTACCTTATCTGTATCTTTAACTTCTTTATATTTTGTAAGATCTACAGAAGAATCCACTTTTACTGCATATGTAATACCATCAATTTTAGAACCATCTTCATTTGCATGATAAGAACCGCCTGAAAGTCCCGTTGTGCGTGTTTTATTCAATGTAGCTGAAGTAAATGCATCCACTTCTACGTCATTGTTTGTTGTCTCTGCTTTATAGAATGCTGCATACGGAATATTCATAAGGACATATGTTTCTTTTGTCTCTACCTTCACCAGATTGTTGATTGCTTCTGTCAAATGTGTCGTCTGCTCTTTTACTTCTGCCTCCAATGGTTTTTCTTTTGCAAGCAGGTCTTTTGATTCCTGAAGTTCTGTCTGCAGATTGCTCCAGCTATCTGCTGTGTAATCTGACTCTGTAAATCCTTCTGCCTCTGTTACTTTTGCCTGCAATGCTCCAAGATCTTCTGCACTTGCTTCTTTTTCTTCTAATGCAAGATTATCTGCTCCTACTTCAAACTCATATGTGTAATCTTCATATCCAAGTGCATATACTGTCAGTTTCCAGTATCCTGTTCCGTCTGTTCCTTCCGGTAACTGGCATCTCTCTGATTCTGTCAACGCAAGTTGGATTCCCATTGATTTGTGCATCCAGTTGTCTGATGCGAACTTTGTTCCATATGTTGCAACTGCATTTGTTCGGCTGCTGTCTGAACCATAGTATGTCCACTCTACCGCCTGCATATTTGCTCCCAGATCTCCGTAGTTTCCGTCCAAGTCTACTCTCAGGAAATCTCCGAATGCGCCTGTATTTTTCTTCTCATCCGTTGTCTTTCTTACAGATGGTGTTACATCTGCTGTCTTTAAGCTGACATCTTTCAAACCAGATTCTGTTCCGTCATTCTTTCTTGCTGAGAACTCAAAACTTCCGTCCTCTTTCTTTGTCGCTTCTTTTAAACCATTTGTACTGTCAGTTACATTTGCTGTCACTTCGTATGAACTTAGGTTTCCTTCTCCGTATCCACCTCTAAGCGTTCCACCATTCTCTACTACCGCATATTTCTCTTTTAATGCTGAAAAGTCTGCTGTCTTTACTTTTACCGGTACATACTTCAGTCCTGTTACCTTATAATCTTTGATGTTTGACTTAATATCACCAATTGCAACTTCCTGTCCATCTGTTGTTACAAATGTTTTCTGATCTTTCCAGTACGCAAGATTATATGTCTGTCCATCATTTGTCTCAATTACTGCATTACACTGGAAACTACCTCTGTGAAGTCCATGGTTTGTTGTGGCTCTTGTTACAGCATCAAAAGCTCCCTTGTCATATTCATTATGGGAATCTAATACATCAGATGATGCTGTGCTTCCTGCATTCAATACGCCTTCATTTGCCCAGTACTCTGCCCATGTCATTCCCACATAAACATATGAATACTCTTCTTTTGTCTCTGCCTTCACCAACGCATTTACCGCTGTATTCAATGTGTCTTTTGCTTTATCCACTGCGGTCTGGCTTTCCTTTGCTGCCTGTGCACTTTCTGCTGCTGTCAATGCAGTCTGCATTGCTTTCCAACTATCTGCTGTATAATCTGATTCATTCAATGCTTTTGCTGCTGCAATTGCCTGCTCCAATGCTGTTGTATCTACTTCTGTAGCTGTTCCTGCTGAACGGATTGCTTCAAGTGCAGCTTCTTTTATTGCTTTTGAAGTACGTGTTGCCTGACTCACTGTATCCCAGTTATTGATTGTATCTTCTGTTGCATCCAGACCAACTAATTTTGTTTTAATTCCTTTTGTTTTAGAATATGCCTTCTCAAAATAAGTTTTATTATCAGCCTCATTGTATCCATTTAATGGTGTCACAACGATATCAGAAAACTTTCCGTTTTCTACTTTCAAATCAACTTGAACGTCATATTCATTCCACTCATTTTCATCATCCACGTCTTCCTGTGTTCTTGTAACATGAGCCGTCTTTGTATACACCCCATCTTTCGCAACTTCACTTCCTGTTGCCGCAAACACAGTAGATGGGTAAAGTCCTGCTACCATTGACATTGCCACAGCCATTGTCATCGCTTTTGTTGTTATGTTTTTCTTTTTCATATGGTCCTCCTTTTAAAAAGTTTTTATTGATAAAATTTATTATTAAGTTAGTTTTTACTAACCTATAATCAAAAAAAATTAAATAATTTCCAATGATTTTGCTGCCTCTCTTTTCACAATCGGAAGCAGTTTTTTACTTAATATTCCAATCAAGAATCCGGTTATCGTTCCTGCTATCAGAAGTACCGGAAGATAATATACTAATTTCATGTTCTCTACTACAATAGAAGCAACTATTAATTGCCCGATATTGTGTGAGATTCCTCCTGCAATGCTGACTCCCACTTCGGAAAATCCTTTTGCTTTTTTCAAAAGTGTCATAACAAGAACACTTAATATTCCACCTGCAAGACTGTATATGATTGACATTCCATTTCCAAACATGAAACCAATCAAAAGCACTCGCATAACTACTACCAGCAATACTTCTGGAAGTGCCAGGAAATAAATGCCGGTCACAGTGACCAGATTGGCAATTCCAAGCTTCATCCCCGGCACTCCAAAGTTGATTGGAATCAGACTTTCCACATAGCTAAATATCATTGCAACTGCAACAAGCATTGCCATATTTGCAATCTTCTTATTACGATTCATTTCTTTCGCTTTCCTTTTGTTTATTTCGATATGGTATCCGGTACATCTTCCGATGTGCTGTCATTTTCCAGGCCATCTGCATCTAATACTTCCACAACCAGTTTGTGTGGAAGGCAGACTATCGTCTGCGTACGACCACTGATTTTCCCCTGCTCTTCGCAATATCCATCCGGACAATTTGCCTCTTCCATATACGCCACGCCATCCTGAATCCGAATACGATTATAAAAATCTTTTTCTTTTACTTCAATCACTTGATTTTTTTCAAGAGAATACGTGCCATATACCTCTCCATCAACTGTTATCTGTATCTGATTCCCCGCTTCATTTCTGGTCAAATGCATAACCAGAAACAAAACAAGTGCAATGACAAGAATTCCTCCACTAAGTACGACATCATTTTTCTTCATCTTATACTCCTGCCCAGATTAAGATTGCTGCTAACAAGATTGCTCTAAAAAGTGTAAACCAGACTTCATTTCCTTTCAGGCTTCGAATTCCGGTATGGATGTTTCCTTTCGGACAAGTATCGATGCATTTCTGACACTGGAAACAATCCCCTTCCACTCTCGGTGAACCATCTTCCGGAAGTCCGATTCCAGATGGGCATTTCTTCGTACAGGCACTGCATCCTTTGATACAGTTCTCACGATCACGATGTAATGCGAAGAACGGAAGTACCGGAAGCAATGAGAACACCGCCCCCATCGGGCATAAATTTCTACAGAAAAATCTCTCTTCCAGACACATACCTACAAGTATCAGAATTAAAATAAGTAAGCCAGCAATATAACCACCCAGTTTAAAATTACCTGCTCTTATCATAGAAAATGCATCCCAGGGACTTGTCCCTTTTGCTTTACCATATACGCCTGCAAAGCACATTAAGACAATCACTGTCAGTACAATATATTTTAATTTATCCAGCCAATTTGCCCATTCATCTGAAATCAGAAGTGGTTTCTTTTTCATTTTCTTGAAAATGTATCTGTACAAAGCATGTACTGCATCTCCCAATGTCCCGAACGCACAGGCAAATCCACAGAAAAACCTGCCAAACAGGATTGTGTACACACAAATTAAAATAAGTACTGTCACAAAAGAGGTGAACTCGATTCGTTCTCCTGCTCCAATTTGTGTAAAGATATATTTCACTCCTGCAAATGCTGCTGTATACACAGAAGGAATGAAAATAAAATACAAAAGTTGAATTGCAGCCCGTAACCATATATGTATCTGTTTTAATTGTTTTTTTGACACAGAATGTAGTTCTATTTTTTTCATCTTACTTCACCGCCTTTTCTAAAGCTTCCTGTGAAGCATTTTTAATTCCTGTCGAGCTAAATGTTGCTCCGCTGATAGTATCTACATCTGCACTCTGTGCCTCGATGATTTTCGGAATGATATCTTTTGCCATAGACAAGTAAGCACCATCCTCTTTTTGAGCACTTACAATCTCAACTGCTGTTATTTTTCCTTTTTCTACCGTCACCTCAACAGCAACCGTTCCACCAAAGCCTTCTGCCTCTCCCTGATAAGTACCGTCTTTGTAGTTACTATCATCACTTTCTGCTGACTGTGTCTCCGTTACCTGTGCCTTCAATTTTGCAATCTCTTCATTTTTCTCTCTTGCATCCAAAACCGAATTATATCCGACCAGAATGCCTACAACCGCAATCAGACTCACGACTCTGATCCAAAACTCTCTCATCGTTATTCAGCCTCCGTCTTTTCCGGCCGTTTCGCCTCTTCCAGTGCTTTCTCACAGCCTGCTACGATTGCATTTGAAGAACAAGTTGCTCGCGATACCGCATCAATTTCTTCCGGCAAGCCCTTTTTCACAATCTGAGAAATGACCCCTTCTTTTGACGATGTACCATTGGTTGCTTTCTTGATGTAACTATCATTTGTAGATGAGCCATCACCATAAATATCCGTGATCGCTACGACTTTATCATTGCGAATCGTCACATTCATTGTTAAGTTATATGTCTCAAAATCCTCATCTTCATCCGGTTCACAAGGAACTGTCACTGTATAAGTTCCGTCAATGTAGATGCTGTCCTTTTTATCTTCATTATCTCCGGAATCTTTTCTCTCCAGCAATGCCACTGCCCTATTCAGATTATCCAGTGCTTTATTCACTGCTGTCTGCTCTTTCGCCTCCATTGCCTCTTTTGCTTCCTGCAATCTTACCTGAAGAACCGCCCATGTTGCTTCTGTATATTCTGACTCTTCCAGTTCATTTACGCTTTCAATTGCTTCTGTAAGTTTTGCTGTATCGACTTTCTCATCCAGTGATTCTCCATTGGTTGCTTTCTCTGCCTGCTTCAATGCATTCTTGATTGCGTTTAACAAGCCTTTGGAACTGTAGGTTGCTCCTGAAACTGTGTCCACCTCGGTATTCTGTTTTTTCATAACATTTTTCACAACATCCATTGCACGATTAAAAAATGCCTCATCATCTGAATTATCTGTAACTAAAATTGCCTTTAGTGTATGTTCCTGAATGACAACTGCAACGCTGACATCTCCGCTGTAGCCCTCTGCTGTTCCATAATAGATTCCCTCTTTGTATGGAATGGTACCGGTAATTATATCTGTTGTGGAATCATTCTTATCCGACTGACTTGTGTTGCTGCTCTGACTACTGCTGTCTGTACTGTTGACCGCCGCCTGACTGAGTGCATCCCGTACCGCTTGAATGATTCCGACTGAACTGTAGGTTGCTCCTGATACCGTATCCACATTCGTATTCTGACTGGAAATAATCGCATTGATGATAGAAGACGCTTTGGAAATGTATTCGCTTCCATCGTTGTTTTCCAATATCTGAATCGCCGCAATCTTACCTCCACTGATATCTACCTGAACCTTCATTGTTCCTCCGAATCCTGTACCGGTTCCGTAATAAGTACCATCTTTATAACTTGCTGCATCTTCTACCTGAGCCACCGAAGTCGAACTTCCTGCTGCGGCTGTTCCGCCCGATTGTGACTGTCCGGTTTCTCCGCTGTCCTTTTCCCCTGTCAGCGCATTTTTCACAGCACTGATAATTCCATTTGAACTGTAGGTCGCTCCCGATACCGTATCCACATCCAATGTCTGTCCTTCTATAATTCGGTCAATCACTGCCTTCGCACGATTAAAAAATGCTGCGTCATCGGATGAACTTAAGATATCAATTGCCACGATCTGCTTGTCCTTAATCTGAACGGACACAGTAATATCTCCGGCATATCCGGTTCCGGTTCCTTTATAAACACCATCTGCCAGATCAAAAGAACCTTTTGCTGTACTTTTCTTTTCCACCTTTTCCGATGAAGTTGTTTTTGATACTTTATCTTCCACCCTTTCCGTCTTTTGCGCTGCATAGACCGGTTCCTTATATCCACTTAAAGAGCCAGCTACACAAGCCGTAACCAATGCGACAGAAAGAACTGGTGCAAAGGATTTTATTTTCTTTCCTTTATCGTTCATATCCATAATCTGTTTCTCTTTCCTTTCTTTACGCCTTAAATATTCTCGAAATATAGATTATTATTTCTCAATGATTTCCATCTCCATTTCTGTCGAAAAATCATCCTGAATTCCTTCCGTCACATAAAGTTTTCCTTCATCTGTCAGCATGATTATGTCAAACTCATCACTATGCGCTCTCCAGAATTCGATTGCTTCTTCTTTTCCCATAATAAAAAGAGAAGTAGAAAGGCCATCTGCCAATGTTCCATCTTCACTTACAACAGTAACGGATGTCAGACCATTTTCTGCAGGATAACCGGTCTTTGGATTAATGATGTGATGATAAGTCTTTCCATCCTGTTCAAAATATCGTTCATATCCACCAGATGTAATTACAGCTTTATCCTCAACACTTAAAATTCCAAGATAATCCTCTGTATCATCCGGACTTTGTACCGCAACTCTCCACTTACTGCCATCTGGCTTCGTTCCAAGTGCCTGCACATTTCCTCCAAGATTGACTAATCCGCTGGAAATATTATTTTCCTTGTAAATGTCCATGATTCTTGATGAAGTATACCCTTTTGCAATTCCTCCAAGGTCAATTTTCATTCCTTCCCGGCCAAATGAAATCTTTCTGCTATTCTCGTCGTATATAATCTGTGATGCATCGGCAAGTTTTAAAAGAGATTCTAACGTGTCTGCTGTCGGCACCTGATAATTCTGTGTTGGGAATCCCCATGCTTCCATGACCGGATAAATTGCAATGTCAAATGCTCCGTCTGTCTCCTTGTTTAGTTCTAATGCACGTTCTACCAAATACCCTGCATCTTCAGACAATGTCGCACTTTTATTTTGATTTAATTGTGCAATCTCACTCTCTTCATTTCCTGTCGAAAGCAGTTCATCCAATCTCTGAATTTCCGCTTCTGCCTCGTCAACCGCTTCCTGCGCCTTGGCACCATATGCAGTCACTGTCATATAAGTATCCATTGCAAATATATCTTTTGACGCTTCCTCATTGGATTCTGCTTTTTCTTCCGTCTGTGTGTTTTTTGTCTCTGTTGTCGTATCCTGCTTTATGTTATTACAACCTCCTAATAACAGTGATACGCTAAGACAAACGCATGCCATTACCGCTTTTAGTTTCATATATCTCCCTTTCGTTACTTTCATCTAACTTTTTATACTATATTTTATCCTTTAATAGAATGTCAATTATAAATGTATTAATTGAGAAACGTTCTCATTAACAAGACCATTGGGGACGGGGATTAGTGGCTCTTTTGCTCGCGAAAGAGCCACTAATCCCCGTCCCTATCTGGCACTCCAAAAAAAGCCATCCCCAATTGGCCCTTTATATGTTATAATACAGAAAGACAAGGGTGTCAGGTTTCGTGGGAGTCTGATACCTATTTTGTTATAATGAGAAAAGAGGAGGGATTGCATATGCAGTCAAACATTATTGTAACCAGTGTTGTTGTTGTATATCTTCTGGTAATGTTATTGATTGGTTATTTATCATCCAAGAAAATTGAATCCAACACAGACTTTGTTGTTGCCGGAAGACGTTTAGGACCATTTCTTATGGCCGGTACTCTCGCCGCAACAGAAATCGGAGGCGGAAGCTCTCTCGGTGTTGTTCAGCAGGGTATGGAAAGCCATGGCTTGAGTGCCGCATGGTACATCATCACGATGGGATTTGCCTTTGTTATTTTAACATTCCTGGCACCAAAATTCCGTGCTGCCATGGTTAAAACTGTTCCTGAGTATTTCCGTCGCCGTTATGGAAAACCATCTGGAATCATTACTTCATTAATTATGTTTGTACCATTGATCGGACTGACAGCCGGACAGTTTATTGCTTCTTCTGTTATCTTATCTACAATGCTGAACATGAACTACAAGACAGCTGTTCTGATCGTAGGTATTGTTGTAACAATTTATGCCATCATGGGTGGTCTCTGGAGCGTAACTCTGACAGACTTCGTTCAGGTATTTCTGATCGTAGTTGGTATGATCATCGCATTGCCATTCGGTATGAATCTTGCCGGCGGCTGGAATAACGTTGTTGCAAATGTTCCGGCTGAAACATTTGATATCTTTAAAGGATATAATGTAATGGATGTTATCAGCTTAACAATTATGTACGTTGCTACATTTACTGTAGGACAGGAAGCGGTATCCAGATACTATGCCGCAAGAGATGGTAAAGCTGCAAAACAGGGTTCTATTCTTGCAGCAATCGTAAACTTTATTTACGCATTTGTTCCTACTCTTATGGGAATCATCGTTCTTGCTTTGATTAACATGGGTAAATTCAACGCAGCTGATTTCCAGGATATCGGTGCTCGTTACGCACTTCCTGTATTAGCTATGGAAGCTATGCCGGCTCTTATCTGTGGTTTATTATTTGCAGGTATCATCTCTGCTACAATGTCAAGTGCTGACTCAGACCTTCTTGGTGCCGGTGCTATTTTTGCAAATGATATTTACAAAATCGTAATCAAACCAGAAGCTTCCGACAAAGAGGTTATGATCGTTACTCGTATCACAATGGCAGCTGTTGGTGTTGCTGCTACATTGATTGCACTGTTTAATACATCAAGCATCGTATCTATCTTGATGTTTGCATTTACTCTGCGTGCCGCAGGTGCTTTCTTCCCATATGTTCTCGGACATTATTGGAAGGGTGCTTCTCCGGCCGGTACAATCGCATCATTAGTTGCAGGTACAATCGTAGTTGTTTACCTTGAGCATATTTCCGGCGGAAACTTGTTCGGTCTTCACTTCAACCAGCCAATCGTACCTGGCTTAGTTGCTGCATTGATCGCATTTTTAATTTTCTCACTGGTTATGCCACCAAAAGAGAAAACAACAGAACTTCCAGCAGAAGAATAATTATTAAATACACATTGGAGCCCCACGATCCAATAAACGATTTTCTTTAAACGAAAAACATGGAGAGTTATCCACAACCAGTTGGATTCTCTCCATGTTTTTTCACATTTTATTTTGTTATCCACACATATTACTGTGAATATTTTTATTCCATCTCACAAAATGTTTCTTCCAGATTTTTCACTGTATCGACAATATATGTTGCCCCTGCTTCTTCCAATTCTTCTCTTGAACCAAAACCATATAAAACACCCATACTGTCAACACCCATCTTCTTTGCACCATTCACATCATACTTACGGTCTCCGACCATGAGCACCTGCGATTTATCTGTAATATTGCATTCTTCAAATGCATGCTCGATTACTGCAGCCTTGGAACCATTACGTTCATCCATCCCTGCCCCTGCCACATAATCAAAATATTGTGTAAGATGAAAATAGTCCATTATTCTTCTTGCAAATAATTCCGGTTTTGAAGTTGCAACAAGTACCTTTTTTCCTTTTTTCTTCAATACCTTCAGCACATCTTCAAAGCCTTCATAAACCTTGTTTTCAAAGATTCCTTTATCTTTATAATACACTCTGTACTGAGCTACTGCTTTTATTGCTTCATCCTCCGAAAATCCATACATTTCCTGCAGAGGTTCTACCAACGGAGGACCGATAAACTGACACAGTTTATCCATATCATTTTCCTCAATTCCATACTGCTTCAACATATATTTTACAGAATTGGTAATCCCCTCTGACGAATCTGTTATCGTTCCATCCAGATCAAATAATATTACTTCATATGATTTCATCTATTCCACCTTTTTCTCTTTATTCTTTGCCAGATATTCAACCGCAGATAATGCTGCCACATTTCCCTGACCTGCTGCCTTAATATACTGATATGGCATTCCTGTTATATCTCCACACGCATAACATCCTGAAATACTTGTTTCCATTTTCAAATTTACTTTCACATGTACTCCATCCAGTTCTACTCCGCCAAGCAGCTGCTCCGGTGAAATGCTTTCGCGTAAAACAAAAATCCCGTCTACCTTCCATTCTCCTTTATTTGTCTGCAAGCCCTCTACTAAATCTGTACCAAATATTTTCTTCGGCACTTCCCTGACAATTTCAATATTTTCAGAAAGCTGCGGTTCGTCCTTATATATTGGGAAATAATACACCTTATCCACAACCTCTGCAAGAAATTCTGCCTCGGCTTCTTCTCTCTTACTATAGCCGATTACTGCAACCTTTTTTCCTTTATACAGCATTGCATCACACGTAGCACAATAACTCACGCCACGCCCCAGAAATTCTTTTTCTCCTTCCAACATCTTCCCTGTCACAACACCTGTCGCCAGAATAACTGTATCTGCTTCATAGATTTCACCCGATGCCTGGATTCCAAAATAGTCTCCCATGTTATAGATTGCATTTACCCTTGCATCTGTGACGGAAATATTCATTGCTTCTAAATGCTTTTGATAGGCTTTAACAAGCCCTTCTCCACTTATTTCCGGTAAGCCCAAATAATTCTGTATCAAATGTGCTTTCTGTACTTTTTCGCTCAGATTTGCCGGTCCCAACAGCAACACTTTTTTATTACGGACTGTGGCTGTAATTGCAGCAGATAATCCTGCAGGACCGGTTCCGATAATTGCAATATCATATCTCTCCATTTGCTTGTCTCCTCTCGTATAATTTTTTAATTTATCGTTTCAATCAAATCATCTTGCAGTATTTTTTCATTATAACGAAAATGATGATGCCATACAAGGGAGATAGCATCATCATTTTTATATCCTCTTTTCAGTTGTTACTATTCTATTATCTTTTTATTCCTCACTCGCTTTTCCAAAATTCACAGCAAGTACGATCATATTAACCCCCTGCATCAAAACAGAAAATGCGATCATATATCCAACTGAGAACATTGTCAATATCGGATGTGTAAAAGCAATAATACTTACAATGATTGATAATACACCACAGATAATCGCCAGAATGCCTTTTCCCTTAGAATCTTTAAACTTCTTCACTCCGGCTACAATCTGGAAAATACCATAAATCAATACACTTCCGCCAACCAGATAGGTTGCCATGATATCTGTCAGGAATCTCTGTACGCCACTGAACAATAAAACAATACCGCCAAGTCCTTCCAGAACTCCAAGAATACATGCTCCAACGTCTTTCTTCTCTTTAGACAATGAAAGTATCACAAGTTCAATACCATTTACTAAGAGAAGCATTCCAAGAATCCATCCGATTGCTAAGAAAGTTCTCATAGGTCGAACTACTGCATAAAAACCTAACAGCACTGTCAGTATTCCTGTGATTAATGTGATAATTTTAATTGTTTTATTCTCCTTCATTTTTGCCGCCCCTTTCGCTTCTGCATTTCTTTTGTTTTGTCTATAATAACACAAATTTTTATTTACTTGTTACCTTTTTTATATTTTATTCCACATCCAAATACAAGCATTGAGAATATCAATATCGTAATCCACATTGTAGCTTTGCTCTCATCTCCTGTTTTCGCATTTGTTGTTCTTTTATCTTGCAAATGTTCCTCATCTTCGGGATGGTTCTCTTGCTCATTTTCAGAATTTCCTGTCACATATGCTTTTACGCTGGTACTTCCCGCATAAGTTGCAGAATCTGTTGTCTC